>NZ_JBHSHL010000028.1:0-22290 GCF_042652965.1 Filifactor villosus
CACTGCCCGACAGCTCCAAATACTTGATATTCTTGTTTTCGAGTTCCTGAAGACCGTAGGCCTGAAATTCTGCCGTAATGGAATCTTTTTCTCTTTTTAATCTCGATATCTCTTCGTCAATTTCGTGTACCCTGATTAATCTTTCATTGATATTCTCAATCATCTTACTTCCCCCTTTCGTTTAGGGCTTCATGCACCTTTATTCCGCATTCCTCACAAATAAATACCTTATCCACCTTAAGCAGATTCTCATGAGTTCCACACAAGATACACGAACCTTCCACTCTCTCAAGAACTAAGTTCCCGCTATCATCTGCTTTCACCTCAACCTTTTCTCCGGGTGCAATTCCCATCTCTCGGCGGATATGCGACGGGATGGTAATCCCTCCTGACTTGCTAACTTTTTTTTCATTTAACATGATGTTTCCTCCTTTTGCTTCCTGCCTTCTACAACAACCACTTCTCCCCATTTACGAACCTCGTTATGAAGAGAATCTATCTCTTCTGTTAACTTTCGCTGAGTTTTGAAAAAATCGAGATCGCTAACATCCAAATGCGTAAGAAGTTCCAACTTTTTATCAACCTGGTCAAAGAGTTCCTCTTGCTTCTTTTCAACGAACTTCATAAGATAATTCCTTTTTGCAAAACCATGTTCTATCGAAAGAAGTGCATTTATGATTCCAACGAGCTCTTTCTTTGTGAATAGCGTTCCATTCTTCAGTTTCATCTACTTTCCTTCTTTCAACAGCTCCGCCTCTCTATCGCTCACAATCACCTGCGCTTTATACTCGCCGGTTTCACGATCATAGTGAAACAAAGTGAGTTCGATCCCATACTTGCAGCAAGTCGCCACGGCTTCCGCCGTCACGGCAGTCAAACCCGTTACATATAAATCCAGACTTCCTGCGAGAGCAAGCTTGCGCTCAATCACATCTCTCATATATTCATAATCGTGAACATCGTCAATTTTTTCAAAAAGGTATCCATCTGTTGCCTGCTTAATCTCATGTCGCCCTGCGACACATCCCATCTTTAAATGTTTCATCTTCATTTCCTCCCGTTTCTTTTTTCTCGACAGCTTTCTAATTTTTTGGACAACCTCCATATATAGATTGTAATCATAGTTTATTAGATCCCAAAAGAATTCTTGAATTGAAAACCTCATTTCATCCCCTCCCGGAAATCATCTTGAAAGCTGTCCGAAACCTCTTCAATAAAGTAATCTACTCCCGCCAATCGTTTCAAAAACGCCTCCTTGTATCCGATCGGATGACGAAAAAGCAATAACCTGTCATCCACATTCCCGACAAACGTCATGACCTCCACCTGTTTCTGCTTGTTGATCTCGTCCGTGTCCCTCCTGCGAATTCGGTATCGCTTACCATAGATCAGTCTCACGCTGCCCTCCTTTTTTTGATACGATACTTAACATCGTAGGCACTCCAAATCTTAAAATCCTTATGTTTCCTCTCCGACTTCCTTGATCCCGCAAGATCACGGAAGTCCTCAACGATTTCTCCGCCGAAGCGGTAGAGGATCCACAGAAAAGGCATCACCAAGGCACTCCCGTTTTGAGTGCCGTAAGCCATTTGATTCGTGACCCACACGACCACCTGCAACATCCAACAGATTCTCAACAACCACCTGTCTATTCTGTTCATTGTTCTAACCTCTTTTCTTTGTACTCTTCCCACTTCAACCGTTTTCCCGTCTCAATATAGCGAGCGTAGTACTCGAGAGCAAGATCACGATTTTCCTTATTACTTAAACTGTCTATGAGCATTTCCATTGCCTTTAAAGATAACATGATTCCGACACAGTCCAGGATCGCATCAATCACCGCGATCGGATGGAGCGTACCGTACTGACAATTCAGCTCATTAATGTAGTTGTAGATTCCCGCAGGAACCTCATCCGGATCTTTCATTTCGATTGTCTTAAACACATATCCGATTTTTTCCATCTCCTCAATCGTTAGAATTGTTCCCTCCGGGATTCTCCCGTTCAGCTTCAGACAAAGTGCAACCTGCCCGGGTTGCTGATGAAACAACTCTCTGTTGTGCTTCACCTCCATCCCAAACAGTTGACTCATGACCTCAGCCGTCGCCTTATGACCTACATAAGAGACGAACGGAGTTGATTGAATCAATTCTCTTGCTTCTTCTGTTGTCACTGTTCGGATCGAAAAATCTCCATCTGCCGTGATGATTGTCGTGTTTAATACTGCCATTTTCATCTCAGTGTCCTCCTTGTTTTTTAGGCGAAGGATACACATATTCCTTGTATCCTACTTCCTCAGCCATTCCTCCTTCAATACGAAGGAGTCGATATGCACTCTCTCCCGTGATTTCCTTAATCACCTTTTCCAGTTTCTCCTTCTCTTCTCCCTGACTTCCACGATGCCGATAGCCGGGCGCTATGGTATCTAACCCATGCGCCCGTGTCGCCTTCTTCACAACGTCAAAGGCAATCACATCGTTGTGAAGGAAAAACGCCAGCCCAAGATCTTCGTGATTGTGCCGATTTGTACCGATACAATCCCCCCACAACCCCTTCTCGAAGAAGTCGCTCAAAAAGAAGTACCATGCTCCGTTTCGATCCTGCTGCCAGATCTCAAACGGAAACAAGATATATCCGCTTCCACTTCTTGAATAACGACACTCCTTCGGGTACTCAAATATCGCCTCATAGATCACCCGATTTTTGCGCCTTAGCGCGTTTGCATACACTCGCAGACCTCGTTTCATTTTGCCATCCTCCTAACCTTCCCCGATACCCTGTTTACATACTCCACATACTCCCTTGTCTCTTTCACTCTCAGCCAGTTGTCCGGATTCAACTTGCAACTTGCAAAATACTCCTTTTCCTTCCTTGTTAGCCTTTTTCCATGCTTCATATGTCCCCCCTAACCGATTAACCGCTTGATCGATTCCAGTTTTTCCTGTGCTTCTCCGAATCGTTTCATTGCGGTCCAAGCAAAGCCCGTTGCCAATTGTTCAAGTGTAAGACCCGATTGGATCTCTCCTACATATTCAATATTTTTCGCCATCGCATTGTTGTCGTCTTCTGCGATATATATCTGTTTCTCGTCAATATATCGATATAACTTGTATGTTTTCATCCTCTACTCCTTTAACTCCTCTATCTCCTTGATCACTTCATCCATCTTTTTCAAAACCCTTGTAAACTCTTCTCTATCCTCCTGATTCGCGAGCACCAGCCTCGCATGGATCGAAAACCGAACTTGTTTCAACGTCTTCATCATCTCTGCCTTTGTCTGCATTCCCCCCTCCTTTGACAATCACGTCCACAGCGTGTTATAATCTACTTGAATTCATTTTTGTCCGCCCAATCGGAGCGGGTGCGAAGTCCAAGCATGTTCCCGCATGCAAGGACTTCTTTTTTTATGCTTCAATTCCCATTTGTCGTGACATCGATCTCAGTCCTGCAATCGATGCGTTTCCGTTGTTCGTCGCATTCGCATACAACGCCGTCGCTCCCCTTAATCCATACTTGGAATGTGACACCTTGAGCAGGTATTCCGCTACCCCCAGATCGACATCTCCGAAGACCAGATGCATGTCCTCGATGTCGAAATCATCCGTCAACAGATGATTCCGCATTGAGATCCTACTGAACAATTGAGCAAACTCTGCCTGACGTTTTCCGAGCATTTTGCTATAAACCACTTCATTCCCGATCAGCACGATCGCCGTACCGGTCGCATCGTTAATACTTCGAATAATCTCCAAAGTTCGCTTGTCCAAGCATTGTGCCTCGTCGACAATAATCATCTTATCGTTTTCAAACAGCCTATCCATGATATCCATCATCTGCACATCTACCGTGCCCGAAGTCTCTACCTTCAACGCCCTTGCCAAGATCCGAAGGAACGGCTTGACCTTAGCAAATGCCGGATTTGCCGTAACAAAGAACACATCCATCCGGTCTTTTGCCCAGTTTTTTGCGGTAAAGGTTTTGCCTATCCCAGCATCTCCGTAAATAACCCCCAGTGACCTTTGAATATTGCAGTATTCCAAAACATTCAACACCTTGTTGCTGATCGTTGTTCTTGCAAACCCCAAGTCCTCCGCCGACACCGTGTTGTCCCTAGCCTCTTCCTTTTCAAGAAACTCCTCAAGCTGTGTCGCGATCTTCTCCATCTTCGTATAAGTTCCGGCAAGGAACTTGCTGAAGCTACTCTCTGCAATTCCGGCACGTTTCGCCATCGCCGATTGAGTTACATTGCGATCCTCCATATACGCCTTAACCTTGTTTATTGTGATCCTATAATCCATCTATTCCTTTCCCTCCTTCTTCCTTCGAGCATTCTCGATCATCCGCTCGAAATAAATCCCGACTTCCTCATCGTCTCCCGATGCCTTTGCGACTCGCTCGGTCATAACCGGACGGATCACCTTCGCATCGTAGTCAATGACGTTTTTCCTTCTCATGCTCTCCGACACGCTTCTCATCGCCTCAACGACCTCCGGAGCATCCTGAAGTTCCTTGATGTTCAAATATGTCTGAACATCTCTGCGTAACTTCTTATTATGAGCTGCGACTGCTTTCATCGCTTCCACGTCGTCCGCACCTTCATATCCACCTTTTAAAGCTCTGCGACACTCTCCGATATATCGTTCTTTTTCATCGTAGAGATACACCTTTGTCAGATCGTCAGAGTCATACCTTACATATACCTGCTGTCCCAGGAGAGCTTGCACGTAGTCGCTTTCGTAATAGTAGACCTTTTCGTCTCCCACCTTGATAAATACGCCGTCTCTTTTGAACTGTTGAAGCCTTACGCTTCTTGTCAAAAGCAATCTTAACTGCTCCGCCGTGGCCGTGCGTTTTTCGATTAAGTTGTTCTTATAACACTCATTTGGCGTTAATCCATGCATCCCCTCCGCTTCACTCGCTGTGTTGTTGTAGAAGCCTTCCAGAAAGTTCTCCAAATCCCTTTTCATTTCAGATAGAAGTGGAATATTTTCCTCTTTTTTCAGAACCTTATTATGTCGATTAGGTCTGAAACTCGGACCCTTCCCGACATACGTTAGAAAGCACTTGGAAAACTGATTTGTCATCGTTTTGTGGAAACGCTCAACAATCTTCGCCTTCGCATTTCCGACCTTTGCATTTGTCATGCTGACACCACAACGCTCCAAGATCGTCGTTCCATAATCCGCTCGCTCGTCTGTCTTGCGTCTTCCACGCCCGCCGAACGAACTCGACAGAAACTCTCTTCCGTTGTCAAGATACACCGAAACGGGAAGCCCCCACTTCATTGCACAATCCCTGAAACAAAGAATTACCCCGTCCGTTGTTGCCGTCCTCGTCAACCGAAATCCCAGCAGCTTTCGACTTTTGATATCGAACCAGCTCACAAAGTACGGTCGGAACACTTCCCCCGTCTCGTCATCTCGTACCATGATGTCCATGGTATGGTAATCTGAAGACCAGACATCGTTTGAGAAGATCTTGCTATAATCCCGATGAATAAATGTCTCACACTCATCCGAGAACGCCTTCTCTCCCTTGCGGAAATACTTCACAACCGGTAATGGGATCTCCTGCGTTGCCCTGCGGAATGTAGCTTCCGATGGCAACGGTAACAACTCCGGCTTATGCTCTTCAAGCCATCCTTGCATCAGCTTGTAGAGAAAACTCACGCTCGGCTCATTCTCATCGAGCCACCACCAACTGAAGGTATGCCATACCCAGTCATGGATCTTCGCGCCTGTCTTCTTGCGATTTCCTCGCAAGTCTGCCAATCCTACCACTCCGAACTCCTTATATCGCTCCCATTTGCGATATAGAGTTCTTTCTGTTACCTGCTTATCACTCTCCTTGTTGAATCTTCTTAAAAACTCCTTTGTTGCCGACTTCTCCGTATGCTCTCCCACATACGAACGCCAGCTTTTTATAACTCCCTCCCAATAAAAAGCCTCTTCTCTTTGAGTTAAACTCAAATCATCGAGCTTGACCTCAAGATCCGACTTTTTCGATTCGGGAAGTTCCGCCTTTTGAGGGTTTTCAGCAAAATATTTTATCTTTGCGGATTCGCTTAATTCGGAAACAGGGACTCTATATTCAAAACCACACCTTTCTCCCGTTTCTATTTTTTGCGACTTTATTCTCCCCCTTCTCACACTTTTGTTTATGGCTTCCCATGTTTTTCCTTCCAGATTAGCAACTTCTGTCAAAGATAAATATTCCACTTCTTCACCCCCTAGCTTATTTTTTCTCCCTTTAAGAACAGATCTATTTGCTCTTGATATTTACCAGCTCCCACAGCTCCGTACATAATCATAGATAAATAGTTTGTGCTCTTCATTCCCATGTTTTGTGCAAGTCTTGAAATTGTAATATTCCTACGAGCACACTCTTCGCGAATGGCTTTTCCTTGTTTTGTAATTTTTCTTTTCGACCAACTTCTTTTTCTCTTCTTCTCTTCCACCTTCCTCACCACCTTGTCATTTTTTACTCATCGTACAACTCCATCCAATGAACTTTTAAGCCCTTGGCTATTTTTCTAGCGACTCTTACAGGTAACTCTCTCCTTCCCGTCTCATAATGGGAGTACATTTGATAAGATACTCCTGCAATTTTAGCAACTTCACTTTGTTTCAATCCCATTGATAACCTTATTTTCCTTAAATTTTTCATATTTTTTGCCCTTTCACTCTACATATGGTATAATATATTTGTATTGCCTACTATATATAGAAAGGAGGTGATCAATATGATTATGCAACCTGTTTCTTCCAGTAATTTAGTATCCGTTGGGTACGACAAACCATCGCGCACCCTCAGAATACAGTTCAATTCAGGCACTTATGACTACTATGATGTCCCTGAATATGTTTATAACGGATTGATGGCAGCCGCATCCAAAGGAAGTTATCACGCATCGTATATTAAAAATTCATATCGCTATTCTAGGATTTAGACGGAATCCCAAAAACGGACTCTTCCACTCTTATTCCATCCGCAGATATCACAACGGATACATGAGGGTGGAAGTGTTCTTTTAATTCTTCCAAAATTGGCTTACATAACTCTGCCAGCTTTTCGTAATCTCTCATTTCTGTTGATTTCATTCTTTTCGCCTCCTGTTTGCAGATCCTTTTCTCTAATTTAGCATTTCCAACACCCTGACTCCTTTATCTACCAAATAGCCACCTCCTTTTTTCTCTCTGCCAACTAAAATGCAAAATTTTTGGGTTGAAAGTCTATATTTTTGGTATAATTAAGTTAATTTTTAAGTTACTTGTATTATAGCAAGAAATTTCTTGTTTGTAAATACAAAAATAAGATTTTTCTTATAGAAAGGGATAGTTATGAAGGATAAAGTTTTACTTCGCTTATTGGATGCAATAAAAGAAAAGAACTTGAATGAGAAAGACCCTTTGATTTCATGTGGTATAAACACAAATCTGTTTGTAGATTGGAAGAAAAAGGCTAGAGAAGGAAAGGTTATGTACCCTTCCTATGACAAAATCGCTAAGTTATCTACATTTTTAGGCCTTTCCCTAAATTATGTAATATTCGGAGAGGATCGAGAGCAAGAAAAATCTTATTTTCCTCCTCAGTTTTCCGAGAAAAATAGAGCAGAACTAGAACTATATATAGAGTTTTTAAACTATCGAGAAAAACAAAATTACGACGAAACGAAAGAAGAATATACACTAACCCCTAAAAAAGAAGAGGTTCGAACAAAACAAATCCCCATTCTCGGAGAAACAGCAGCAGGAAGTCCCAAACTTATGGATGCCCCTTATTACAGCGAAGACGAACTGATTGAAGTTCCTGAAAGTTCAAAGGCAAATTACGCACTCCGAGTACGTGGCGATTCTATGGAGCCAGAGATTAAAGATAATCAGATCATTTTCATAAAAGAGCAGCCCTACGCCGAAAACGGGCAGATAGTTGTCGTAGCTACCGATCTTGATACTATCACCTGCAAAAGATTCTATAAGTTTCACAACAAAATAGAACTTCGATCTATCAATCCATTTTACAATCCCATTATCATAAAAGCCGAGAACTCCGAAAACTTCCGAATAATCGGAATGGTAATTGACGCTTGATCTTTCAAAAAAAAAACCGACTAGAAATTTTTTCTCTTTCATAGTCGGTTTTTTATTTCAATACTTCTTTCATAATCTTTCATACTCAAAAACAGAACTTTTATTCCCTTCAAAGGACTACTTAAAACCCACTTTTTTCACCCTATGTTTTTTATGCCTTTTTTTCGAAAACTCTAGCCCGTTTTTCGCCTTCCTTTATCCATTTTTGTCCACTTGCCTTTGTCCACTTGATTTTTCTATCGTTAATTTTTCGTTGGAATTTCAAAAGAATTCCAAGTGGACAACTTTTTTGTCGAAAAACACATTTGTCCACTTGGAATGTCATTTATCCACAACTTCACTTTGAATACCTCCAGTCTTATTACCACTCTATCTTTCCCAATCTTTCATAACATCTTTCAAAATGTAACGCCCGTCTTTCAAAAATCTTTCACACTTTCCGCCGATCTTTCACACCCTCAACCGCCTAATATGTAACCTGCTGCATCTCCTCATTAACCCCTATGTAATCCCACCATACCAACCCTTTCACATCCTCGCCCTCTTCATGACGATTCCGAAACCTTTCCCGCTCCTTCCCGCTTCATATCGCCCGACCGAAACCCTCCCGAAAGATCCCCTACATCATTTTGAAAGATTTTTGAAAGGCAAAAACCCTGTTTTGAAAGTTTGAAAGATAAAAAAAGAGCCTTGACTTATCCACAGCCAAACCTCTTTAAAAATCCATTTTTCACTTTGCACGTACTTGGCAAAACTTTTTTGATACAAACCTTAAACACATTGGAAAGACGACATTTCCCGCCTTTTCTCGCCTTTCCTCACACCTTTTATATTGCCATCTATCCTGAAAGATTACAATCCCCTTGGAAAGATTTAGTTCCAAGGGGTCCTTTTTCTAAGATCCATATCGTCATTCCAAGTTTTTGTAAATGGAGCAGCTCTGATATCTTTTCATACCAATGTTTTTGAACAGAAAAAACACCTTCATCCGGCATAATCTTCCACCTTCTCCTCATCCATCGCTATGGAATAATACCAAAACACTTCCTTATATTCCACTCTGGAATCTGTATAAATAAAGTTTATTTATACATCTTCTCGTAGTACTCCATATACTCCCCGGAAGTTACCTTCTGCATCCATTCCTCATTGTTCAAATACCAACGGATCGTTTCTGCAATACCCTCCTCAAAGGTATAAGACGGCGCCCATCCGAGTTCTGTCGTTATCTTCGTATTGTCAATCGCATACCTTCGATCATGCCCCGGTCTGTCTTTTACATATTCGATGAGATCCTCCTGTTTATCCAAGGTTCGCACAATAAGTTTTACAATTTCAATATTCGCCTTCTCATTGTTTCCACCGATGTTATATACTTCTCCGTTTCTTCCTTTGTGAAGTACAATATCGATAGCCTCACAATGGTCCTTCACATGGAGCCAATCTCTGATCTGCATCCCGTCTCCATATACAGGAAGTTTTTTGTCCTTCTTGCAGTTATGAATCATAAGGGGTATCAACTTCTCAGGAAATTGATAGGGTCCGTAGTTATTCGAACACCTTGTAATATTCATAGGTAAGGCAAACGTCTCATGATATGCACGAACCATCAGGTCCGCTCCCGCCTTGGATGCCGAATACGGACTGTTGGGTGCAAGTGCGGTAGTTTCACTAAACATCCCTTCCTTCCCCAAAGCTCCGTACACCTCATCCGTTGAGACTTGAAGATACTTCACCCCTTCTTTGTACTCCCTCGAATACTTATCTTCCGGGTGCAACTTCCAAAACTTCTTTACAGTATCCAATAATGCCTGCGTTCCAAAAACATTTGTCTTCAAAAATATTTCCGGGTTCTCAATACTTCGATCCACATGGGACTCCGCTGCAAAGTTTACTACCATATCGATATCATAGTCCCGGAACAACCTTTCCAGAAGTTCTCTATCGGCAATATCGCCTTTCACGAACACATAGTTCGGATGATCTTCGATACTTCTTAAATTCTCGAGGTTTCCTGCGTAGGTCAACGAATCCAAATTAATAATATGATAATCGTATTTTTCCAACATCAACCTTACAAAATTGGAACCGATAAATCCCGCTCCTCCTGTAACCAATACCGTTTTCATAGTCAAGACTCCCTTTCAAAGATTGGAGATAGATCCTCTCCTCTATAAAATCTCTATCTCTTCATTACCGATTCGTTGCAAATATCGACCGTAATCCGACTTCATAAGAGGCTCCGCCAAGGTCAAAAGTTGCTCTTTTTTGATATAGCCTTTTCGGAAGGCGATCTCCTCGATACAGGATACATACAGACCCGTTCTCTTTTGAACCGTATGCACAAAATTCGCCGCCTCCAGTAAACCGTCATAAGTTCCGGTATCAAGCCAAGCCATCCCTCGACCGAACAGCTCCACCTTCAGCTGTCCCTTCCTCAAATACTCCTCGTTTACCGCCGTTATCTCAAGCTCCCCGCGTTTTGAAGGTTTTATATTTTTGGAGATCTCAACTACCTCATTGTCATAAAAATATAAGCCCGGTATCGCATAGTTGGACTTGGGTTTTTCCGGTTTTTCCTCCAAAGACAACACGTTCCACTGCTTGTCGAATTCCACGACACCAAATTCACTCGGATTGCTCACATAGTAGCCGAATATCGTGGCGCCTTCCTCATTGTTTCGCGCCTTAGCCAACATCTCGGAAAATCCCCGTGCATAAAAAATATTATCTCCGAGTACCAAACAAACACGGTCCTTACCGATAAAATGTTCTCCGATAATAAAGGCTTCTGCCAAGCCTCTCGGTTTTTCCTGTATCGCATAATTTATGCTCAAACCGTAACTTTCTCCGCTTCCAAGCAGCTCTTGGTACAGATGGATATCCTTGGGTGTAGAAATGATCAAAATATCTCGAATACCTGCTAACATCAAGGTAGATAACGGATAATAGATCATAGGCTTATCATAAATAGGCACGATTTGTTTCGAAATAGTCTTGGTGATCGGATACAATCTTGTACCCGATCCCCCTGCAAGTATAATTCCTTTCATCTGATCTCTCCAATCATAATTTTTATATTATGCATCATCCTCAAACTTATAGCATAGATATCGAGGTCTCTCAGTTATTGCATCTCCAAACAATTCCATAAAAACATCTACACTATCTGCAATACTTTTCCTTTAATACCTCGTATTTTATAAGTGTCATATCGATGATCAGATCCATATTGTAATACTTATAGTCTGCAAGACGACCACACAGAAATAAATTCTTATACCGCTTAGATTCCTCCACATACCGATCAAACAACTCTAAGTTTTCTTTGTTCACAACAGGATAATAAGGAAGATTGCCCTTTTCCGCGTCTTTATTGTATTCATAAGGATATTCATATGCGATCGTAGAATACTCTCCTTGAGGTTGACCGTTTATCTTATTGTGCTCCGTAATCCTCGTGTACTCTACATCCGGAGAAGGGCAGGAGACAATGTGTGTGGGTAAGATGGAAGTTGTTTTTTGACTTTCGTATACAAACTCCAAAGACCTGTAAGGAAGTTTTCCGTACTTGTAGTCAAACAACTCATCAATGGCACCGGTAAATACCAACACATCATACTCCTCGCCATCATAGAGAACAATTTCATGTTCGTCGTCAAAACGAATATGATCTATGGCATTGGTATTTAATTCAATTTCGATATTGGGATGATTCAAAAGATTTTCAAAGAGTTTTGTATATCCGTACTTTGGAATATATTGAAAATCAACATCCAAGTACCTCTCTTCATAGTTCAATCGCATCTTTACCCTATCCAAGACGCTCCTGTCCAATTGTTCGGGTTTTAGATTCCACTGCTTAGCCGTATAAGTCTTATATGCCTTCTCATATAACAGATTTCCGTAGTCACAAATATCTTCGTCTTCATGGCTTATCAGTTCAAAAATAGATACGTTATGTCGTCCTTCAAATGCAGATCTGAACTTTTTTAGCAAGGAAGAAGCTTTTTTCGCACCCACCAGTTGTTGCATCGTCATATAGTTGAAGGGTAGACTCACATATTTGCCGTCTATATGACTTAACAACTTCACGGAGAAAGGAACTAATTCCGTATATTTTTCCAAAAATTCGATTACATGGTACTTGTCCGTATTAATCAAATGAGGACCGTATTTGTGAACCAGGACCCCGTACTCATTGTAATAGTCATACATATTCCCTGCAATATGAGGTCTTTGCTCTATCATTCTTACTTTGATATTTTCTTCTTCCGCCAGTTTTCTGGCAATGATACCACCTGAATATCCCGTTCCCACAACCAAAGCTTTCATACTTCAACTCCATCCAATATACAATATTTGACGCTGTTACTGATCAAAAAATCAAGAAAGTTATCTCTTCTTAATCCAGTTTACAGTATTTAATATACTTTCCTTAAAATCACTACAAGGGCTAAAGCCCGTATCCTTCCTAAGAGAAGTTCTGTCTATCCTCTCATAGTCAATATTGACCGTATCACTGTATACTCCGAGTTTCAGCTCAACATTAGGATTTACTATATCCCTAACATTTTCAACGATCTCTCTAAACGTCAAAAGGGTTTCGTGTCCCAGATAGTAGGTTTTTTGATTCAGCCCCTTTTCACCAATCGCCAATAAGCCTTCGACAATATCTTCGATATAGATCCAGTCATACAAAAAATTTCCTTCCACCAAATCAGGACTTTTCCCTTGAAGAAGATTGGTCAAGAGAACATTGGGCAACATCTTAGACGTATCACCCTCGCCATATGAATTCGCGATTAAAGCAACATTAATGTCTATCCCCTTTTGATAAGCTATTGTTTTACAGATCATTTCAGAAGCTAATTTGGCTGTACCGTAGATGCAAGTATATCGGGGTGCTATTCCTGATTTTCCGAAATAATTTATTGTTTCAAGGACATTCACCGTACTCGCCATAACAAACTTCTTAGACTCAGATCTTATCGCTAAATCAAGGGCGTCTGCAGAATAAATGGAGTTATTCATCTGCAATTTATAATCTTTAAAAGGCGCTCCAAATGTTCCTTCCCATGCTAAATGATAAAACACATCGACATCACCGCTCAGACGACTTTCATCGATATTCGAATAACCCTTCAAATCCGCCTCTACAATTGAAATCAGAGGATCATCTTTAAATTCATCCATCTTTTTACAATCTCTAACAATTGCAAAGACTTCTATTTTCTTCTCCAAAAGTTTTTTAGTCAAAGCTTTTCCGATAAAGCCACTCGCCCCTGTTACAACAACTTTCTTCATTTTAAGTTGACCTCCATATTCAAGTTCACATCACTATTGGACAACAGAGGTGCTTTCATATCTTTTTCAGAAACGATTGGATCTTCAATTCCCCAGTCGACTCCGATCTCCTTATCATTCCACGCAATCGCCCTATCATATTCCGGATAGTACCATTCACTTACTTTATACTGGATCTCACAATGATCTTCCAATGTCAAAAATCCGTGACCAAAACCACTGGGTATCCATATTTGTTTTCTGTTTTCTTCGGATAATTCAACACTGATCCATCTTTTAAAAGTTGGAGAGTCTTTTCTAAGATCGACAACAACATCCAAAACTCTTCCCTTCACACATCTTACCAACTTTATTTGCGGTTTTGGATTATTCTGAAAATGTATTCCTCGAATGGTTCCTTTTTTGATCGTATAGCTATGATTATCTTGAACAAAGACCGTGTCTATACCGAACTCTTTTAAGGTTCTGCTGGAATAACTCTCTGTATAATATCCCCTGTAATCCTCAAAATATTTGGGTTCCAAAATTTTTACACCTTCAAGTTCCAACTCTGTGATCTTCATGACCTAACCCTCCTTTTGTATTTTTTCAACCAAATAAGACTGCTTTTCCAAATAAGTATATTCCCTTATCCTCTTCTTCTTATCGAGAATACACTGTCTAAAATAAACGATCGAATTATAGAACTGATCATCCTTGCCCACCGAAACCTTCTTTGACTCTCCCCCGACAACACAGTCAAACTCAACATCAAATTCCGGAGGTGCCGTGAATATCCTCGATGCCTTCAGATAACCTCGGCTTCCCCACAATTCAAGTTCACATCTGTACTCATGATCCATCCCGAATCCGATCTGTGCAGTCACATTCCCATTTGACAATGTCGCATCTCCATACAGATCGACCTCATACTCATCGGTATAGTGCAGCTTGGAAGTTTCGACCTCAACTTCTTCGCCCAAAAGTTCCAAAATCAAACGGACGGGATATCCTCCACAGTCCAAAAGAGCACCTCCACCCAGCTCCTTATTGTATCTGAAATCTTCGGCACTTCTCCTGGGGAAACCAAAGCTTGAACGCAACAAGCGAAGCTCTCCGAATTCTTCTTGCTCAAGAATCTCCCGTATCCTTGTGATCTGTCCGTGGTATAAAAACATATAATTCTCTCTTAAAACCAGATCTCTTTCTTCAGCCATGGCTATCAATGCTCGAGTATCAGACAAAGCGGTCGTTGAAGGTTTCTCCAAAAAAACGTGTTTCCCCTTCTCCAAGGCTGACTTTGCCCATTGATAATGAAGTGCGGGCGGTAGCGGAATATAGACCGCATCGATCCCCTCGTCATCGAGTAATTCTTCATAAGAAGAATATGCTCTTCCTCCATAGTTTTCGATAAACTTACCCGTTTTTTCGACGCTTCTCGACGCCACACCCGCATAATCAAAATCCTTACACTTCATCAATGCCGGAAGAAAACGACGAAAGGCGATCTCCGATGTTCCAAGTATCCCTATCCTTATTTTTTCCATAATACATCAAGCCTCCAATACTGACAGCAGGTTTCTAAGCTGAATGTTAAGAACATTATTCACCATGATCAATTCCGCCAAAGTCTTATAATCTACCCAAAAATATCCTTGTGGCAACTCCCTTAACTCCTCTTCTATCTCAATGATCACATTGTGGTTCTGTTCATGATAAAATCTTCCACCCTCTTCAGACAACACTGTGTCGAACCGGATGTTTTGCTGTCCTTTCCACCTTTCAAAGAACAACTTTTCCACTACATCCAATTCATCTTCCGAATAATCCGCTTCCAACTGGACACTCGGTCCCAACTCGATCTTGTCAAAACATCCGGTTTCCGACCTCGCCTTTACCAAAAACTTCGTCATACCGTCTTCGAGCCGGGTCAAAAGACCGAATATCGCCTTTCCGTTGGCTTCAAACAAAGGTTGTGTCCACTTTCTTACTTCACGACCTTCTATCTCTATCTCACAAAAGATGACCTTGAAGGGATATCCCTCCTTATGAACAAATTCTCCCTTTTTCCACTCCCATCTATCCAAAGAAGACAGGGGCAGGAGCTCTCTTCTGCAAAGGTCAAACATCTTATAGTCATTGATATATTTATAGATTTCGGTAATATGATTTGTTCCGTCCCCTTCATACAGGGATTTCTTCAACTCTTCACTTCTCGGGTAACCTAACAGTTCACGCTCCCTTTCGCTCATACTTAAGTAAGGAAGACAGGATAAGACCGTCCTTGTGTCCATATTCACAAGATTATCGATCTTCATCAGTTCCTTGATTTGATCCAAGCTCATCCACTTATGAGAAGGCAATACTCGAACCTCATCTTCGACCAGAATGATGATATTTCGATTTCTCTTTCCCAAAAACCTCGAAGACTGCTCCGATTGGATCTGATCTACCAACACCCGATGTCTCGCGTCCAAAAAATACTCGAGATAGGCCGGCTTCTTTCCTCCATGTTTTTGGGTAAAATTACTTTTGGTAGCCTGAATCGTCGGAGAGATCTGTATTTTGTTGATATTTCCCGGTTCGATCTTCGCCTGCATAAGAAAATACATTCTGTGATCGAATTCTTTGCATATGATACCGAGATAACCGATCTCATCTTGGATGATAATCGGTTGCTCCTGAACGACCCTGTCTTCTTCAAGCACTTTCAAGCCTCTGATCTGAAAAAAACTGTTATCCTTGTTTCGTATAACCCCTTCTCCATCTAAAAACCAAACGGTTTCTCCCATTGTTTTCTTATAGATATTTACTTCCAGGCTTCTGTTTTTTTCATCGACCCAAGATAAAATATCTTTTATATTCTCCCTCATCTTTGTTCCTTTACTCAAACTAATCGAATTTTCTACAGTTCCGGCCAAAACTTTCTGAAGAATCTTCCGTTCTTTGCATAAAAACCAAAGAACCATTTTGACAAGTCCAATTTATCTAAAACAGATACCGTCTTTAAAGCTAGGTTGACAACCATCCGAGAACCCTTTAATCCTCTGAGTGTCAAATACTTATTGTTCCTATACTCGGCAAAGTGTCTATCTAAATAGCCAAATGCCTTCGAATACTCTGCATCCATATTCTCTTTTTTAACGTAGGCACCTGTTTTCAAAAGATACCAACAAACAAAATAAAAGGCATAGTAACTTGCTATCTCATACGATTCTTGGGACAACAAGTTCTTGTTTCGGATAAGATAGTCAAAACTCTTATCTATAATTCCATTCTGAAACTCCAAAAAGACTGTGTTTTTTATAGATTTTCTATTGAACACGTAGTAATATTTGGGATAATCGACTAGCTTTATCTTAGGTCTTCTAGCTTCTAAAACCCCTTGATAGAGGATGTCCTCAATAACCCTCCCCTCACAAGAATAGATATTGTTCTCAACCAAGAAATTTCTCCGATACATCTTGGCAAATAAGGGAATGCTTTGACGAAAAGCCTCCTCTTCTGTCCGAAACTTTCGGACATATCGGATATCCCCGTTCTCTTCAACGCTAGTAAATCCGGTATAAAAAACATCTATATTCTTTGATTTTTCGGCTTCGCGAACCAAGGTCGACACATAGGATCTATCGATATAATCGTCATGATCCATAAAAAGAATATAGTCTCCCTCCGCTCTGTTCAAACAATAATTTCTTCCTTTGCCGACTCCCCCGTTGATATCAGATACAAAAATCCGTATCTTATCCGGATGCTCAACTTCAAGTTCCCTCATGATCTCTCTTGTGTTATCTGTGGAAGCATCGTCGTACAAAAGAATCTCTATATTATTGTAATCCTGCTCAAGCAGGCTCTCCACATTTTTTCTGATAAACGCAGAGGAATTGTACTCCCCTACGATTATCGAAACTGATATCTCCTTCATCATCCTATACTTCCCCTTGTATAATAAAATTTGATAAATATCGCTTGATTTTTGAAAATGGTCTTAAAAAGCCTCGTTCTGTTACTGAATACCCTTTTGCAAGTACATAGGCAAACAATAGAGCAAGTATCAAATTAATAGAAAACATCAACAGTAATTTTGCCTGCCATATGTTAATGTGAACTGCTGCACTTATATATCCCAAAAGTGTCAAAGAATATGTTTGACCAAAGTAGATCCAGATACTGTTTTTACCTAAAAGTGAAACTACACCTACAAAACGATTCGATGAGCTGCTTACTCTTTTTCTTAACAACAAAACTACTTCCATAGCAGGCAATGAGTAAAACAAGTATGGTAAGGATGGAGAAAACTTGATTTGGTTCAAGTCCGATTCCAATATATGAATCCCTCTAAAACAAAAGCTCAATCTTATCAACAGGACAGTCCCGACTAGTATAAAGACAAAGTCCCTTGCAGACGGAATATACCAGTCTTTTGCTTTGTATCCCAAAAGATAAATAAGCGCATAGAAATAAAAATATACCGATAAAGAAAGTACATTAGGTAAAAACTTATACCAAATAAGAGTCAACGCAAAAATACATCCCCATATCAAGTAGGTCGAGCTCCTTTTATCTCGAAATAAAAAGTATGGTATTATGATATTGACAGGGACGAAAGCATTGAAAAACCAACCCCCCCAGAAAATCTGACCATATATTGCCCGGTTGAGTGACTACAAACAAAAAGTAATGTGGCAGATCTTTGACCTTAAATAAATCTCTGTCCACAAAAAAAATAACCAATGTATATAACACTATAAAATATATACACCTGAAACAGAGTTTAATTACACTATTTATCTTTTTGTAGTAGTCTTGATTATAAGAACTTCCCCATCCTGACAAAAAGAAAAAGAGAGGTACATCAATCAACAGTGAAAAATTTCTCATATAGCCCGGTACATAAGCCCATCCCGAAACAAAAACTGTGTGGATAAATACGATACCTATAATCGCTATCCCTTTAAAAAAATCTATTGCAAGACTCCTCTTAAATTTGGTCAAAATAACACCTTCTCCTATTTTATATTTTATACTATTACCCATTCGAATTCTATGGTGATTCAAAGCATTTTTAGAGATTGCATACCCTAATACCCTGATTCCTAATATTTCAAGTAGAGCACAGTATAATGCACGGCGGATCAACCCCCTGTCTAATACACCATAATATAAATCGTATCTCCTATTATCTCTGTCTGGCTTTCTTCATAAGTATTCCAGTTTTTCTCAAAAAAATATCTCTGGTATATGACATCATCCATCTCTATTTCATCGAACTTCCTTTGCATATAAAACTCCACCATATTTTTTCTAGCCCAATCAACAGCCCACGCCCTTACATTCAAATCAAACATACAAAACACGTCAGGATAACTCCAGTTGAGCTGTGCATCATTCTTAAAGGCAATTTTGCTCACCTGAATCCCGCTCACTTTTTCATAATCCTCGATCTCTGCTCTTATTTGTAGAACAATCTGTTTGTCTAAGCTGTTCGTTTTTTGCATTCCAATAGAAATATTATTTGTTCTGTATATATAGACGGTATTCAAAACAAGAAAGAAGATCAAAGCTAAATTAAAATAAGCTTGCAAGGATGAATCCGTTTGTTTTCTACACAGAAACAATAGTCCCAATATCCCGGGAAACCCGTACAATAGCACTACGGTTCTCTGAGACAACCACGGTTCGGCTAAAATATGAGTTGAGTATAGAATACCGCTTATCACAACAAAAAACAAAATAAAGAGAAGAAATTCCTTTGATTTGGGAATCCCTTGTATGGTAAATATGGAGACTATATTAAATGCAAGCACAACTAAAGTTGTGATTACAAGCCAAACATTCCCATTTCCCGTTGTTTTCATAGCCCATAAAACCGGCTGCATCTTTATTACATATATAGTATTATTGATAATGTCGGTATTTGTCCTTATTCCATTTCCAAACACTTTTATAATAGTTAACTGGATTAGACTGATCCCTGTATAAAGAAACAAGAGAAACAGAAATTCTTTTATTAATACCTTTGTAGCAGTATTCTTTTTCAGGTATATCATATAAATTATGAACAAAGATAGAATAAAAAATACATTTAAAAGAATCTGATAGATCCCTATAACAAAAATCAGGCTCCCTATATAAAATACCTTCCGCTTTATAGAGGTGTATGATTCTTGAAAAAACACTTTAAAAGCAAGAATTGTAACAAGATAAAGCCCCAACGAGTAATAAACAACACATTCGGGAAACTGAAACCAATCTGCATATAGAGGATTTATAAATATCGGAGTAGCTACCAATAGTAATTTAAATTTCCGAGTGGAACGAAACTCCAAATAACTACTCAATCTGTAGACCAAATGATACAGCGACAAGCCTATAAAACAGATCGATAAAACATTGGATACTACGTTGTTCAACAGAGGATGGATCCTAAACATTGCCACAATATACATCAAAATTCCCAGTCCATAGCGCCCTGCCTTTAAATAGGGGAAAGTATACTCCTCCCATATATCCCGCAAAGTAAACTCCAAGTTAGCAACGACCCTGTATGTATCCGTTGCATAATGAGGATACACATAGCCTCCATAACAAATAAAAGCTATACAAAGACATACGATCAATAGTTCGACATCCGTTTGTTTCTTAAATCTATCTATTAACAAGTATAATCTCTCCTTTTTTTACCAAGTAAGCCTTATGTGAAATATCGAACAAGCACGAGTCTGAATAACTGTCTGAATAGCTCTCCAGAACATTGCACTCAGGAAAGAACTCATAGAGTCTGTTTACCTTCTCTTTCCCATAACAATTCTCCGATAAAAATTGCCCTGTTTCTTTATCGACCTTAGTGGCGATCAATTTGAATACCCCTATTTTCTGTGCAGGAATATGCAATAAAAACTCCGGAGATGCAGAAATAATAATATCTCTTGAATGGTCTCTCTTCTCAAGATACCAAGGTTTTAACTTACAGAAATTCTCCTCCCAAAAACCTCGGAGTAAATCATCCACCTGAGTATTGTGCTTTAAGAACGAAAAGTACCTCTCCTTGAGTGTCTTTTTGGAGATCCGCTTACAAAAATACAGTATGAAACTATACAACAATAAGGGAATTATCTTTAGAATGGATCCCGGATTTTTTTTGAATACATACATAAAAAAATCCACACTGGAATCCCCATCGTATATGGTCCCGTCAAAATCATAGACAAATACCTCCATAATCCCTCCCCTTCTATACCTTTATATACAATATAGTAAGTATCATAATGATATACAGCATACTTAATATAATAATGATCTTATCTCCCAAAACCACTTCCACCGGATCTCCATCCGAATCCATCTCGATAACCAGTGTGTATCTCAATATCACCAAGATAACAACAGGGATTGTAAACAATATACTTCTGCCCAGCATAGAGACCATCCCTTCACACCAAAGAGAGTAAAACACCAATGTGATTCCCAGAAAGATATACATCACCTTATCCAAATACTCTTTGGTATAATATTTTAGGACTGCTCTATGAGAGGTCCCCCTTTTTATCAATTCATTTCTTCTCTTCCCAAAGCCCAAGAAAAATGCCAGAGATAAGACCGTGAGATATAGCCAGGCAGATACTTCCACATTCACAATGACAGCTCCATAGTATATCCGTAAAATATATCCCATTGCCAGTATCACTACATCTACGATCGGTATGTTCTTCAACCTGTAGCTGTAAGCAACATTGATAAAAAAATACAGAAACAGGACCGCCCAAGATCCCAGGCTGTTTTTAAACACAAAAACTTCCAATAGAGTTGTGACTGAAAACAAAAAAAGTATAAGGAGGACTGCACTCCTTATTGTTACTGTTCCCTTAGCCAAAGGTCTTTCCTTCTTTTTCGGATGGCTCCTGTCCTTTTCTATGTCATTGATATCATTGATAATATAAATCACTGAAGATACCATACTGAAAGCAAGTACTCCGAGCAACGTATCAAAAAAACTTGAGTCTTGGAGCAATTTTTTCGAAAAGATCAGAGGGACACATATCAATAAGTTTTTTATATAATGTTTGACTCTCATCAATTTAAGGTATTCTCTCATAGTTCTCCTTCTTATCTCCAAAAACATAGTACTTATTTATCAAATAGGTGGCCAGTATGATCACAACAGCAATTACAATTTTGCTTATAAACACATCTCTTTTAAAGAAATCTACACAAAGATAGAGCAGGACCGTATCGACCAGCAACGACAAGACTCGAACAAAAAAATATTTGATTTTTTTTATCATATCGTTTGATCGCTCACTACTATCTTCCTCAAAAACCCACCATTTGTTGAAATAATAAGAGATGTATACTGCGACAACATAGGACAATACATTACAAGCGATGTAATGCACTCTAAGCTTTATCAAGATATAAAATAACACGAAGTTTATCCCTGTTGACAAAACTCCAAAGAAGCCGTATCTTATCAGCTCTTTCAAATGTCCTGCTTCTACCTTTATCACGACTAAGCAACCTTTCGTTCTACTTATTTTCTGAACAAATCTCTCATACCTTTTAATTTTTTGCCTGCACCGGTATAATCCATAAAGTTTCTATATTTCTCTACCATCTTCCAAGTTCTCATAGAGTAGATATGCTCCAACTCATTGCTTTTTTGAATATAGTTTTGCAGTTCCTCTACGGATATGGACACAAGATCTCCCTGTTGTTCTATCTTTGGAGGATCCTCGATGATAACTTCCTCCGATAACTTGTGAAGAACTTGTTGTTCCTTGTTTTTTTCATTCTCATAAAGTTGTTTAAACCAAAGTACATCCTTCCAAACGACAGACACCTGAGTTTCCATAGCTTCAAATTCGGTATACAGGGTCAAATAGTCTTCGGCTATCGTCCCTACTTCCTTCAATAA
>NZ_JBHSHL010000029.1:0-10614 GCF_042652965.1 Filifactor villosus
AACCTCCTCTGTTTTATACGAGTATCTCACATTTTTTACGTTTTGTAAAGTATTGCGTAGACACGCTCTAACTCTATACAGTATAAAAGCACAAAAAACAAAATAAAGCTTAATGCTCTTTTCCACATCCCGCTATATAAATATAGAAAAAAGGCAAAAACAATTAGTATAAAAAGTAGAATTGTATCGCTTATAAAAAAGCTCGTAAATCCAACAATTGGAAGTAGAGTAAGTTTTATTCTCGGATCTATAGTTTTTCTATCTGACAAGCTCTCTACCTCCTCTCATCTTGTCTAATATGAGAAATTTATTACTTTCACTCATATCTAAAACAGTTTCTATTTTTCCATCTCCCATTACCCATAGCTTGCTCACTGTGTTTGCTAAAAACTCAAAATCATGACTTATTACCAAAACTGTTGTCCCAATTTTCAATTGTTCTTCAATCAGTTTTGCGACGGAAAGCATTGAGTCTTTATCACAACCTGATGTTGGTTCATCATAGATAAAAACTTTTGCCTGTTTCATCATTCCACAAGCTATTGTTAGCCTTTGTTTTTCTCCTCTTGATAAAGCAAACGGATGCTTGTCTATATATTTATCTAAGCCAAGTACATTCAAAATAAACTTTGCCTTTTGGGTATTTTCTTTTTTATTTTTACTTGAAATACCAAGTAGCATTTCATCAAGTACACTTTCCGAAAACAACTGATAGTCTGAATCTTGAAAGACAAAATATGACATATCCATTAAATCTTTGTGATTAAGCGACTTATCTTTTCCCGCCCATATTGTCCCCTCTTTCATCTTCTCAAGTCCTGAAAGCACTCTTGCAAAGGTAGTTTTCCCAGTACCATTTAAGCCGATAAGACCAATAGCTTTTCCGCACTCCATATTGAAATCAAGATGATTTAAAATGTACTGTTTTTGCTTCTTTCCATTCTTAGCTACATTCGAATAGCAAAATTTCAAGTCTTTTCCGCTGATACTTTCATCCTTTAATTGATATGAATCTTTCTTCTCACTTATCCTATATTCTTCTAATTCAAGAGTTCTTAGTCCATTCTCATCCCAAAACTCCCCTTCAAGATGGATAACTTCTTCCCGACTCAAGTCCAGTGCAATTTCTCCATCTTTCACCAAAAGAAAACGGTCAAATAAAGATTTTACATAGTACAAACGATGTTCAATTAGAACAACTGTTGTTCCTTTTTTCTTTAATTTTTCCAAAATTAAAAATAGGCCAAATGTTGCTTTCATATCCAAATTTGCTGAAGGTTCATCTAAAATTAAAACTTTCGGATTCATCGCATAGATACTTGCAATAGCTATCTTTTGTTTCTGTCCGCTTGATAATTCAAAAACAGATTTTCCTTTCAGTTCCTCAATATCCAGTTCTGCATATACTTCTTCTACTCTCTGTTTTATTTCATCTCTTGATTTGCAGATGGTTTGAAGCCCAAAAGCTATTTCTTCATCTGTCGTTGTCGTAAAAAATTGACTTCTTGGATCTTGAAATACAGTCCCTACAATATGCCCTATTTCATGAAGCGATAATTTGCTTATATCTTTTCCGGACGCAAAGGCTTCCCCTTGCATTTTGCCTTTGTAATAATGTGGAATAAGACCATTCATCACACTTCCAAGAGTGCTTTTACCACTTCCACTTTTCCCTGAAATTAAAACAAATTCACCTTTTCTAATTTCAAGATTGACATTTTTTAAAGCAGTTCGTCCATCTTCCCATTCATAATAAACATTTTTTAGCAAAATCATGGTTATACCTCATACTGAGCTTTCCATAATTTTGTGTAGTAACCATTTTTTGCAAGAAGTTCGCCATGCTTTCCTTTTTCAAGTAAATTTCCTTTTTGAAATACGAGAATTTGGTCAGCTTTTTGAATTGTTTTTAAATGATGAGCCACTACAAGTACGGTTCTATTCTTTGCAAGTTCTGTAATCGCATCTTGTATCAAAGATTCATTTACAGGATCAACATTACTTGTCATCTCATCAAGAATTAAAATAGGTGCATCTTTCAAAAATGCTCTTGCAATAGATATTCTTTGTCTCTGTCCACCTGAAAGAATCCCACCATTTTCTCCAATATCAGTTTTATAACCTTTTGGTAAACTCATAATGAAATCATGTATCCTTGCCTTCTTTGCAGCTTTAATGATTTCCTCTTTTGTAGCTCCTTTTTTACCTACTCTGATATTTTCTTCAATCGTGTTATCAAACAGTTGAACATTCTGCATGACAATGCTGATACGATCTAAAAGCTCATCATAAGGAATATCCCTTATATCAGTTCCTCCAAGTGTAATTTCCCCTTTATGCACATCATAAAATCTTAGAAGCAAGTTGGTTATAGTAGTCTTTCCACTACCTGATTCTCCAACTAAGGCTGTCATTGTTTTTTCAGCAATAGAAAAGCTCAATTTTTCCATTTTAAATTCATCTTTTTCATAAGAAAAATCTATGTTTTCAAAAGCTATATCATTATCTTTCGGAACAATTCCATTCACTTTATCCGGGATTACATCTGCATATAAAATTCTTGAAAGTCTTTCGTAACTATCTATCGCCGAAACATAGTACATATAGTGTTGTTCCATAGAAGCGAACGGCTTATAAAACTCTTTTGAAATTACTGCAAAGATAATAAAATGAAGTACATCAAGACTTCCCTTTTTAACAAGTATTGCTCCTGCAATTAAAAGAACTAAATATCCAATATCCAGTAAAAACCCAAATATAGATAGCTGTTTTGCCTTGAATCTTGAAGCTACTTTGCTTGTTTCTCCAAACTTTTTTGTCTTATTCATAAGCTCATTATCCAAGCTCTTATTGTTTGAAAAACTCTTTAATACAGGTATTCCTCTAATATATTCAACAAATAAGCTAACCATATCAAGAAGTGCTGAGTTATTCTGATTTTCTATTTTTTCAGATTGCTTAATTGTCATATATAGAAAGGCAAGTGCAATAGGAACGGACACTACCATTATCAGCGCCAACTTTATATCAATACTTGCAAGACCGATAAATACCATTGTTGCTATTAAAAAATCACCGAACATTCTTGACCACATATGCCCTACAACAAGGGACATATTATCAACATCTTTGTGTAAAATTGTGTTGATCTCTCCCAGTCTTTCATTGGTATAAAAGCCCAAACTGAATTTCTTTAATTTGATAATCATGCGTTCTCTTATTTGCTGAACAATATCAAAACCTGCACTATGCTTTTTCATATCCGCAACCATGTTACAAATGCCTTTGAATACAACAAAAAGTGCAATCACAATAAAATATTTATATAGGTTCTCTATGCTTGTTCCGTCAAATATCTGAAACAGTATAGAAAAGACAATAACAATCATAGCTATGGAGCTTAATCCATAAAGAGCAAAGAATATACTTGATATAGCTAAATCTCTTTTGCCACTTTTTGTGAGCAGTTTTAACATTTCCTTAAACATTTTCTGTTACCACCTCTTTCAAATTCCATCTGTCAACCTTGTTCTGTGCTTCCACCATATCACGATAAAAATCACATCTTTTCATCAGCTCTTCATGGCTTCCTGCATCAAGAACAACACCCTTATCCATAACTATAATTTGGTCTGAATCTCTAATCGTATTTAGATGATGAGCAATTGTAATGATGATTTTATCCTTACTTAAATCATCAATCGCTTCACCGATTAGTCTTTCATTTTCACTATCAACAGCTGCCATCGCCTCATCTAATATTAAAATCGGTGCATTTTTCAGTATCATTCTCGCAATGGAAATTCTTTGTTTCTCGCCACCTGACAGCTTGACACCCATTTCTCCGACTCTTGTATCATATCCATTTGGCAAAGCGGAAATAAAATCATGGCATCTTGCTTTTTTAGCTGCTTCTATGACTTCTTCTTTTGTTGCATTTAATTTTCCGATTGCTATATTTTCAAAAATGCTTAAATCAAAAAGGATAACTTCTTGCTGCACACTACCAATCAGCATTGATATATTTTCTTGACTATATTCTTTTATATCTTTTCTATTTATCAGTATTTGTCCTTCGTCTGCATCCCAAAATCCCATAAGCAAATTAGATACAGTACTTTTCCCACAACCACTTGCTCCTACAAAGGCATTCAAACTATTTTTCTTAAAAGTTAAATTGATATTTTTTAGCTCAAAGCTATCTTTTCCGTATGCAAAATTCACATCTTTAAATTCTATATTTCCAAATTCTAAACCTTGTTCTGTCTTTTTCTTTGGAAGCGGAACTGTTAAAACTTTTCCAATCGCCTTTAGAGCTTCCTTAAACACAATAGAAAAATGTTGCAATGTAGCCGTCTTACTTATAGATGCAGTAAAAGCAGACGATAAAATAATGGCAAGAATAAATTTAGGTGTCGTAATATTTCCTTGATATAGAAATACACTGCCTAAAATCATAACAATGACTACACCGATTTCCATAAATATGTCAATGAGTCCCATTGGAATTGTAATTGCTCCCATACTTTTTTTCACCCAATAAATGTATTCTCTTGCTGTCTTTAATGTTCTTTCGCTAATCTCCTCTTCTTTCGCAAAAGCCTTAACAACAGAAATATTTTTTACATATTCCATCAATTCTTCTCTCATCTTGCTTTCATGGTTAAAATAAATGGCAAAGTTTTTGTTCATTGTTTTTTGAGAAAGAACTTTTACCAAATACATGAGTGGAACTCCAGCAATTATTCCAAGTGCAAGACGCCAATCCACAAAAATCATAGCTACAAAAATAATGGTAGGTAGAAGTGTAACTGACATGATTTCAGGAAGACCATGAGCAAGGTATACTTCCACTTGCTCCACATCATGCTGAACAATGTTCGTAAGCTCCCCGGTATTATGTTCTTTGAAAAATCCTAAACTTAGTTTTTTTAGATGACCGATAATATCCACTCTAAGTTCTGTCAATTTTTCGTATGCTTTCTCATGAGCAATCTTTGTTGCAAAATAGTAAAATACTCCCTTTAATACAAACGATATAAAGATTCCCAAGAATATATACTTTAAATTACCTTCGTTAATATTGTTTGTGATTAAGGAACTAATCAAATATACAAGTAAGATTTGTGGCATCAAGTCAAATACTATTTTTAAAGCAAGAAGTGAATTGGATAAGCCATTTTTCCCAATCACTTTTTTTCTTAACTCTTTTTCTGTCATAAACAACGCTCCTTTCAAAATTGAATAAAACCGAATAATAATTCAATATTAGAGTTTAAATTAAGACTTTGCCGGTTACACAAAGTCTATTTTGAGCTAATCATCTACATCTATAGAATCTGCTCTATTTAAGTTATAAGGATTCCACACCTTTGTAATAACATCTCGCTATCAGCTTTAACATCTCTTTTGCCCACTCTTCATTTTGATAGTGTCTTGCTATTTCAAGAAGTCCTTCCGTAAAATTATTTGCCAAAATGTGTGCAAGCATCGGATCATATTTTTCTTCAGACTGTCTATTGATCCCTTCCTCAATATGTACTTGCATCTGATATATCAACTTTTGTTTTGCATCCATATGTTTCGTTCCGTAACTCTTATCCATAAGAATAATAAGCTTTTTACGATCCTTTAGCAACTCATCAATATATTTTGCACCCGCAATTTCAAATCGTTCGGAAGCAGAACCCGCTTCTAAGGATTCTTCCTCGTCAAATGCAGATTCAAAGTTTAAATAAATGCAGCCAACCACCGCATCAAATAAAACCTCTTTGTTTTTGAAATACGTGTAGATAAGTGCAACAGGAATATTCGCTTCACTTGCAATTTCCGTAAGTTTCGCACTCCTATAATCTTTTTCATAGAATACTTTCTCTGCTGCTTTAAGTATTCTATTTCTGACTTCTTCTTTTAATACTTGTGCCATAATAAACCTCTTCTCATAACTTTAATACCGAATCCTAATTTAATAATAAAACTAAATTCAATATTTGTCAATACTGATATTGAATTTCTTTTCTATCCTTGATATAATAAGTTATCGAATTTAATATACGCTTAACGCTGTTCTTATACTATTAGTATAAGAGCAAGCACAGTAAGTGTACGGACACTTACGGAAAAATTGATGAAGCAGCCCTTCGGGATCTGCTTCTTTTTTTATCAATTTTTAGCTTGTTAGGGTGAACCCTAAGACCCCGAAAACCATACAAAGAAGGAAATATCTATGGCAAACAGAATACGAAATGAACTGCAAAAAAAGAATACTCCCACGCACGAGTATTCTTCTTCAGCTAAACCATCTGGGTTATTTTTCAAAGGTTGATTTACATATATCCATATGCTACACCAAGTTTTTTTATTTAAATCCAAATTTTTTAGCTATTATGTTAATTATTTTCACTGCTTCATTTTTTATAAATATCGAATTCATCAAACTAAGGCTTAATTGCTGTTTTTACCTTATTAACAACCTTAGAGTAAACATCAATATTATATCCTTCTGCCACCTCAAAAGTCACAAAAAGACAATATGGAATATCAATTTTAAATTTTCCAGCATCTTCTTTACAATTTACTTTAATCTGAATTTCTCTTTTGTCATCCCAAATCAAAGCTTTTTCACTTTCAAAAATTTCATGCTGCAATGTCCCTTTTTGAACTGCTTGCCATTCTGTATTTTCTCTATTTGAAGCCAATTGTTCATTTCCAACTACATCAAACCATAACTTTGCACTTCTATAAGCTTGTTTACTTACCTCTACTGGAGAGAAATAAGCTAAAGTAACTATCAACCGTCTTTTTACTATCTTTGACGATATATCTATAGGTAGCGGCAGCGTGAATATATTTCCTTCATCTTTTTTCAAACTACCACTTCCAATAAGTGTTACTCTATTTTTTGTACATTCCTCTACTCTCGATATATTAGGAATTCCATATCCCAACCATCTTGAAACTTGTTTTTCTTTGGTTCCCGTCATTTTCGCAACTTGATTTGCTATATCTCCCCATGAAGCACCATGTGTTAGCATTGCCTTTATAAGAATTGCAATATAATTATATGGAGGAACTTCGCCAGTTTCCAATTTATAGATATCATTTAAAATATCATAACATTTTAATGCTTCATGCGATATTAAAGCAGTCGCATCACTGGTTCCAAAAGTAAATGCTTGACCATTTGGGGAATCCTTTGTTGGTGCAGCAACTTTACAACCAGGCTCACGGCTTGACTGCAACCATTTTTTCCCGTTCAAAGAATCAACAATAAACTTTCTTCCACCTCTGTAATATAAATCTGGTGTAATAATTGACCTGTATCCTTTACCATATGAAGATATAGGACTTGGTAATCCTCTTTGAACAGCAAAAATTGCCCTCTCATTTTCATCCAGTTCACAATAATCGTCATAAATAGCACCAATTGTCAAACCATTTATATTCTCTGCAGGTGACAAAACTCTAATATTTCTTTGATTATTTGATAGATACTTAAAATATTCCTCACTTCTTTCACTAATATTTTTTCGTTTTAATTCGTCAAAGGAACTACCTACCATGCTTATTGTTTCTGGATGATTTCCAGCACTTACAATAAATAATATCGAGTACTTAAACGATAAATAATCAATCAACCGAGCTAAAGGACTCATTAATGTTGCTAACTGTCTTGCCGGATCCCCTAACGAAAGATTTATAACTCTTACAGTAGGCGCTACTGGATCATTCCCATTTTGTCTTTCAAAAAGTCTAACAACAGCAACATGTATTTTATCAACAATCAGGCAATCCCTTGGTACTTCTTCTACATAAGTATTGGGAGCTACTTCCCTAGGTTTTAAAATTGGGCGAAGATAAATCCTATGGTTAAGAAATTCTTTTTTATTCAAATCACCATTCAATATCAAAGAAGACATCGCCGTACCATGGCATCTATGTCTGCTCTCATAGCCAATTTCGTATCCATCTGGATCGTCAAGTATTATTCTGTCCTTTAAAAGAGGATGATTTTGAATAGGCATACCATCAAGTATACCCATTGTTGGCATTACTTTATCTACTTGAATATCTCTATCAATTTCTTCTACTAATGTACCATATTCATCATACACATTAAATACTGATTGACATATTGGTCTAAAAAACATAACATCATCAATATGCACTAATTGCACTTGTTCATGATTGTGTATGAGTTTCTCTATTTCATTTCTTGGCAACTCTACCAAAAGTGCATGATAAGCAATTTCAGCAATATGACATTTATTTAAGACATGTCCCCCTAACTTTTCAATTTCTATAGTAACTGCACTTTCTGCCAATGACCTATTTACACTTTTTTTTCGATAAAACAGTTCAACTTCAAATGGAATTGGTATGTGACCATCAATTTCTAAAGACTCCCTCCAATAATCTATTACTCGAGTTTCTTGTATTCTATCTTTAGAAGTCCATTTTCGTATTTTTTTAATGTTAACAAAAATATCCCTTAATCCAGCATAGCCTCTTTTGAATACATCAATTTCTCCAGCATTGAATCTTTCCCAACACGATATCATCTGTTTCATTGCTTCTTGATTGGACATTACACAATATACTTTTCCAGAAATATTCTTATCCTTATCTTCAGCATAATAAAAATCTTCATCTGGTTCTATATCAAAGGATTCTTTATCGAAGATCCATTCCAATCCTTCAGAATTTTTTACTGCAGTATAAAAACTTTCCACTGTGCCTACCACTTCAAAAACAAGAGCAAATTCCGGATTCATACCTGTCGGTGTATTTTGAATCTGCATATTCTTTTTTTTAAAAGCCTCTTCTAAAACAGCAAATGTGGGCTGAAGCCTATGGTATTGTTTTCCAAATGAAGGTTTATTTACCTGTGGAATAGGCATTTTTCGCTTATCACGATCAGCTAACTGAGGTTTAGGAAATAATATTATTGGTCTTTCTGCCATACATCCTCCTTCTGTTCCTTGCTATACATTCTCTGTATTTGCCATAATTTCAAAACTTGGCTAGTAATTTCCTTAGAACTATTTTCAGAAATATTTAATACATACTGGCGATAAATCTCTAATGCCAACTCCTCAGCCTCTGCATAACTTAATCCTAATGTTTTTTTTGCAAGTGTACTAGTAGAAATTCCAAACTTATATTCTCTTTCCTTTTGAAAATATTTAAAAAATAGTTCCAAATTATCTCTAGTAGGCAAAGGGAGTTCTATTTTTATTTGAAATCTTCTCCACGCTGCCCTATCCAAAAGTGTGTCATGATTTGTCGCAGCAATTACGACAACATAACTTGGCAACGAATCAATTTGCATAAGTAAAGAACTAACAACCCTCTTTATTTCTCCTGTTTCATGTATGTCTCCACGCTCTTTTCCTAGAGTTTCAAATTCATCAAAAAACAATACACATTTTCTAGTTTTTGCTATTTCAAAAAGTTTTGAAAGTTTAGAGGCGGTTTCCCCTAAATAAGCACCTACTATGCTCTCGTACCTTACTGTTAGCAATGGCACCATTAAAGATTCTGCTATAGCTTCTGCTAAAGAAGTTTTCCCGTTACCCGGGGGACCAATCAGTAATATTTTATTTCTAGGTTCCAGACCATAGGACTGTAAAACCTCAGCTCTTAGTTGTTCTTCAATTATTCCTTGAGAAATTTCTTTTAGTGATTGAGGCAAAATCAAATCATCTAGTTTCTTTTGAGGTGTTTTTTCCCAAAAAAGGTTTGACTCATTTATCCCACCTTTAACAACATTAACTGTACTATTTCTTTCAAAGACATGCTTCTTTTCCATACTTAATAAATCTTGTATTTTATTTGCTAAAATTGTATGTTGCTTAGCCCTTTCTTCGGCGCATAAAGCCTCCGCCGCCTTTTTAAAATTAACAGCATCATTCAATAAACCATATTTTATTAATTCACATATCAAATCAGCTCTGGCCATCCTTATTCTCCTCTCCCATCTATGAGATATTCTTCATTGATAAATCAATCATTAAATTCTGTTGTATCAATAAAATTATTCTCACAAAAATCAAGAAACCTATTGACAGCCAATTTGCTTGGTAATACTTGATTATTTTCCCACCTGTTTACTGTAGCGCAACTTACATCAAGTGCATCTGCAAGCTCTTTTTGTGTATAATTCAATTGTTTTCTAACATTTTTGACAAATTCACTATATTCCATATTAATCCTCAGCTTTTACAAAATATAACATATGTTACTTATTCTCTTTCAAAGAATAGCATATGCTATATTTTTTTTCAATGATTTTATTATAAAAACTTTCTATTATCCTTTCTGTTTCTCTTATCATAAATGATCTCCTCTATCATAATCTTCCCAAGTAGGAATATTGGAACTTTTCTTGTTTCCCTGATCTTTATAAAACCATGAAAGAATCGTCGCTTTATGGTCTTTATAGGTCTTCCCGGCGCTTTGAATATAGGCTGACAAGCGTTGAATGTAATTTTCAAACTGATAGCCTAGATCGTGTCTACACAAATTAAACAAGGCATCTTAACCATAAAACGATCGATGCCAAATGAATTGCTCCAACAAAGCAGGAGACGCTCTTTGCATAACGGGTAGCGA
>NZ_JBHSHL010000030.1:0-31197 GCF_042652965.1 Filifactor villosus
AACCTCCTCTGTTTTATACGAGTATCTCATATTTTTTACGTTTTGTAAAGTATTGCGTAGACACGCTCTAATTCCTGTTCGTTTAAGGTATAAGGACGGAGGCAGTGTTCGATACAGAGCAGGATTGTACGATGTTACGAGATATCATCAACTGGATTTAACATCCGAAACGGGATATCTTGACGGATGGAAGGTCAAAATCTTGGGCATCACCGTCTTTAACAATTTCGACCGATAACTCTGCGTTTATCACAGAAGGAAATGCCCGATAGAAACAGCGATACATCAAGGGGAAGACTTACAGAATAAACCCATCTTGTTCTGCAAGTCTTCCCCTTTTGTATCTGTCCCGTTTCCGCAAGATAGCTGTCAACCTATTGTTCATTTGATACTACTATTCTTTTGATACTAAAACCCAATTAAAATGTCAGGTGTATGGGATGTATGGAGATAAATAAGAATTTGTAGTAAATGAAAGTGAAAATGGAACTAATACTACGTTTTTGGAACCGAAAACCAAGTCGTGAAACATATAAATCAGAACTCGCTAACGCTCAAACAGCTGATTTATAACGACGTTTCACTCATTTGGATCGGTTCGAAAAAACTTCGTAAATCGTTCTTCATTTTTCACTTTCATACCCAAGTTGCTCATACAGATAACTAGGCAATTTAAACAGGTAATAGTATGAATAGTCGATATAAACAATCTGTGGCCCACAGAAGACAACATAGTTTTTCGTCATCGAAAAATAGATATATCCACACTTCTATTGAAAAATAGTGTGAATTATGGACATCGCCGACTTGTACTCCGTAAGAGATAAGACGGACTTGCATGGCTCCAAAGTAAATACAACCTTCTATCGAAGAATAGTATCAACCTTCTTTGCCTACCCTGCTGTTTGACATATACACTCCTGCAACGATCAGGACTACCCCCGTCCATTGCAGGGCGGAGAACCTCTCTCCCAAGATGACTACCCCTCCTATGATCGAAACCACCGTCGCCACACCTATAAACGAGGCGGTTCGATTCACACCGATATTTGCAATTGCGATATTCGAAAGGAAGAAGGCGATGATTGAACTGCCGAGTCCCTGATAGAGAACGGCGATAAGAAAACTTCTTTCTCTAAAGGGAAGGCTCACCAAAGAAAACAGCCTCCCTTCGAAGACGGCTTGTGCAACCGCGATTGTTGCAAATACGAGAGCACCTGCAAAAAGCATTACATAAGTGATCTCAAATCCCGTAAATTCTTCCGCCTTTTCGACAAACACACAGTAGAGGGCATAAGAGATCACTCCTACACAGAGCATTGCATAACCGAAGGGCGAAAACGACGCCTCCAGCCCGACTGCAAAGACGGTAATCAACACCCCCGCTACGGTTACGCATACCCCTATGATTTGATTTCTGTTCGGCCTTTTATGTAAGATCATCGAAGATGCAAAAAGCGAGGCGATCGGAATACAGGCCAGGAAGGCACCGCTTTCGGAAGCGGTGGTCCTGCTGATACCGACGGTTTCCCCCACAAAATAGATCACGGGGTCGAGTGTCGCAATAAGAAACAACAAGCCTATCTTTCTTCCCCTGAGCCCTACTTTAAACCTTCCGCATAAAACCGGAAGGTTCACTGCAAAAAACGCGATCACAAACCTCCAGCTCAAAAGAGCGAGCGGCGTTGCCACATCGGTGGCCTGTTTGGTAAAGATATAGCTCAAACCGAAGATGATCTCACATCCCAAGGCGGCAGATACCCCTATCCACATACCTTTATTTTTCCTTTTCTCCCCTTCCATCCGACTTCCTCCTTCCATGCTTCTTTTCAAGCAATATGCTCCGGTTCTATAATCCGATAGAAATCTTACCCTATGGTTTTTGAACTGTACAAATTCGTTTCATCCCCTACCATATACAACTTTCCGATATCAAGAATGAACAATTACATAATACTGTTCTCTACTTCAAGTATCAGACAAAACATAGATTGTTCCAAAAAAGTTTAAGTGATGATAGAGTTCAAACTTCGATTTTGCACATTGACATTCATATAAATTTCGACTATGCCAGGAACTCTTTTATACTATTTTTCAATAGAAGTATGGTTATATTTGTTTTGCAAGCAACGAAAATTCGTTTTCTCTTCTATGGAGACAAATCGTTGATATCCATCATTTAAAGTAATAATAGCATTAAATCGTGACAAAGAATCTTCATAAATTTAACTATATCCATACGCTATACTTCGATCCATTCATCGAGCTCAACCGCCTCAATAATAGGAAGGGCTCTAAGTACCGCTTCATCCGGTGGAGTCTTATGCCTGACATCGTCTTCAAACCCCAAATCTCCCACGACATGAGAAGGATTATCCCTCTCCCTCACGAGGCAGGTTGCAATCCCGATTCCTTCCGGGAGAAAAATATTGTCGTAGTCCACATAGTAAGCACTGTCATCAAAGACCGTCGGACGGGTAAAATCGAAGATAAGGGGAATTCCTCCTATAAAAACGGACTCCTTCGTATAAGGCAGAATTTCTTGCATCGTTTTATAAAGAGAGGTCTTTGCACCTTCTCTTCCTCGTCTTCTTCCCAATTCCCGAACCTCTCTTGGAGATTCGTTTATATAGTATCGATTTCCCTCTTTCGTAATCTGATAGCAACGAAACTTCATGTATCGTCCATAACCCCTACAACTCAAAATCTCGGTTTTTTTGTCAACTACAAGTTCTTTTCCATGAAAGCACAAGAGGACTTTCTCTCCTCGGAACTCTGCCCTTCCACGCTCCTCCATAATCCATGTCCTTATCCTTAAGGCCAGCAAGGTCGAAAAGGGCATCCACAAAAGGATCGGAACGATGGAAACAGCCAAGGTAAGTTGAGGTTTGTCTCTCCAAAAAAGAGGGAGTTCCCTCATAGGGACTGTTTGGAAACCTCTCTGTAAGCCGAATTTTTCAAGCACGAGAAACCAACCGAAGCCGAGCATCCAGAAACATCCTATAAAAATCATTCGAATGACCGGATTTCCCTTCCTGCTATAACGAAAGTCTATGGTCTTCATCTTCTTCTCCTTTCCGTAACGAAGCACGGTCCTCCTTCTCATACTATTCTTCCTTTGAATAATGGATATCAACGATTTGCACTCCATAGAAGAGAACACGAATTTTCGTGGTTGCAAAACAAATATAACCATACTTCTATCGAAGAACAGTATCAAGTATCACTTGACAAAGAGGACCGTGTATCAAGAATTAGAATTTCAAGTTTTTCTAAGAGCTCGTCCCCTGTTTACGCTGCAATGTATTCTCTCAAACTCAGCGAATACCTCCGCCCGAACCTCCGCCAAAGGAGCCTCCGCCCCCGCCGGAGCTTGAGAACCCTCCTCCTCCCGAACTTCCGGAGTAAGAGGTTACCGCACTTTGAGAAAACGCATATGCCGTCAGTATCGTATTGTTTCTATAGACGGTTTCCTGTTCATATTGCGGGTACAGTTTTGCAAACTCTTTGCTCACTCTATCCGTAATACCCAGTGCTCCCGCCCAGATCATAAGATCATCCCAGAGTTTTACATTGACGGCCTCCCTCTCGTTCAAAAGAGAGAAATCATAGAGGTAGTTGTAGAAGCGGTACAGGTTTTGTTTCAAGTCCTTTCCTTCCTGTGTCAAAGTATCCGAGACATAAGGAAGAAACAGGAAGGTTCCTTCCTTTCGATCGATCAAACCTCGGGAGATTAGGATCTGTGTAGAATCTTCAACGGCATCCTTTCTCCACTGCAAAAACTCACTCTTGTTCTTTCCTGCCCATCTCGAGAACTCTCCTTTTTCAAGGATGCTGTTGCCTCCTGCGGCTTCCATCACGAAACTCCACAGCCTTGCTTCCGTCCTCGACATTTCCGCAGAAGATGTTTCCTTGCCTTTAACAATAGCAAGAGCGGTCTGCTCCCTCTTAAAGATAAGCCCGACCTCTTCCTTGATCGGTTCCAGCCTGTTGTCCCTGATCCACTTCAGAAAGAAGGCGGTAATCCAGTCCGTTTCGTTACAACCGATCAAAGAAAGCAGTTTGATCAGATCATCGAACTCTTCTTCCGTGTGCAAAGTTCTGTAATACTCTCCCTTGAGCTTTCGTGCACCGTTTTTTCTTCTGCCTTTGTTGCTCTTGATCGCATAGACAATGATCCCTGCTATAAATAGAGGAATGCTGAAGACGATGAAGCCAACCACCGCTTCCAAAATCGAAAACCCCTTCTCTACTCCGCCGGAATTTCCGTCTTCATACGAACTTCCTTTCTTGGCCATAGCTTCGACCTCGCCCAAAGTCTTGTCCCAAAGAAGGCTCGCCTCAAAGGGTTGATCTAAGAACTGAGCCAAAACAACGGTGTAGTTGCTTGACGAAAAGCCTCCGTTGTTCTCGGCTACGATCCGACCGTCGACAAATTCAATCCTGCCCTCGTAACCGAAGGCCCAGATCTTGGTTTGATCCGCAGTTATAGGTACACCGTCCGCCCTTACAATCGTTACTTTCATCGCTTGAGGAGGCGGCTCAATCCCGTCATTGACAAACTTCCAATACAAGGCCTGTCCATCCTTGAGCTGCCTTACCATATCGGTGACCCGATAGGTCGTAACATATTCATGCCTTCCATAATCTCCTATTCCCCAGCAAAGTTCCACGCCCTCGCTCTGTTGTACGATCCCGTACCTATGCTTTTTTTCCTCTCGGGAAAGATTGCTGTTCCAACTTCCCGCATTTTCAAAGACCTTGCCGTTCTCCGATACGGAAAACTTCTCAATCCGTGAGCCACCCAAGTTCGCTATGGGGATATAGATTTCGGTCCCCTCATCAATGTCCATCACCCTTGTCTCCTGAATATCCGCAGAGCCGTCTCGGTTGAGAATAACGTGGATGTCCAAACTCTCCAAGGACGAAGCGGCATACACCCCTCCGGTCAGATTACAAAAGAGCAAAAGAACAAGTAGGGTCAAACGTTTCAGTTGTTTCATATCTTCCTCCGTCACACCGTCTAAAAGTTCTAGTCCCAAGAAGGCATATCTTTCTTGGACTCAGTATTCTCAAAGTAATCCTTCTCCTTAAACGAAAAGAGAGAAGCTACAATTGAAGAAGGAAATACCATGATTGCAGAATTGAATTTGGTTACGATGTCATTGTATATCATCCTGGATTGTCGAACGTTGTTCTCATACTTGTCGATCGATTCCATAGCCGTCTGATAGACATTGCTCGCCTTCAGGTCGGGATAGGCTTCCACGACGACGTTGATCTTGTTCATCAGATCCTGAAACTTGCTCATATCGCTCTCGATATCCTGAACGCTCGAGTTCTTGCTGATACCCGAACGCATCTTTGTCAAGTCTTCCAAGACCTGTGCCTCGTGAGCGGAGTACTTCTTGGTCGCTTGAATTAGAGAAGAAATTGCATCCCAGCGAGATTCAATCTGAGCTGCGATCTGCCCCACCGCATTTTTTACTCTTTCTCTCAGGACGACGAGCCTATTGTAAGTCGCTATGACCCAAATCCCTATTACCACAAGAATTACAATCGGTATCCACCACATAGAAATCTCCTTCGCTAAACAAAATTTTTATTGCACTATTGTCCGATTAAAATGTCCTATACAGAAAATAACGTAATCGTCCGACCTTCTTAAAAGAAGCACCGCACAAAGACAAGCTGCTTTTTCCATTATGTTGCAAGGTACAGAACCTCCGTGAAGGGAACACATTCAAACACATATTTATCGAAAAGGGCGATGTAATGCTGTTCTTTGTCTGAAATATCGCACATACCGAATATATCCTTGCCGAAGAATAATTCACAAGATGATATACTTCAAAACACTGCATCCGTCCATCTTAAACGACTCATAGCATCAAGTCGCTTTTTTCAAATGAATGTGTGCCTTAAGCTTGAGGAAAAACCCTTTCCGCTATGACAATTTAAATCGGTAATAGTAGTCTCCCCGCGGATAATCTCATCCGTCCCTTCAAATTATACCATTATTGTCAAATCTAAATTCATTTTCTAAAAAAATACCGGTGTTTTTTTACAAAGCAAACAAAACCTCTGCTTGTACCGTCATCCGATTAAAATGCCACGTTTGATCAAAAAGAGGATAACATCTGCTTGAACTCTTCTTGGCAAATACGCGCTATGACATGAACATTCAAAGGGATCATCGCAGCAAAACAAAGGTTTTGTCTATAATACCCGGTCCTCTTCCGATGTTTCAATACTTTTAATAGCCCAGCACCCTCATAATGATCCATGCGATCGATGTCAGAAAGAGCCATACCAAAAGATAGGTCGGGATCTCTATGGAATAGTCCACATCTCCCGCAGCATATACACCCTCCACCGTTTCAAACTCGCTCGGACTCAAGATGCTTACACCCTCCGAAACAACCTCTCCGTCTTGGACCTCAAGTTTCAGTACCCCTTCCAAGCCGGAGTAAATCCCTTTTACCTGAAAACCGCTATAGAACTTCTGCTCGGGGTGTTCTCCCCTCACAGGCACCAAGACCTTGAGTTTGGGATCAAATTGAAAAGATCCTTCCATTACGGTATGTTTTTCCATAGCGACATTATGAAACAGGTTTTTACTGCCCTTCACATCTACTTCAACACCCAGAATCTCCAGAGTATCGGCCTGAAGTTTGACCTCATCCTTTGAGAAGTAGTTGTGTCTTAGGAGCATGCTTTCTTCATACATATCCTTGATGTACTCATACTCTCCCCGTGAGACCTGCAGCCACAAAAAATCTCCTTCAAGAAAAGGTTCCTGACCTTTCAAACGGTCACTCTTCTTCGTTGAAATTATCTTGTTGTTGATCGTGACATCTTCGACAGGCACCCTGCCCTCAATCTTGCCCCTCACATAGATAAAACCGTCGTGTTCAAGTGCATCCAAAAACTCCTCCCGTGTTTCGACCACCCTTCCTCCGGAAAGGTTACCCGCCTCCTTCCGATATCCGTTCATCTTCACAACAAAGAGTATCAGGACGGCGATAAAGAGCACTCCCGCCACAATCCCTCGTTTTTTCCAATCTCTCATAATATTGTCTCCTTTGTCTACACCGGTTCCTTACCCGCCTCATAGGGCTTTCCAAGCTCAAGCAAGGCCTTCTTTGCATTGGTGAGCATCAACTTGATGCGGTTTACCTGATTTACTTCACTGGCTCCGGGATCATAGTCGATTGCTACAATATTCGCCTTGGGATAGAGGCTTTTGATCTTCTTGATCGCTCCCCTTCCGGTAATATGGTTGGGCAGACAGGCAAACGGCTGAACGCAGACAATGTTGTTGACACCGTTTCGAATCAGTTCGATCATTTCCGCCGTGAGCAACCACCCCTCTCCCGCCTGATTTCCCCGAGAGACGACATCGTCGGAGATCAACGCCATCTCTCGGATGGATTCGGGAGGCACAAAACGCTTACTCTCTCTCAAAGCCTTTCGAACAGGATTGCGGTAGGCCTCGATGATCTTGATCGCCATGGTCGCATTAAACTTGGTCGTTCCGCTCATTCCAAGGTTCGTGTGCTTAAAGTCCTGATTGTAGAGACTGTATAGGAAAAAGTTGATAAGCTCGGGCATAATTACCTGCGCCCCTTCCTTCTCGATTTCGTTGACCAAGTCGTTGTTTGCAGTCGGATGGAATTTGACAAGGATCTCTCCCACGATTCCTACCTTCGGAATCTCCTTTTTCACGAGAGCCAAATTGTCGAAATCGCGAACAATTCCGTCTACATTCTTCTTAAATTCTAAGAGATTCCCACTTCTCACATTCTTTTTGCAACGGATGAGCCACCACTCATACAAACGGTTTGCCGAGCCTTCGATCTTCTCATAAGGACGAACCTGATACAGCACCTTCATAAAGAGATCTCCATAAATCATGCCGATGACAATTTTGTTGAGTGTTTTCAAAGTCAGTTTGAATCCGGGATTTTCTTCGATTCCGCTCGCACTGAGGGAGATGACCGGAACCTGCTCCATTCCCGAGTCTTTGAGTGCTTTTCGAATAAAAGCGATGTAGTTGGTCGCCCGGCAAGCTCCTCCCGTCTGACTGATGATGAGGGAGGTATTATCCAAGTCATATTTTCCGCTTTTGAGTGCCGCCATCATCTGACCTATTACGATAATGCTGGGGAAGCAGGCATCATTGTTGACGTACTTCAGCCCCTCATCGACCGCCGCCTTATCGACGGAGGGCAGGACTTCAATTCGATAACCGTCTTCAAGTAGGGCATCTTCCATAAATTGGAAGTGGATCGGAGACATTTGAGGGCAAAGGATGGTATGCGTCTTCTTCATCTCCTTGGTAAATACCTTCTTCAAAGATGTCTTCTTCTCTTGCTCCACCCTTCTCGTTTGAAGCCCTCTCTCTTCTATGCTTGCTTTGAGAGAGCGGATACGAATTCTGACCGCACCGAGGTTAGAGCCTTCATCTATCTTGATAAGGGTATAGAGTTTCTGTTTCTTCTCAAGGATCTCCGATACCTGATCCGTCGTTACCGCGTCGAGACCGCAGCCGAAGGATGTGATCTGGATCAACTCAAGATTGTCCTGAGAAGCAACGAAGGATGCCGCACGATACAGTCTGGAGTGATAGGTCCACTGGTCCACAACCCTCAGAGGTTCTTCCAGTACCCCGAGGTGAGCCACACTGTCCTCAGTGAGTACGGCAAAGCCCTCCTGAGTAATCACGCTGACCATACCGTGGTTAATCTCCGGATCGATGTGATAGGGTCTTCCGCAGAGAACGATCCCTTTCTTGCCTTCTCTCTTGAGTTGTTCTACGGTCTCTTCTCCCTTTCTTCGGATGTCATTTTTGAACCGGTACAACTCTAAGATCCCCTTATCCACAGCTTCTCTGATCTGCTTTCGCGTTAGATCCGTAAAATTCAGTACGCTTACCAGAGCATCTTCTATACTCTTCTTGCTGTTGAGATTGATAAAGGGGTTGGCATAGCGAATCTTTGCCACCTCTTCCATATTATTCCTGATAACCTCGGGATAGGAGTTGACAACAGGGCAATTATAGTGATTTCCTATGACATGAAACTCCTTGAGCTCGTAGTTGACTGACGGATAGAAGATGAAGGAAATTCCTCTTTCGATCAGCTGTTTGATATGCCCGTGGACGATCTTGGCGGGATAGCAGGCAGCCTCGGAGGGAATACTCTCCAAACCCTTGTTGAAGATGTCCTTATTTGATTTTGCCGATAATACCACTCGAAATCCCAAGTTTGTGAAGACCGTATGCCATAACGGGTAGTTCTCATAGAGGTTCAGTACACGAGGCATTCCGACTTCTCCGTATTTCGCCTCTTCTTCGGAGAGACTCTTATAGGCAAAGACCCTTTTGTATTTGTAATCGAAGAGGTCTATTCTCTCTTCTTTGACTTGTTGAATTCCAGCTCCCCTCTCACAGCGGTTACCCGAGACAAACCTTCTTTCATCTCCGAAACTCGTGACCGTGAGCAGACAGTTGTTCGCACACAGACCGCAATGGCGGAAGGTCTTATCCTGCCTCAAGACCCCGAGTTTTTCCTTAGGAAGCAGACTTGTCTTATCGCCCTTTCGGTAACGTTCCTTCGCAATCAAAGCGGCACCGAACGCTCCCATGATGCCCGCAATATCCGGTCGGATCACATCCAGCCCCGTCTCCATCTCAAAGGCACGAAGCACCGCTTCGTTGTAGAAGGTTCCTCCCTGTGCGACTACACGTTTTCCCAAACTCTCCGGATTTCGCAACTTAATTACCTTGTAAAGAGCATTTTTGATCACACTGTAAGAAAGCCCTGCCGAAATATCTCCCAGAGCGGCGCCTTCTTTCTGCGACTGTTTTACCTTGGAATTCATAAACACCGTACAACGGCTGCCGAGGTCGATCGGTTTGCCCGAGAGCAGAGCCTCCTTGGCAAATTCCTTGACCGGCATCTTGAGGGAATGTGCAAAACTCTCGATAAAACTCCCACAACCCGACGAACAAGCTTCGTTGAGCAGGATGCTGTCAACCACTCCTTCCTTGATGTGAATGGCCTTCATATCCTGGCCCCCGATATCGATGATAAAGTTGACTTCCGGCTCGAAATACTTCGCCGCCTTATAATGAGCTATGGTCTCCACCTCTCCGATGTCGATGCCCAGCGCCGCTTGGATCAGTTTTTCGCCGTAGCCGGTAATCGCAGAATTTGCAATATAGGCAGATTCGGGCAAACTCTCATATATTCGCTTCAACATTGAGATACAAAGCTCCAAAGGCTCTCCCTCATTGCTCCCGTAATGACTGAATACAAGCTTGCCGTCCTCGTCGATGAGGGCACACTTTGATGTCGTTGATCCCGCATCGATCCCCAGATATAATCCTCCTTTAGCCTCGGAGAGTTCTGCGGTCTCCACCCGATGTTTCGAATGACGCAGTCTGAACTCTTCCAACTCCCGCTCATTTTCAAACAAAGCCGGAAGAATATTCGAGCGTTTTACCGTATCTTCCCCCATGGTCTCCAGACGGATGAGCAGATCCCCTATTGTCGTAGGATCCGTCTTATGCTCTCCCGCAAGATAAGCCGCCCCCATTGCAACAAAGAGCTGAGGGTCCTCGGGAAAAATGACCTGTTCCTCGGAAAGACCCAAGGTCTCGATAAATCTCTCCCTAAGCGAGGACAGGAAGTAAAGAGGCCCTCCGAGAAAGGCGACATTTCCTCGAATGGGCTTTCCACAAGCAAGGCCACTTATCGTCTGGTTTACAACTGCCTGAAAGATCGAAACCGCAATATCCTCTTTCAAGGCTCCCTCGTTGAGAAGAGGCTGAATATCCGTCTTGGCAAAGACGCCGCATCTCGAAGCAATCGGATAGATGACCTTATACTTTTTCGCAAGCTCGTTAAGCCCTGACGCATCGGTCTTCATCAAGGTTGCCATCTGATCGATAAACGCACCGGTGCCTCCTGCACAGCTTCCGTTCATCCTCTGCTCCAAAGAATCCGAAAAATATGTGATCTTGGCATCTTCTCCCCCCAGCTCAATTGCAACATCCGTTTGCGGTATGAGCATCTCAACTGTCTTCGTACAGGCAATGACCTCCTGAACGAACTCGATCCCAAGTTCCTCGCAAATCGACAAGCCTCCCGAACCCGTAATGGAAATCAAAATCGGTTGTTGACCTATCCGTTTTTCACACTCTACAAAAAGTTCTTTGATCGTCGACTTCACATCGGAAAAATGCCGACGATATTCTTTGAACAGCACACCGTCATTGAGATTCATAACGACAATCTTGACTGTCGTCGAACCTACATCGACCCCTACTCTTAAACTATTGTTAAACACCCATAGCCTCCTTGAGAAAACTATCCCGCTTCAAAAGCAGGCCTCCTTACATCTTCCTGAAACCTACGCTTCTTACCTCGATATTGTGAAGCTTGCCTCATCTACAAAAATAGAACCTTCAATCTGATTACAACTTAATATCGATTACAAAAATATATAAATAAATTTATTTTATCTCCTACTTTCATTATACTTGTGAATTGTAAGAAAAATTAGGAAAAACGAAGAAAATCTTCCTTGTTTTCTTCTTCTCAAATCCTCTTTTTATCAAGCTTTGAGCAGCACAAACTCTCAAGTCTTTCCTCTTCGGTTCACAAAAATCCCGATTTCCTTTTTCAAGTCTTTGTCTTCGGGTAGTTATGTAGATAAGACTCTTTGCGGACAGGAAAAATGAAAGAATGTCGATAAACAGGGACAGGAAGGAGAACATTGCCGTGTTTGATGTAAAACTGACAAGCTGTGCACTAAACTATATAAAAAGAAATAAGATTACAGATCTCTATATCGAGCCTCTAAAACGAAGGGTTTGTTGCAGGAGTTATATGGATGTCGACATCCTCAGAAAACCTTCGGGAAGGATTGAAGTCTTTGAACAGGCAACTCGCGAAGGAGTTACCTTTCATATCTTTCCCGAGATTCGCCTTAAGGACAATGTTCTTGCCATCGACTGCGGGCGGTTTATGCTTGTGGAAAAACTCTTTGTCAACAGCTATGAATATGACTTCGGTTTTGCCCCCTCGAAAGAATAGTTCTTCTCCCGGGTGATCATGTAGGGACATCCCCTACGCTTATAACCCCCCTATCCTCTTATATGAAAGATGAATGTTTCAAGCAACTTCCCTTGATAAATTTTCTTCTATAAAAAGATTGCGGAAAAACCGTTTCCCTTTTTGAGGTTTGTTTGTAGTTGCTCTCCTCGTTCAAACAAAACTTTCGGATAGATCTAATCAACGCGTCCTATAACACTTCCGCGAATACCTTCAAAAATTCGATATGGAAGAAATAACAGGCGGTGTAACTCGATATTTTTTTCATATTTCTCCCTATGAAAAAACGAAAAAATGGCTTATACTGATTGAATAGAAGAATACTATTGTGAATAATAAGACTTATAAAAGGAGGTTTTGATTGTGAGTAATTACGTAGTTAAAAATGTTTCAAAGGGATTTCTTAAAAAACTTTTGTCAAAAGACAGGATTGAATCCGTCACTTTAACCGAGACCGGATTTACAATAACAAGTGAAAAGCAAGGAGAAATTCCGGTCTCTTTCGAACTTGTCACTGCAGTCAAAACGAGATTTTATCTGGATAAGATGACACCTTACCGTACCGTTGTCATCCTGACGGACGAACCGAAAGAATACAGTTTGGATGTTTCTCCCCAAATGGAAGAAATCGACAATATTCTCAAACACTATGCATCTCATCAACTCAAAGGGGAGTTGCCCGAAAAAATCGAAGATATCAACCTTGTCTTACAACGAGGACTCAACGATTACAGCATACGTCTCAAAAGCGGCTGCCTGATTGTAACAAAAGCGGGGCAGGAAACCTCTTATCCTATGGAAGAGCTTGAATATTACCGTGTAGACAAACCGTCTAACACCATCAATCTCAAGTTTAAGGATAAGAAACTCTTTGTTACCCTAAGTGCGACCGAGGTTACAAATATCTGGCTTACTCTGCGAATACTGGAGACCTTTTCCACAAAGAAATAATTCCCGAAAACAGTTTGACTGACCGGAGCTTCACACCGTGTAAGCGGTCCGTTAATTAGATACTAATACCTGTACAAAACAGATTGTTTTACACTTCCATCAAACAGCACTACAACGCACTTGATTACCCTATATCCCGTGTCAATTAAAAAAACACTCGGATAGCTGCGAAGTGTATTCGTGTTACAATACCCGAACGAAAGGATGATGCCCCATGGACGGTTTGATCTATATTGCCGATGATGAAAAAAATATCAGAGAACTTCTTCAACAATTTTTGGAAGAGGAAGGCTATTTAGTAAAGGTATTTGAAACAGGCGATCTGCTCTTAGCCGAATACGAAAAGACCCCTCCGGATATGGTCATCCTCGATGTCATGATGCCCGGAACCGACGGTTTCAGCGTCTGCTCCTCCATTCGCAAAAAATCCGACATCCCCATCATCCTTCTTACTGCAAGAGGGACCGATGCCGACTATGTAACGGGCTTTGCCTTGGGTTGTGATGACTACTTCACCAAGCCCTTCTCTCCTTTGAAATTGACAATGCGTGTCAATGCCGTCTTTAAGCGACTTGCCCTGAACAAACCACAGGCCAAAGTCCACGAGCTTCTCTTCGGAGACCTCAAATTTGTACCCGAACAAAAGTCCGCCTACTGTAAGGAAGAAGAGCTCAAGCTTACGAATACGGAGTACGAATTTCTTCGATTTATGCTGGAACAACAGGACCGTGCCGTGTCCAGAGAAGAACTCCTCAATACCGTGTGGGGGTACGATTCCGAGGTGGAGACCAGAGCGACCGATGATGCCGTAAAGAGGCTTCGAAAAAAACTGAAGGAAGCTCGAAGTAACGTAATCATCGAAACCGTTTGGGGATTCGGCTTCAAACTTGTGAAAGGAGAGGAGGCCCATGCCTAAAAAAATACAACTTCGACTCAAATCCATCCTCTTTCTCGCTCCGACCTTTGTCATCATTCTGATCATGAGCATCCTGCTGCTGACCTTCCACATTGCGGTGGACAGGTACACGGTAAGCAGGGTGTCAAAGGATATGGAAAAAGAGTTCTCCTTTTACGATGAAATCTATAGCGATAAAATTCCGACCGTATCTGAAGAATTGCAAGGAGATGAATTTATTATTCCCATCTACGGTATTCTTCTGGATGAGAAAAACAATATTCTTTTTCCTTATGAGGAAGAAGAATTCGCCAAAGAATATTTGACTGCTGTTACTATTCGAGAATATTTGGTCAACAAAAACCCTGATTTTTTCAATAACAAAATCGTGAAGGTGAGCGAAGGCTCCAAGACCTATATGGTAAAGTCCAAAACTTACCGCGGTACCTTTGACGGATTTTTCATTGTAAATTCCAATGCTTCCGTTTCGAAGAACCATCTTTTTCTCGTGTATGCGGATATCACACCCATGCAGCAGTTTATCAATCTCTTGGATAAGGTCCTTGTTGTACTTACCTTAATATTCGGAATCCTTGGAATCGGTGTCTTCTTTCTCTTGGCAAAGTCGATCGACAGTTCTTTAAACAACCTCAAAAAATATATCATCTCCATTGGAAAAAGAGAGGTGGTGGATATATTCGAAATTGAAAAATATCGGGAATTTGAAGATGTTATAGGAACGGTAAACGAGATGGCGATGATGATCGATGAATCCGAGAGAGTCCAAAGAACCTTTTTCCAAAATGCCTCCCATGAGCTTCGAACTCCTCTAATGTCAATCCAAGGTTATGCGGAAGGCTTGCAGGCCGGCGTGTTTAAAGATAGTGACAAAGCCCTTTCCATCATTGTGGACGAGAGTGACAAAATGTCCAAACTGATCAGCCAAATGCTCTTGTTATCGAATACCCAGGGTTATGAGCTCAACAGGAAAAACGTAAATCTTACACAAACTTTATATGGATATATCGACAACATACGGCCAATGGCAATCAAAAACAACCTGACCGCCACGGTGGAAGCCAATGGAGATATCTACCTCTTTGCAGATGAAACCCTGTTAGAACGTGCTTTTCTCAACATCCTTATCAATGCCACACGCTATGCCCGTACCAAGATCCGCCTTCGTATTTCCGACCAAAGTTCCCATGCTCGTGTCGATATTTCCGATGACGGTCCGGGAATCGCACCTGCCGACCTTCCTCATATCTTTGAGCGTTTTTACAAGGGAGAGAAGGGTAATTTCGGTATAGGACTTGCAATTACCAAGGACATCATCGAAAAACACGGCGGTACCATCACAGTGGAATCTTGTACACAAGGCACTACCTTTACAATCATCTTTCCTCAACTCGGATAAGAGGCGGATTCTGCGATATTACCAATACTTTTATACTCTTTTCTCTTATTCATCGCCCATGGATAGGGCCCGAATGACCCCTTTTATTCTATGGACTTCATCTTCCTATATGATTCTCCGATAGAAAAGTGGGGTTATATCCGTGTTGCAACCACAGACATTTGTTTCCTCTTTCACGAAGTACATTCAAATGAGTGCCGGTATTGCACAGTTCTCCTCGTCGATACTTCCACTTACAAACGGTACAACTCCGATCCTATGGAACGGCTCAACTTTTGAGACCGTTCTTTATTTTCTGTTTTTATCTGCCACAGTTTAGCCACAAACCCGCTGCTTCTTTCTTTCAATCTTCGGGAGATTTTCCCTCAAGTTCCAAGCTATACTGTTATTAAGATAAACGAAGCAAACAGAAAACTTGAAAATCATCGATTAAACATGAAAGGACGTAGCTGATATGAAAAAATCAAGAGTAACAACATTACTGCTAACAGGAGTTTTACTTGTCGCAAGTTTGGGCGGAGGATCGATCGGGATCCATGCAGAATCCAAAACAACTCCGATTCAAACCTCTCCAACCTATAAGGCCTCTGCCCTAAACAAGGAGATGGAATTCAAAGACCTTCTAAAAGAATTTACTTTTTTGACGGAAAAAGAAAAACAGAGCCTTTTGGCTTCTGAAGGCAAGGTAAAAGATCGATATCAAAGACTTGATGAGATTGACAAACAAATCAATGCCATCTATGATGATGTGTTGAAAAAAGCGGGAAATCCCGACAAAAAAATAGACGATATCACAAAACGCAACAAAGCTCTTTGGGACAAACTCTATAAACAAGTGAATAAGGAACAGGATAAGGCACAGGACATGCAGGAGTTTATCAAAAAATCTTCCGTTTTGACCAAGAAAGAAAAAGACACCCTAATTCAAGATGAACTCCTTATCAAAAAAGTACAGGCAGAAATAGACAAACTCTATAAGGATGCTCAAAAACTTATCAAACCCTTGGATGACGAAGCTTTGACAATAGAAGCCGAAATCAAGAAAATCGACAAGCAAAACAAAGATATCTGGGACAAAATCTTCCTTCATCCAAGTGATAACAACTCTCCCATCGTCTATGACCGTATGTTGAAATAACCCTCCCAACTATTCATAAACCAACCCTTCTTTAAAATATACCGAAAAAGAACTTCATCGGGCACCGCGATGAGGTTCTTTTTCTTGTGCTGTACAAACATCCCTTTATACTATTTTTCGATAGAAGTATGGATATATCTATTTTTCGATGACGAAAAACTGTGTTGTCTTCTGTGGGCCACAGATTGTTTATATCCACTATTCAAAAGAATAGTAGTATTAAAAGTAGTGTTATGATGATTTTTTGAATTATGCGGTGTTTCCTTCGTTCCGTTTTGTACTTTCATTTACTATAAATTCCGATTTATCTCTATACCTCCCATACACCCGATATTTTAATTGGGTTTTGGTATAAAGCTCTAATCCGAAGGAAGGCTTCCATTGTTGAGAACATCGATACGAAAAACTTGCGTATAGCTCTTCTTACGACAACATCAAAGGAAGCACCTCCTCATTCGAAGCATCGGAATAAAAGCAATGCCTCAAAACTGATGAACCCGTTCAACGCATTGACTCAACAGGAATTTATGGTTGACGAACCCTGCAGGAAGATCAGCCCTTCAGCTTTATGCGGTGTTTCCATAGGGGCTTGGATTTCAAAAAGCACAGCCTGTCTTCCCCCTATTCTCCGTTTCAAATACCGGATATGCAGGATATACTCTTGCCGAAAAACACGTTCGAAGATTGCATATTTTGAAGTATTCCACCTGTCAATTTTAATGGGTAATGGTTTCAGCGGTATCTTCCTAATTGATATTGATCGCCCCGTTGACTGTTTCCACTTCAATGTGATCTCTTCCCTCTCCGACCTTGCGATCGATATTGTTGGAACTTCCGATCTTAAATCCCGCAACTTCGATCAGGGGAGTGTCCAAGACCACACCGATTCCGTTGACCGTTTCCACGTCCAGGACCGCATTGTATTGATCAAACACGATATTGATTGCCGCATTGACTGTGCTGACTTCAATAGGATAGCTCTCTTCTCCCATCAGAGATACCGCTCCGTTTACAAAATCTCCCCTAAAACTCTTGAGAGAATCGTTTGCGGCAAAACTTCCATTGACCGTGTTGAACTCCACTTCCACTTCTTCAGGTTTTTCCAGGCTGATCACCGCCCTGAGCCGAACATCCTTTGCCTTGTGCTCTTTTTCTCTGATTCGAAGCACTTCGCCTTCCTGTTTCAGTTCAATATAGCTTGAGATATCGACCCTTTCGTTTCGTTTTTCATAAATCCGATAACCGTCCTTGTCTCCCTTAACCACTTCCACCTCCAGGTTTACAGAGTCAATCTCGATCTCGTACAACGATTGGAGTTCTCCCTCCAACGCCTCTCCTGCCGCCTTCATTGCTTCCTTTCGTTGAATTCCTATGTTCAAATAATCCTTCCTCCATTCATGTTTTCCATAGTCAAAGATAAAGTACGATAGCACTGTACCCACGATAAGCACCATCCCCAATACAAACAACTTAAAGATCAGACTTCCCTTCATCTCATCCCCCTCCTCTTATTGATTCTCCAAATGATTGAAATGTAAATCTGCTCGATGCACTTTATGATCCATCGGATAAAGTTGATGATAAGAGCGATCCCCATAATTCCGAAGGTAAAGCTCGCAAGGGTGAACAACACTCTGGTAACCGGATGCAAGCTTAAAACAAAACTCGGCACCGACAACCACGGCAGGACGAAGCCCGGAATAAGTGTGAGCGGAAGAAGTACAGCGGCCAAAATAAGGCTAAATACCAAGGTCATCATACCGATGATAAGTCCGATCAATCCTCCCAAGAAGCCTATTCCTATCCCAAAAATGGGCATTGCAAAAAGACAAAGGAACACAAAAAGAACAAGTTTTTTCCAAGACTCTCCTCCTCTTTGCTCCCCGGTCTCCTTCGTTTCATCGATAAATATTTTGGAGCCAATCCGCTTCATCTTATAGTTCTCATTTCTCAAATAATCGTCCGCAATATCTCGAGGAGATCCCAACTCCGTACAGATCTGTTCCTCTGTTTTGCCCTTCTCATAGCCAAGCTCAAAGTGCTCTTCATAGTCGGCAATGATGTCCTCGACCACCGTAATCGGTAAGGATCTCAAATAATGTCGTAACAAATCCAAAAATTCCTGTTTTTTCATAACTCCCTCCTCAAAAGATTATTTACGCTTTCGATAAAATGATTCCAATCGTCCAGCTGCCCAAAAAACATCTCCCTTCCATAGTCGGTAAGCGTATAGTACTTCCTTGGCGGACCGCTCTGTGATTCCTTCAAATAGGTGTTGACATAACCGTCACTCTTCAATCTCCTAAGCAAAGGATAGATGGTACCTTCAGAGATATCGACATGAGCCGATATCTCTTCCACCAGCTCATACCCGTACCTGTCGCGATCGCTTAATAGGGAAAGAACCAGGAGCTCCAAGACTCCTTTTTTAAATTGTATATTCATAAACTTCCTCCCTTCATATTTATAGTATAACAAACAGTACCTTTTAATGCAAGGTACTGTTTAATATTTTTGTCTTATAAAAAAAGAGAAGCGTCAACGAACTCGCCTCTACTTCTCCAAAGTCAGCAATTTTCTGTTTTGATTCGGCCTTTAAGAAGATTCCTCACAATTTCACAAAGCATGCTTGAACCGGTTTTAGAACCGGGAATAAAGTCCTTGAAACCGCTCGTTTCACAAATTCTTTGATCCTGAAAAACGATAAAAACAACATTTTGTGTCTTTGATACTATTCTTCTTTTGAGTTGTGGATATAAACGACCTGCGACCATAAAAGATAAACCAATTTTTCATAGATTGAAAAACAGATATATCCATACTTCTATTGAAAAATAGTATGAAAGGTGTTTCTCTACTACGATCTCCGATAGAAGTGCGGATATATCCGGACTCACAAGCACAACAACTTGTTTTATATTACCCATAGAATAAAAAGCATTGCTATCAACAGTTTGAATGAGTAACAGTATGATCTGTCAATCCAAAATAAACTCGTATTCCCTACAGATCAGACCATCCTTGAAATCAAAAATATCCAATGAACGCACTCCCCTATCATTTATTAAGTACGTTGCTATCCTGTTTCCGTCACCGGAGACCTTGATATCTTGACACGAAAATTGAATATCCGTATTTTCATAGGCTTTTTTTATGACCTGCATATAATGTTCTATGCCTTCGATCTTTTTTTCTTCCTTGCCGAACAACTCCCAAGATACTTCCGTATGCAGGAATTGTCGGTACACTTCCCAATCACGCTCATTTTCAGCCTTGAAAAAGGCCTCCAAAACACTTCTGTTTGTCATAGCTGGCTCCCCTCACGACTTCCTATTTGCAGATTCCACAATGATTTATACTATTCTCGGATTGAAGTATGATTATAGTCACATCTACAAACACAAACATTTGTTTTATGCCCCATAGAATAAAGGGCATTGGTATCAACAGTTCGGATGGATAAGAATATGCTTCATATTTCGGAGAATTCTTTTAACTTTTTTGAGAACTGCTGTACTCATACCGTTTTTAATCGCCATTTCATAATAGATGTCGAATTCAGGATGTTTATTTTCTTTCACAACTGCCAGTAACTCGGCAAAATATTCCCACGCGCGATTAAAACTTCTCGTTGAACTGTATCCTTCCCTTTTCGGTAACCATTTCAACCGGACAAAATATTTATTCAATATCCTACTCCAGGTTGCAACATCATCGTCATAACAGAAGTATTTCGTTTCCAACAAATTACCGAAGCGTCTATCCCGGATTTTTACTTCATCCGGCAAATACCAAGCCTTACAACTCAAAAGTTCTTCTATCACCCGTTCAAGTATCACAGAGGGATCTCCTTCCGGAATCATTGTCTTTGAACATTCTTCTTTTAACTCCTCATTATACTTCGTTACTTTCCAGTAACAAGAATGCTATTTTCGCACATTGGCTGAAGGGCTTTCCTGTACTTAATATCTGCTATTTTTCAAATCTGTCCATAACTCATCCATAACCTTCGAAAACTCTCAAATTTTATAGTTCCTCATCCTCGATCATCCGTTCCGCTATACGATGCGGGATCATAGAGACCTCCATCGTCATATCGACCTGATAATTTGTATCGATACATTCATCCCAATATTCGAGGTGTTTTTTATCTATCCACGATTCGGAGTCTTCTACCTTAATTCCATTTTCTCCTTGAATAGAGTACCAGTAAAGATACTCGACACCCTCCGTTTTTTCCCTAAAAATAGTCTCAATGTACATCTTCTCCCCGTTTAGGGTAAGTAATACCTCTTCCATATGTTCATTCAAAAAACGCATCCACCTATCCACCGCTTCCGACTTGCCTTCTCGAACTCGAAATCGTGACAGTTCTATATTCATACTCTTCCCTCCACGTCTTTTCTACTTGCCTCTCCTTATTTTGTAATATTGCCATCCGGTCCCGATGCCCAAAAGCAATGAACCTATGTCCATCCGTATTCTGTTTTTCCTGTCCTGTAGAACATAAATACGGATGTCAATAGAATGACCGAAGAAACAATACAAAGGATCAAATAGTTCTTCCCATATTTTACACCCTCTCAAACTTGAACTTAGGAGAATACCGCACAAAGGCAAAATTTTGATTTTCTTATGGATTTGTAAAGAAAAGAATTCTTTCAAATCAATGCTTTTAAAAAATTCAGCATCCCTTTAAAAGTGATGTTACGATGATTTTTTGAATTATGCGGTGTTTCTCCCCTAAGGATATGGTGCATAATTCGAAACATCCGCATAAAATCGTTTTTATACTATTTTTCAATAGAAGTATGGATATATCTATTTTTCGATGACGAAAAACTATATTGTCTTCTATGGGTCACAGATTGTTTATATCCACAACTCAAAAGAATGGTAGTATTATACCGCTAATGAAACTCTTGAACATGGATTTAACACTCTTAAAGACAAAATTGGAAATTTGCCTTTGTACGGTGCTTTGCTAAATGTCACATGTCTACTGTAGGTATTCCATGCTGTTCCCTTATGAACAAAGCAATAACGCCTATCATTATACTGACGTTGAATTCCTGCTCGAGTTATAAAAACATCCAAAAACACTATTTCAGAGCCCATAAAACAGTCAACTGTGATAGGCATCTTATTTCATCCTCAACTACTCTTGTGCCAAAAACCTCTCCGCCTCTTTTCGCGATTTAAAGACAATGAGGGTTTTGTTGGGATAATTTGCTAAGAGTTCGTACTGCTCCTTCAACTTCGTCTTTTGGAAGTCGATGATCCATTGTTCAAACTCGCTGTCAAACTCCGTCTCTATCCAAGGAAGGTCATCCCTCTTACGTCCGACCCTCTCCCTTGCACCCTGAAGGCAGACCTCCAAAGGATAGTCCAGAAAGAACACGGTATCACAGGCTTTTAATCGTAGTTCCAGAGTACTCCTGTAATTTCCGTCGATGATCCACCTATCCTCCTTCATGATGTCTTCCAACCTTCGCTCAAACGCTTGACTACCTATGTTGGTTCGGTCCTCCCTGTGCCATATCAAATCGAGATGGTACAGGGGAAGTTCCAACTTGTCGCGGAGTTTTTTGGCAAAGATCGTTTTGCCGGCTCCCGGAGAACCGATCACAATAATTTTCTCCATCCGGAATCCTCCTATCCCTTATACTATTTTTCAATAGAAGTATAGATATATCTGTTTTTCAAACCGCGAAAAGTCGGTTTATCTTCTATGGGTCACAGATTATTTATATCCACAACTCAAAAGAATAATAGTATTACATAATTCCTGACAACATCGTTATAATGTCAAAAAATATCAATTTTCATTTCCGCTCAGATAAAATAACAGCCTTTCCTATGAGTATCGCAGACAGTCGCACTCGAAATATCAATCAAAACGCTCCACCGCTTTGTTCGCCATATCCGAACAAAAAACCACAGGGTAAGGGCCGTTCAAGGCAGGCCGGTAAAGCTGAACCGCCCGAAGCTTTCCTTGAAATACAATACTACTTGCCATTTAAACGACGGATAATGTCAATTGGTCCTCCGTGAAAAGACGAATGTTTGTAGTTCCAAAACGGATATAACCACTCTTTTGTTGGAGAATCGTATAACATCAAATTCCATATGGCAAATACGATCGATCCAACTCCCGACAACATCCATGTAATGATCCTCCTTCCAATCGTCTCATCCGTTAAGTTCACTCAATAATTTTATCGCATCGAAACGTGTCCCGCAAGCCTTACAGACCCAATCGCTGTTGCTCTTTTTCGCTTTTTTATGAAAAAAATCCAACCCTCCTCCGCAGTAGGGACAGGGTTGGGGATCTTCACGCCACAGACTCTTCAAAAAAGCGACGACCTCTTCTCTGCTCTTCATCTTTAATGTTTCTATCACTTCGATTTCCACTCGGATCCCCCCGTAACTCGATATATTCGACATTTTTCTCAAACCCTTATAAACCGACCCTATCTGCTATATATTCCGGTCATATGTAGCTTCTCTGCACAAGACTATTCTCAAACTCTCCACAAACCTGTCTCCTTTTAATACCAATAGCAATCGTCTTCATAACTTTTTTCTTGTTTTTCGTTTGCTCTTTCTGCCTCTTCCTAAACTCATCTTCCGATATGGCTTTGTATCCGGGACATTGGGCGCTCCCCGTACACTTAGTGTTCCTACGTGTACAGCGATTTTCCCTATATTGATAATAAAAACACCTCCCTTTATAACGCCTCTCATCACCTTCCCTGCGTTTTAAAGTTTCCATATGCCAAGGTGTTCCCGCAAGTCTATTGATCCCCATTCAAATCTCCTTCCATCTCTTACTGTAACATCTAAATCCAACTTTTTCTCCTATATTGTTTTACAACAACTCGAACCGAAAACAAAACTTTGTTTTCTTGATTCCAAAATTCCATCCACTACTCCAAACTCCTGCTTTTTCCGGTATAGGCTCTGGCAGCCATCCGATATCTCTTTAGCATCTCTTCCCTCAATTGCACGGGTGTTTCGATATAGGCAAACTTACCGAAACGGAAGAAATACTGGATGATCTGATTGTCCGAGCAGTCGAAGTAGTAGCGATCCCCTTCCACCCGGATCGGTTTGGGACGATGAAGATACACCTTCTCAAACATCAGCCTTCCGTAAGGCTCGAGACGCACGCAGATCTCCCTCTCTTTTTCAAAGGCAAACTGCGGACCGTAGGCGATCATCTTGTCAAAGATTCCTTCCATCCCTTCCTTGAAACTCCTCACCTCGTTCAAGGCTATGACTTTTTCGAGTCTCGAGATCCTAAAGCTGTAAGGTCTTCCGTTGTATTCGGCAATCAGATAGTTGAACAACTCTTCCTTCGATCCCGATACGGCATAGGGAGATACGACGTACTTGGAATCATTGTATTTGTGCTTGAAGTAGATCTTGCGGTCGTTGTCGATGGCACTTCGGATCTCCTCGAACTTATCTCGAAAGATGACCTCCTCCCTCTTGTCCTGAGGAAGAAGGCAGTACGAGGACAACATATTGCGAAAGTAGTTGGACATCGTAGTCCTGCTGAGCAAACACTCCTGAATATACTGTATGACCGCCTTCGATTTTTTGGTCGGCTTAATGGAAAAAGACGAGTCCAACTTTCCCTTCTCCGGTCGAAATGCCTTGCTCTGCGTGTATTTCAGAATGTCATAGGCGATATCGCCTATTTTTTGTTCGCTGCAGACAAACTCCTTCTCCAAAGTCCTCCTGATATATTCGAACAACTCGCTGTTGCTCTGTTGATAGCTTTCATGATAGTGTAAAATCAAGGTATTGATAAAATCGTTTTTGTTCAGTTGTCTGTCCTTTTTGTAGAATTCGAACAGCTCCATATCCTTGAGCAAAATATGGCCGACTTCTTCGGACACATAAACCTTTATTTTTTCTTCCATAACACACCTCGCATCCCTTATTATACCCTTTTAGGGGACTTAAATAAATACTGTTTTCTAAAATTTTAAATGATTTAAGTGTTAAAAAAGGGGTCGTTTTATTTCCTGCATTTGATTATTTTTATTTGTTTTTCTTTCTGTTATTCTATATTCAAGCTAAAGACACTCACAGCGACTCTCTCGATCTTCAATAACTTATTGGGGGAGCGGTGCACCTTCCAAAAAGAGACTAAAAAAACTCCCTCTTTAAACAGCGAAAACGGCAAAGTCCTTTTCGTTAGGATAAGAGGCGGAGGTTGAACAAAGTCTGTTTTGTGTACCGCGTCCTGTAGAAGAAGTGTGTCTTGTATAAAGGTACTTACAGCAAATACCATAAACGGATATTACCGATTTATCGTACCTTGTCTTCTTTAAAACGTGCACAAGACAGACCTTGAACCGGTCCAATCGAACTGCACCTTTTCTTGGGAAAGAATTATGCGTGTAAAGGTATCATCCGCAAAACAATTCCAATGTCGCATCTTTTCATAATTCTTCAGCGACAGTCTCGGGTCCGCGCGGTAAAGCGAACCTGATCCCACAACAGATACCTTGTTTTGAGGAAGGTTCCCGGATCTTCCTCCCGCTTAAGTAGGCGGTATCCTGTACCGCCTGCCCTCATGCGGTTTTGTTACCTAATATGAAAGGAGAGTCCTATGAAAACGATGGAACTTTTGAGAACCGAACTTAAAACTTCCCCCTTCGCCCTGACCGAAAACGGCGATCCTGCCTACACCTCGACCTTGAATGCAAACCTCGATTTTTTTGCCCTTGTCGGAGGAATGCGTTTCAACCCGAAGAAAGTGAGGGAACTCTTTGCAAGATCCTTATCGGAGGACTACTCCACAGCGATAAAAAACCTCTTCTACACGAGGGATATTCGTGGCGGAATGGGAGAAAGGCGAAGTTTCCGAGTCTGTTTTCGCTATCTTTGCGACCTCTATCCCGCCGATGCGGCAACACTGTTTCCCTTCGTCGTGGAATACGGGCGTTTTGACGACCTCTTTGAAGCAAGGGACACTAAGGCGGAAGGAGCAATGATCGACTTCGTACGAAGACAACTGGAGAGAGATATCGAGAGCTTTCAAAGGGACGGCAGCACATCTCTTCTCCCGAAGTGGCTCCCGTCGATCAACGCTTCCAATCGAAAGATTGTCAATACGGCTCTCTTCTTTTGCAAAAAGCTCGGTTATTCCAAGCAGGATTACCGCAAACTCCTCTCTTCTCTTCGAAGAGGCAAGATCATAGAAAACCGTCTTCGGGAAAAAGACTATAGTTTCGACTATTCCTGTGTTCCTTCCCAAGCGATGCACAAGTACCGAAAGGCTTTTGAACGCAATGACCTCGAGCGTTACAGACAGTATGTTCAAGACGCTTTGGAAGGTGTGGAAACCGTAAACACAGAGACACTCTTTCCCTATCAGATCATCAAGGACTATGAGATCTACTCCACGCAGGAGCCTTCCGACCTCGTCAAAAAATCGATGCAGATGAAGTGGGACTCTCTGCCCCGAAACGCTGATGCGTCCAACACCATCGTCGTCCGCGACGGTTCGGGCTCGATGACCTGTTGCAATGCCCTGCCCCTTTATATGGCGACATCGCTGGCCATCTTATTTTCAGAGCAGTTGACAGGAGAGTTCAAAAACCGATTTATCACGTTTTCTTCCCATCCTCAACTGATTGAACTGCCAGACTCCGCACCTCTGTGGAGGAAACTCGAACTCTGTTATCAACAAAATGATTGCAGCAACACCGACATCTCAAAGGTCTATGACCTCATCTACAGAACAAGCCTTAAAGTACAAGATCCGGAAGATTTTATCAAACGCGTTGTGATCATCTCGGATATGGAGTTTGATTCCGGAGTCAAAAACATACCCACCTACGAGATTATGAAGGAAAAATTCGAAAAAGCGGGCCTTCCTCTTCCGGAGATCGTATATTGGAACGTCGCTGCGCGAGGGATCCGCTTCCCCGCCAACAAAAATCATCCCAATATCCGCTTTTTGTCGGGATCGTCCGTGCATGTGCTGAAGGCACTCTTGAACAACGAAACCGTAAGCGCCGTCGACCTTATGTATAAGGCCTTGCAAAAATATGAGAAGACCACTGAGGGACTACAGAAACGATAGTCCCCCGTCTTTTTCGGAAGATTGATTTATATGACAATTATAAAAAGTTGTTTCATGCCCTATGAAAGACAGCTCATTGATATCAATAACTTGGGAAAGTAATCTCATTAGAAGGCTCGCTATCAAAATAGCCGTAATGAAAAATCGCATAACTGACATCGATTTTTCAGATGCCTACAGAAACTTTCCTATATCAACAAACGGCTTATACTCGATTGAAGTTTGAAAATATCCGCTTTAGAAAATCACAAAAAGAATTTTGACTTCCAGCAAGGCAAGAATCGTTGATATCAACGCTTTAACTGAATAATGTTATAAGCTCCAATGATAGAAATCAAGAACATTTGAGTAACATCCCGTTTCACTCGTATGAGCCAAGGAGCGTGCCAAGCAATGGTTTTTAATCTTGTTGAAGACCAAGCCGGAAGACCATCGTTTGTGATTGCTATAATTATAAACTTATATAATTTGATCCCCCTATACAGAAAAGGAGAGATATCAGATGAAGATGATGGAAGAAAGAAGATTCGACTCCAAGGAAGATAAGTTTGTGAACTACGCTTGTATGATTCCGCCCGATTTTGATAAAATGGAACAACTCTTGAATGAAGGCGTTGATATCAATTCCTTCAGTTCTTCCGGCGGAGAGATCACGGCGACCCTTCTATCCGAAGTAATCGAAAATCAATACATCTGCTACCTGGATTCCCTGTACTCTGATGAAGAAGAGGAGGAGGATTTCGAGGAAGAAGATCCCCTGTATGAAAACTCTGACGAAATACTCTGGCAAAAAGCCTCCGTGCAACACCCTGAGAGCGCTGAACGCCTGATGTCCGTTATCGACTTCTTCTTCAACCGCGGATACGACCCTTCCCTCTTTGGAGGACAGTTTTCCGCAGTGTGTATTCGTGCCCTTCTCTATTATTCTTACGAAAAAACCATCCTTCCTATGACAATGCGTTTTCTTGACTTTGAGATCTCCAAAAAACACCTTCTTCCTCTTTTGGAACATATCGGAACCGAAGAGAGTTACGCAAGGTGTGTCGATAAAGATCCTGTCAAAGAGCACATCTTCTTTACCCTTGGTGAAATAGCCCTGTCCTCTTTCGAGGGTAGAAACTTTCATGACATTCACTTCTACGATGCGGCTGTCGGAAAACGGATCGACCGCATCCTCCTGTACGGAAGTCTCGACAGCAAGAGACCTCCTTTCTACAGCGAAATCTGCGACGGGGAAACCGTTCACAACCGTTTCGATCTTCCCCTCATCCTCGACTGTGAAGGTCTTCCCCTTTACTTGGAGCCTCAGATAAGCCTTTGGGTAAACCCCGATATCGATTTCAAAAACACAAATCTGTTTACCGATGTCAGTTCTTCGTTCAAAAATCTCATAGGCGCAAGGATCAACAACATAGACCTTGCCATCCGTACGATCGGCAAGGGTTTTGCTCCTTCCTTCGATGAAAGTCTTATTCGCCTTAGTTTGGACAACTCCTACCGGCTGACCTTTACAAACAAGGCCCTTATATCAAAACCGAAAGGAACGGCACCTTCATTCGAAATAGTAAAAGAAGCTGATTGATTTCATGGAGAAATATTGCTTTCTTCTTAAAATAAGAGCCTCTCACAAGAGGAATTCTTATTTTATTGATGTTCATAAATCAAAAAATACAAATGCTACTTTATACTATTCTCCAATAAATAGAAGTATGGATATATCTGTTTTTCAACCCACGAAACATCGGTTTATCTTCTATGGGGCACAGATTGTTTATGTCCATAACTCAAAGGAAGAATAGTATTATCTCCTGTTAAGTACAGGTTGCTGATATCCATAACTCAAAGAAATAATTGTATCAGTGCCTCATTTGTTGTACCTAAAAAACAAGAAGATGTACACAATAAATAGATGTATGGGGATAACAGAGAATAACTGTCTATTTTTTGCTCTTTTATTTACATTATTTTTTATTCTGCTCATTGCGAGGTATTTCCTAAATTTTATAGTCAAGTACGGAAGTTTTTGATATAATTGAAGTGGTTTGTTATATTATTCACTTTTTTGAATGCGATGCTTTTTACAAACATAAAGAAACGATTTGACACAATACAAAATCCTATCGCTTATCAAAGATGTTTGAAAATTCAAAGGAGGAACACACATGGGTTTATTCGGTTTCGGTAAGAAAAAAGAATGGGACATGGCCAGGGTAGAAGAAGTAAAACAAAAGATGAGGACCCTCTTTAACGGAGTGGTCGAAGATGGCGATACCTGGAAGATCGTAGGCGGCTACGCTCTCGACATCAAAACCAGCAACTACATCATAGCTCGCAAAACGACCTACCAATATACGAGCCTGATCATCGGATATCGGGAAGAGGATAAGGCGGTGGCGCTGGTCCAAACAACTCCCGATCTGGACGGCTGTAGCGAAGCGGAAATCTTCCGTCCCGATACCATCAAGAAGGCGGGTATGTCATTCGGAGAATATGTATTCTATCATCAAGGCGGAATGATGGCAGGCTACACCAAGTTCTGTGTTCCGACAGAAGCAGACGAAAAAGAACTCCTCTACCTGTATCAGCCGGAAGGACAAAAAGAATTTGAAGTCCTCTTCAAAAAGATCATGGGTAAGTAGGTGCAGTTTATGACCAATATCAGCTATATTATCGTATTTCTTGTGATCTGCGTCGTCGGCTTTATTATTCGAAGGTTATGGGTAGGCTTGATCGATCTTGTTATCTCCCTGTTCAAAAAACTTTTTTTCCGAAATTCCGGCAAGAACGAAACGAAATGGCATTCTATGGAAGAAATTGAATCTAAAAATAAAAAATAACATGAGATGGAGTGTTGTGAGATGATGGTTCCGTCATCGTTCAACACTCCTTTTTTCATCCGTTCTTCCTTCTCCCCGATAAAGCTCTTCCGGACTTTTTTTCAAAAAATATCCCAACATTACCAAAGCGATAAGTCCGCTCAATCCTTCGGAGATCGCATTCGAAAAATAAACTCCATCCGACCCCATAAATTTCGGCAGAACAAGAAGAGCAGGGATCAGAATCGCTCCGTAACGTAGAATATAGAGTATTGTGGACATTTTGGGTTGTTTGATGCTTGTAAGATAGGTCGTCGCAATCGAATGGATCCCCACCATGGGTAACATCGAAAGATAAATTCGTATGTTGTGCACCGTAATATCCATAAGTTCAGCCTCGTCCGTAAACAGTCCGATAAAAAATCTCGGTACCGCTTGTATAGCAACGAGTACGGTTACGGTAAATGCAATGACAAATCCCAGTGAGATCTTAAGAGCCGCCTTGGTTCTGTCCATCTTTCCCGCACCGTAGTTGTAACCGAAAATCGCCTGCGTCCCCTGTCCCACTCCGTATACCACCATGAGGAAAAAGTGTGAGATCGACGTGATGATCGTGATTGAGGCCAAATGATAATCTCCTCCGTAAAAGATGATATATCGGTTCAGCACAATAGCCACAACTGTTCCAAAGACCTGCATGTACAGAGTAGGAAGACCGTTTTGTGTGATTTCTGAAATATTGTGCCACAACTCTTTTCCCTTCAGATGAGAAAATCCCTCTTCCCCCAAGGGATGCTTGAGGAAGAACCTCGCCACAAAAACCGTCACCAACACCTGTGAAATCACAGTAGCTACAGCCGCGCCCTTAACCCCGTAGCCCAGTTTGAGCACAAAGAGGTAGTCCAAAACAATGTTCAAGAGCGAACTGACCGTAATATAGACCATTGCTTCTTTGGCATGTCCGAGAGAGCGGATACAGTTGGTCAGACAGTAGCCCGACAATCCCGGTGCACCTCCCAAAAGAAGGATAACGATATAGTCCTTTGCTAAAGGATGGACTTCTTTTGAAACCTTTAACAATTCAAAGATCCGATCCAAAAATAAGACTCCTATCCCTGTCAACCCCACGAGGCTTATCACAATATACAACGTAGCGGTCAACAAGATTCGGTTCGCTTTTTCCGCCTCCTTCTTTCCCATATAGATAGACATCAGAGTCGAAGACCCTACCCCTATCATCAGGACAAACGCCATTTGAGCAATCTGCAGTGGCATCGTGACTCCGACCGCTGTCAAAGCAAGAGGATCGATCTGCCCCACAAAGATCCTGTCCACCAAATTATAGACCGCCGCCGCTATCATGCTCAAAATAGCAGGCACGGACAACTTCAAAATCAAGGACCCCAAACGCTCCTTTTCCAAATCCTTTGTCAACAACCTTCCCCCTATAAACTTAAAAAAAACACCGCACAAAGACACAACATGTTCTTTTTATCGTTTTGAAAATACATAAAGTTTGTGAAACGAACGGTTTCAAGTACTCCTTTCCTCCGTACGAAAACCGATTCAAGCTTATTTTGTGAATCATGAGATATCTTCTCAACTATTCTCTAATAGAAGTAGGGATATATCTGTTTTTCAACCCACGAAAATTCGTTTTCTCTTCTATGGGTCACAGATTGTTCCTGAGTTTCTGAGTTAAAAACAGAAAGAATGCCCGTTTTAGTTGGAATTTCAATAAAATCGGGATATT
>NZ_JBHSHL010000031.1:0-10725 GCF_042652965.1 Filifactor villosus
ATTCATTTGGCATCGATCGTTTTATGGTTAAGATGCCTTGTTTAATTTGTGTAGACACGCTCTAAGACTTGAAGGAGTGCACATGGACTGTGATATAATGGAAAAATAGCAAATAAAGATAAGGAAAGAAATATAAAAAGGGATGAGATACTTGAATATCAGTAAACTATTGAGAAATGAAGAAGAAACCCTGGAGTTCGGAAGGATGATAGGCAAGAATATGGAAGAAGGTATCCTTGTTTGTCTGAACGGAGATCTGGGTGCAGGAAAGACCTGTTTGACCAAGGGCATCGCACAAGGTCTTGAGATAGAAGAAGATGTGACCAGCCCTACCTTTATCCTGGTCGAAGAGTATGAGGGTAGACTTCCCTTGTATCACTTTGATGTTTACCGTATCGACGATCCGGAGGAACTGTATTTTATAGGCTTTGAAGAATATCTTGGCAAAGAGGCCGTCGTTATCATAGAGTGGTCAAGCAGGATCGAAGAGATCCTTCCGATTGAGCGCTTGGATATCGATATCAGCAGGACGGGAGAGGATGAGAGGGAGATTACCCTGAGTGCGGTAGGTGAAACGGCGCAGGCTCTGCTCCGTCGTTTGAAACAAACCTGCTCTGCACAAGAGTAAGCGTCGATGAAACTATATTTGTTTTAGTGTATTTATAGTCCTTTGAGGACGATGGGGTATAAAGGGGTGTTTTTGTTGAATATACTAAACAGAATATATGAGAAAATACAACGGCATATCGATCTGCTCTCCGAATGGATGGATATGGACATCTATGTGGTTGACAGCGACTTGTTGAGAGTGAACGGAACGGGCATCTATAAACGGATGCTCGGCATCGTCCTGCCCAAGCAGACATCCAACGGATGGGTCACACAAAACAGGCAGAGGTTGATCATTCTCTATCCCGGGGAAGAAGTGGTTTGTGAGAACTGTCCCATGAACCTATCCGATAACTGTGGAGGCGAACTTTCAGTTCATGAGCCTATCTTTCTTGACGACATCTTTATCGGAGTCGTGACGATAGCCTCTCACTACGACGAGGCTTCAAAGGAGAGGATGAAGGAGAATTTGGACAGGATCATCCATTCTGCGGAAGAATTGGGCAAGGACATCGGAGAGATGGCTATGGACGCCTTGTTGAAATCCTGTTTTAAACAGTCTATGGAGAGAAGCGATTATCCGATCCTCATCACCAATCAAAGCGGTAAGGTTTTGAACGTTTTGGGAGCGGGTGCCGGAGGATATTATCGAGGAGATACGATTTGGGATATCGTCCCGAAGAACGAGGACCTTCTTACTCCTCAAAACGAAGGAAAGGAAATAGAGATCAATGCAAATCTCAGTTTGTATTGGAAGGAAGTCGGGATAAGCGGTGATCAGAGGTACTATTCCTTCTTTTTCAAGAGTGCGGAAACACACCCCGGAATGAACAGGGAGATCCAGGCGGGCCCTGACAAACAGTGGGGGAGATTGATAGGGAACAGCGAAAAGATCCGAAAGATAAAAAACGTGATCCATCAGGTGGCAAAGTACGATTCCAATTGTCTGATTTTGGGAGAGAGCGGAACGGGGAAGGAAATGTTTGCAAAGCTGATCCATGATCTGAGCAACAGAGAGAAGGAGAATTTTGTATCGATCAACTGTGCGGCAATTCCGGAGAGTCTTTTGGAAAGTGAGCTGTTCGGATATGAGGCGGGCTCGTTTACCGGAGCGAATAAAACGGGAAAGAAGGGTTTGTTTGAGAGCGCCAATAAGGGGACGGTGTTTTTGGATGAGATCGGAGATCTCCCCCTGCACCTTCAGCCTAAGCTCTTACGCGCGATAGAAACAAAGCGGTTCAAGAGGGTAGGCGGGGTGCAGGATGTCTATGTCGATATTCGTTTTATTGCGGCAACAAACCACAACCTCACCGAAAAGATCAAGGAAAAACAGTTTCGAAGCGATTTGTATTATCGTCTATGCGTGCTTTTGGTCGAGGTTCCTCCCTTGAGAGAGCGTTCGGATGATATTATCTCCCTGTCAAACTTCTTTCTGTCAAGATATAGCAGAAAGTTCGAAAAAAATGTGGAGCGTCTGTCTCAAGAGGTGATCCGTTTGTTTTTCCTGTATCGTTGGCCGGGAAATGTCAGGGAACTTGAAAACGTGATAGAGTACGGGGTGTCAATGGAAAAAAGCAGTGTTCTCACATACGCAAGCCTTCCGCCGGCCTTTCTGATGAGCGTCAACGATCTTGATGAAAAGAACAAACTTTCGGTTCAGGAGTTTAAGGAGAGGACGCTGGAATCTCTGCTCCTACAGTATGGAAACGACATGGGCGCCAAAGAGAAAATCGCTGCCGAGATGGGGATAAGCCTATCCACCCTGTATCGTTATCTTAAAAGGATGAAAAAAACTTCGCATTTTGAGAAATAAATAAAAAACATTGTAAAATCAAAGATTATACAATTATCAAAATGAGAAATCAAAATGAGAAAAAGCAACTTTTTCTACTTTCGAAAAGTGGAAGGGGTTGTTTTTTGTTTGTCAAAAAATCTCTTGGAGAAAGACGGGATTTGATTACAAGACTGTGATTTGAAGGCGAAAATCCGAAAAACAAGGGTTTGTGGCAATTCGACACGAAAAACACAGAGTTCTTCAAACGGGTTTTAAGACTGTTAAGGTATTGGCACAGGAATTGCTTTTTATTTACAGCAAAGAGATAGGAAGGGAGGAGTGCCGATGAGACCGTTGATAGGTATGATACCTTTTTGTGAGGAGGTCGGAGACAAGGGGGAAGATGAAGAAAAACTCGTTAAGGAAACCTTGATGAAATATGCTCAGGAACTACATAGGTTGGGGGTACTTCCTGTCATATTCTTTGAAGATATCGATCGGAATGATATCAGAACAATGGATGCCATCCTCCTCTATGGAAGATGGAAGGGAAGAGGAGAGGGGTTTGGAGAATTGAAAGAAAGAGAGAAGTATCGACTGATATTTTCCGAGACAAATTCGCCTCTACTCTGTGTGGGTCAGGGCTGTTCCGTCCTAAATCACCTCTGTGACGGAAGGGTATCTCAGGGGATGCAGGCTCACACCCCAAAAATTCCCGGAGCCGTATTGCCTGAGCAGGACATAAGAGTGTATGAAGGAACAAAACTGTTTGAGTGCATCGGAAAGTCTTCCATGATGCAGGAGGTCAAGGTGGATGCCAGAACAAGAAAGATAGGTGAGAATCTCCGGGTAAGCGCCATGAGCGGGAATGGAGATATTGTCGGTGTGGAGGGAGTAGAGGAAAGATTCATCCTCGGCATCGAATGGGATCTGATCGATGAAACGAAGGAAGAAAAGTTATTGAGCGACGAAAATTATTTGATATTGAGCGTTTTTATTCAAATGACGATGAAGTATTCTTCGTAAAGGGGGAAGTGGTACCATGATAAAGTACATCTTAAAGAGGGTCGTTTCGGCAGTAATCACCATGTTATTCATCATTACGATAACCTTCGTCTTGATGAAATGTATACCGGGAGATCCGTTTATGGACAAAAAGATGCCCAATCCCGAGATCCGTGCTGCAATGTATGCCAAATACGGTCTGGACAAGCCTTTGTTTACGCAGTATATCCTCTATCTGAAAAATTTTGTAAGAGGAGATTTCGGAGTCTCTTATACCAGAGCGGGTTTAACGGTTCAAAAAATCATAGGAGACGGTTTTCCCTACTCTCTGGTGATAGGGATCTACGCCACCTGTCTGGTCATTTTTATAGGGATTTCGATGGGGATCATAAGCGCCTTGAAACAAAATAAACTGATCGACCGTCTGTTGATGATCTTAGCGACCCTGGGTGCAACGATTCCGAGTTTTGTTTTAGCGACGGGGTTCCTGTTTTTGTTCAGCAAGACTTTGGGGTGGGTTCCTGCCTTCGGAGTTCCCAACCTAAGAGGTTATATCGGACCGGTCATAACCATAAGCGTGTTCTCCATCGCCTTTGTGACAAGGCTCACCAGAACATCGGTCTTGGAGGTGTTGCAGCAGGATTACATTCGAACTGCCAGATCGAAGGGGATATCGGAGTTGAGGGTCATCGTCATTCATGCTCTTCGAAACGCACTTCTACCCATAGTGACCTATTTGGGTCCCATGATGGCAGGGATTTTGACAGGTTCCTTCGTCATAGAAAAGGTATTCGGGATACCCGGCATAGGAAGTCTGTTTACATTGAGCATTATGAACAGGGATTATACGATGATCATGGGTATTACAGTGTTTTTTGCCATTATATTGATATTTGTGGTTCTGTTGGTGGATATCCTCTATGTCATCATCGATCCGCGCATCAAATATGACTAAGGGGGTGCTAGCATGAGAACAGGCAGTATGGAAGGTACAAGATGGGATGCGCTCGACAGCACGAAGAAGGACTCCGATCAGATAGGAAGACCGAGTTTGACATTTTGGCAAGACAGTTGGAGGAGGCTTAAGAAGAATAAGAGTGCGATGATATCCTTGTTTGTCATTGTTTTTGTCATCCTCTGTGCAGTGTTTATACCGTTTTTCTGGCCTCTTTCTTATTCAGAACAAAGGCTTGAATTTGCAAACATTCCTCCCGAGATCGACGTCTATGATGTCGGTGCAGGCAACTATGTCTATATTACGAGCGAGTACAAGGCCATAGAAGTCGACAAAAAGGGGCAATTGATCAAAATGGCGGATTTGATCAAGGACGACAAGACGGAAAGAACCTACTTGTATAAGGTGGACGGAAGGTCGATGCTCGTCGATTACGGGGTTTATTTTAAGGCAAAACAGGAGTTCATTCTTCTGGAGCGTTCGGTGAAAGAAGGGGAGAAGTTTCCTGCTACAAAGGCGGCATATCTTAGAGAATACTATGGAGACAAGGCCGAGGATACGATGGTTTCTCTGAAGGAGGCCGAAGAGATACTGAACAATAAGATAAAACGTTTTCAAGTCATCTACGATGACAAGGAGATCAGTTCCTTCAAAACGATTCGAAACAAAACCTATATTTGGGGGACCGATACCCTTGGAAGGGATATGTTCATCCGTGTCGTGTATGGTGCGAGGATGTCTTTGCTCGTCGGGATCGTTGCGGCTATCGTCAACTTCATCATAGGTGTTTTTTACGGAGGAGTTGCCGGTTATTTCGGAGGAAGGGTCGATCATCTGATGATGAGGTTTGTCGATACGATCTATTCTATTCCCATGATGCTCTACGTGATCCTGTTGATGGTTATTTTGGGCCCGGGTTTGAAGTCCATTTTGATAGCGATGGGGATCACTTATTGGGTGAATATGGCAAGGATCGTGCGTTCGCAGGTCCTGAGTATGAAGGAACAGGAGTTTGTTCTCGCGGCGCGACTTTTGGGAGTATCTACTTTTAAGATCCTGACAAGACATCTGATTCCCAACATCATGGGCCCGATTATGGTTGCAATTACAATGCAGATACCCAGTGCGATGTTTACCGAAGCCTTTCTAAGCTTCATAGGGCTTGGAGTTTCCGCACCCAAGGCATCTTGGGGCTCCTTGGCCAACGATGCCCTGCCCGGGCTCTATACCTATCCGTATCAGCTGTTTTTTCCGGCCTTGGCGATGTCGGTGACCATATTGGCCTTTAATCTTTTGAGTGACGGTTTGAGGGATTCTTTGGATCCGAGACTGAGAAAATAGAGTTCGAATAACACTAAAGGAAGTGGATACTTATGAGCTTGGAATATTTGTTGGAAGTGAAGGGCTTGAGGACCTCGTTCTTTACCCATGTAGGTGAAATAAAGGCCATACGAGGGGTGGATTTTTCCATGGAAAAAGGAGAGATCATAGGGATTGTGGGAGAGTCCGGAAGCGGAAAGAGCGTAACCTCCCTATCGATCATGCAACTTTTACAATATCCGGGAAGGGTTATAGGAGGAGAGATCAACTTCAAGGGAAAAAACATACTTGACTGCTCCAAACAGGAGATGAGGAAGATAAGAGGAAATGAGATATCTATGATATTTCAGGACCCTATGACATCTCTGAATCCTCTTTACACGGTGGGAAAGCAGATTGTTGAAAACATCCTTGAACATACGGAGTTAAACAAGGCGGATGCGAAGGAGAGAGCGATCGAGATGCTTAGGATCGTGGGGATCCCTGCACCCGAAGAGCGTTACCGAAACTATCCTCACGAGTTTAGCGGTGGAATGAGACAAAGGGCGATGATAGCAATGGCGCTGTCCTGTGACCCGAGTCTTCTTATAGCGGACGAACCTACGACGGCCTTGGACGTAACGATACAGATCCAAATATTGGACCTGATTAAACAACTGAACCAGAAACTCGGGATGTCGACAATATTGATTACACATGATTTGGGTGTTGTAGCGAATATGTGCAGGAAGATACTGGTCATGTATGCGGGAGTTATACTGGAGGAAGGAAGTGCTCATGATATCTTCTATCGTCCGAAGCATCCTTATACAATGGGATTGTTAAAGTCGATACCCAAGGTGAGCGGGTCTCAAAAGGAAAGGTTGCTTCCCATACCGGGAAGTCCTCCGGATCTGTTGAACCCTCCTACGGGGTGTCCCTTTTGCAACAGGTGTGAGTTTGCGAGAAACCTTTGTGCACAGGAGATGCCTCCGTACTTTAAGGAAGGGCAACATCGGGCGATGTGTTGGCTTCTACATGAAGATGCACCGAAGATAGAAGGATATGAAAGGTTGAAAGGGGGTGTGGGAAATGGAAAAGCGGTTGGTTGAAGTTAAGGACCTCAAGAAGTACTTTGTTCGAAATGAGGGGATATTCGGGAGAAAGAAGACCTATATCAAGGCGGTGGATAATGTGAGCTTCCATATCAAAAAGGGAGAAACCTTGGGTTTGGTAGGAGAATCCGGCTGCGGAAAATCTACTACCGGACGGACTTTGATACGACTCTATGATGTGACGGGCGGAGAGGTCATCTACGACGGAAACGATATATCGAAACTCACAAACAAAGAACTTCAACCTTATCGAAAGAAGATGCAGATGATCTTCCAGGATCCTTATGCGTCCTTAAATTCGAGAATGACTGTCAGTGATCTGATCGGAGAACCCATCGATCTGTATGAGAAGAAAAACAGAAAAGAAAGAAGGGAGAGGATATTTGAACTTCTCGACTATGTGGGACTTCAGGAAACACATGCAAATCGATATCCGCATGAGTTTTCGGGAGGACAGAGGCAGAGGATAGGGATAGCAAGAGCCTTGGCTGTAAGACCGGAGTTTATCATCTGTGATGAGCCGATCTCGGCCTTGGATGTATCGATCCAGGCACAGGTGGTCAATATGTTGGAGGAACTTCAGGAAAAGTTGGATCTTACCTACCTCTTTATTGCACATGATCTGTCCATGGTTAGACATATATCCGACAGGATAGGGGTTATGTATCTGGGCAATCTGGTAGAAGTAGGCGACAGTGAGGAAGTCTATAAGCATCCCCTCCACCCTTACACCAAGGCCTTGCTTTCAGCGGTACCGATCCCTGATCCCATCCTATCGGAGAAGATAAAACCGATCATGCTGGAGGGGGATGTCCCCACTCCGATCAATCCTCCAAGCGGATGCAGGTTCAATACGAGGTGTCCTTATGCGGAGCAACGCTGCAGAGAGGAGTTTCCACACCTGAAAAAGGTCGGTGATAGCCATGAAGTTGCCTGTCATTTGATATAAGAAGATGCAAGGAGGGAAGAGGGTTTTATTCAGAGGGTAGCAGAAACAAGGAGTATTTAAGGAGATGTTGAACAATTTAAAAAAAGGGGTCACAACCGGCTTTGTATGAAGGACATATTCCACGCAACCATTCGTTTAACGGGAGTTCCATTATCATCAGATCAAGGACGAAGGCAAGGTGTACTCTTATTGCAGCATTTCCGGTGAATTCAGGGAGGTAGAACAATGAAAGAAAAACGAAGATTTTTAGCAATGTTGACAGCACTGATGCTGATGTTTTCCATAGTAAGCTGTGCACCTACGACCGACCAGGGTGCAAACAGTGAAGCGCCCGAAGCGGAACAGACCGAAACTGAACAAACGCCTTCCTCTTCAGGAGGGACCTTGGTTTGGAATATAGGTTCCGAACCAAAGACCTGGGATCCTCAGATCAATACATCCGGAGCGGGAGGACACGTCATCATCAACCTCTATGAAGGTTTGATGCGTGATACTCAAGACGGAATCATGAAGGCTCAGGCACAAGATTACAAGATAGAAGCAAACAGCGAAGGAGTTGAAAATACACTCTATACCTTTACTCTAAGGGACGACTTAAAGTGGTCGGACGGAAAACCCGTCACAGCACATGACTATGAATATGCGTGGAAGCGTGCGGCGGATCCGAATCTGGCATCCCCCTATGCATTCCTGGTGACGGACTACATCAAGGGAGCCAAGGAGTATTTTGACGGAGTGGGAAAAGCGGAAGATATGAAGGTCAAAGCCTTGGACGATAAGACTCTGCAAGTCGAATTAATCAATCCTACGGCATATTTCCTAAATCTCATCTCGTTTTTCACCTACATGCCGGTCAGAGAAGATATGGCAACGACGGGAGAAGGATGGGAGAAGGATCCTGCGAAATGTATTACGAACGGAGCCTTCAAACTCTCCGAGTACAAGATAGGATCTCATTTAACCATGGTAAAAAATGAGGAGTATTGGGATAAGGATAATGTGTCCCTCTCTGAGATCAAAGCCTTGTTTATCACGGATGCGACCACATCTCTTCAAGGTTATCAGGCGGGAGAGATTCATATCACCTCTCTTTTGCCGAGAGAAGAAGTTCCCAAACTGTTGGCGGAAGATCCCAACTTTTCGAGCGAAAAAGGACTTGGACTTACGTATTACGCTATCAATGTGGATAAGGAACCTTTTAATGATGTCAATGTAAGGAAGGCACTTGCATTGGCGATCGACAGAAAGACCCTGGTGGAGCAGGTCAGAAGAAGTGGAGAGATACCGGCGGCTGCGTTTGTGGCACCGAAATTTAAGACATCGGACGGAAAATCCTTCCGACCTCTTGATGAAAATGAGATGGTAGTACCCGAGTTTGAGATCGATCCTTGGGCTGCTCAAGTAGACAAGGCAAAAGAATACTTGGCGAAGGCAGGTTTTCCGGATGGCAAAGGTTTCCCGGAATTTGATCTGGTCTACTACATCCGTACCGATGAGCAGAAGGTGGCTGAGGCCATCCAACAAATGTGGGAGAAAAATTTGGGCATCAAGGTAAATCTCGTCAGTGTAGAAGCTTCGGTCTTCAATGCGGAGCAGTCCGCAGGGAAGTACTCCGTGTCGCAATCGGGATGGTCGGCGGATTATAACGATCCGATGACCATGCTTGCACTGTTCACATCCAACGGATTGAACTCCTGTCACTGGAGATGGAAGGAATATGCAGGAAGTCCTCATGACAAGATCCTTAATGAGAGCAACAAGGCCTATGATGAGCTCGTTGCCAAAGCGATCGTAAGTACAGGAACGGAAAGAGATGATATTATGAAGGAAGCGGAAAAAGTATTGATGGATGAAATGATCATTATCCCGCTGTACTACGAGAGTTATACCCAAGTTCTGGATAGAACCAAGGTAGACGGTCCGGGAAGAACACCGATCGGACAATGGGACTTCAAACCGTATAAGATGATAAACTAAAAGGTTTAGTGGCAACAGCACACAATTCGAAGAGACGGACCAAAACGATCCTGTGCAGAAGGGGAAGATCTCACAAGTGTGTATTTTACACGATAGTTATACTCTGAAAAACGACAGTGGGATTGTATGCCCCTGTGCAGTATTTCTTAGCCAAACCGTCATATAAGAGTACCCTCTCTTATATGTCCCTCCTTTATCTCCGGTTGTTTACAGCCGGAGATATTTTTATAGACCGCAGGAGCATATGTGTTTTGGGTCTAATCCAAGACCTGATTATACGTTTAATACTATTCTCCAATAGAAGTATGGATATATCTGTTTTTCAACCCACGAAAAATCGGTTTCTCTTCTATGGGTCAAAGATTGTTTATATCTACAATTCAAAGGAAGAATAGTATAAATTGCCCGCTTATCAGTCTATTTATCGGACACGAAGTCCAAGGTCTTGAGACGATATACCCGGTGTAGTTGCACGTTGAAATTCAGGGTAATTCCGACTTTGATAGGAACTCTTTTGGTTTATAACCGAGATAAAAAATACAGATAAACATCAATATATAAGTATACTGACACTCTATCGTTATACAGCTTAAGGTGATACCGCATAATTCTAAAAAATCAGCATAAAATCACTTTTGTATGAAGGATGATATTCTTGAAACTATTGATATGACAAACCTTTGTGTTTTATCAAATCGAAGAAAAATTGGAAATTTGACTTTGTGCGGTGTTTTCCAAGCAGTTGGAATTTCATAATCATATCGCCGGTTGTATTGATCTTTACTCTTACTCGGCCTCCTTTTACATTTCTTCAACGGAAGAATAGTTATGTCCGATTTGCAGGTGCTCAGCAATGCAAGAGGCAACAGCATATCCTTCTCTGAAGTAGAAATAACTTTTTCGCTTTGTGTCTATATTGTACACAAGAATAATCCTGCAAAGAACTTGACAAAAATCGTAAGGGTTGGTATGATAATCCCGTCTTTGACAGTTTTAGAATCGAAAAACCCACCAAACACATTGCAACTAAATGTATTGGCGG
>NZ_JBHSHL010000032.1:0-14280 GCF_042652965.1 Filifactor villosus
ATTTGACAAAAAAATAAAGCATTTAGAATGCTTATAGTGATTTTTTCCCTTTTAAACTGTCAAACTCCCGAACGGAAGAATAGTTATGTCCGATTTGCAGGTGCTCAGCAATGCAAGAGGCAACAGCATATCCTTCTCTGAAGTAGAAATAACTTTTTCGCTTTGTGTCTATATTGTACACAAGAATAATCCTGCAAAGAACTTGACAAAAATCGTAAGGGTTGGTATGATAATGAAGTTATAAGCCGCTCATTTCAGGTTTGTAAATATGAGATCCTATAAAAATCTCATTGCCTGGCGTGGCGAGTTCTCAAAAGAGGAGGTGCAATATGTACGCAGTTGTTGAAACAGGTGGAAAACAATACAGAGTGCAGGAAGGCGATGTGATTCGTGTTGAAAAGCTCGATGTTCAAGCCGGAGAAACAGTAAACTTGAAAGTCTTGGCTCTGGGCAAGGATGGCGAAGTTGTCGTTGGAGAAGGAGCGGCGTTTGCAAAGGTAAGCGCAAAGGTAGTCGAGCACGGCAAAGGTGATAAAGTGATTGTTTTCAAGTATAAGCCGAAAAAAGACTACAGAAGAAAGCAAGGACACAGACAACCTTACACGGAATTGGCTATTGAAAGTATTCAAGGCTAAGAACTATGATTCGTGTTTTGATCACAAAAGACAGTCGCAAGAAAAGGTGGAAAATTTCCCTTAAAGGGCATGCTGACTATGCTAAGAGAGGGGAAGACATTGTTTGTGCCGGGGTTTCGATCTTGGTGCAATCGATATTTAACGGATTGACGGAAGTGTTGGGCTACAAGCTCTCTTATCGGGTGAAGGACGGATATTTTTCGTTTCAATTGCCTACCTCGTATTTGGAAAACGACGAGAGAGTAAAGGTGATGTTGGATACACTTGTGCTCAATCTCAAAGATTTGGAAAAAACGTACAAAAAGCATATAAAACTCATGATAGAGGAGGTGCACTGATGCTTAGAATTAATCTTCAACTTTTTGCGAGTAAGAAGGGAGTAGGTTCTTCCAAGAACGGCCGTGATTCCGCTGCAAAAAGACTTGGTGTAAAAGCAGGTGACGGACAGTTGGTTACGGCAGGTTCCATTCTGGTTCGTCAAAGAGGAACGAAAATCCATCCGGGAACAAACGTAGGCAGAGGTGGAGACGATACCTTGTTTGCAAAGGTAGACGGACATGTAAAATTCGAGAGAAAAGACAAGAAGCGTAAGCAGGTAAGTATCGTTCCGGCGGTAAATCAATAACAGAATGATAAAAAGAATCGGTCTGACCGGTTCTTTTTTATTGGAATAATTGCTTGAATTGTGATATGATGAAAAAGTAAGAAATCATTTTCCCGTAGCAACAAAGACGATGTTTTAAAGAAAATCGAAATGGAAATGATGCTTATCTCAAGAGAAAGCAAATTGAAAGGAGAAGTTGTAATGTATAATTACTATCATTTGGCACATACGGATGAAGAAGTTTTTCAGGTTTTGAAAAAGGAGTTGGATAGACAGAGAAAAAACTTGGAGCTGATCGCTTCCGAAAACATTGTCAGCGATGCTGTGATGGAAGCGATGGGTACTTGTTTTGCAAATAAATACGCGGAAGGTTACCCGGGCAAACGCTACTATGGAGGTTGTGAGTTTGTAGACGAACTGGAGAATATAGCGATTGATCGGGCAAAGAAACTTTTTGGAGCGGAGCATGCCAACGTTCAGCCTCATTCGGGCTCTCAAGCTAATATGGGAGTGTATTTTGCAATGCTTGAACACGGAGACAAGGTGCTTGGAATGGATCTTTCGCAGGGAGGGCACTTGACTCACGGTTCTCCTGTCAATATTTCGGGTAAGTACTTTACCTTTTTTGATTACGGTGTAGACAAGGAAACCGAGATGATCGACTACGATGTTCTACGAGCTCGGGCAAAAGAGGTACAGCCTAAGATGATCGTTGCGGGAGCCAGTGCATATCCCAGAAAGATCGACTTTAAGAAGATGAAGGAAGTGGCGGATGAGGTAGGGGCCTATCTGATGGTCGACATGGCTCATATCGCAGGCATCATTGCAGCAGGATACCATATGAACCCCTGCGAGTATGCAGACTTTGTGACAACGACAACACACAAGACCTTGAGAGGACCGCGCGGAGGTATGATCCTCTGCAAGGAAGAATATGCAGCTAAGGTTGACAAGGCGATCTTCCCGGGGATCCAGGGAGGACCGTTGGAGCATATCATAGCCGGAAAAGCGGTTTGTTTCCAAGAGGCGTTGCAGGAAGAATTTAAGGTCTATCAAAAACAGGTGCTCGACAATGCAACTGCTTTGGCGGGATCCCTTCAATCTCACGGCTTTAAACTCGTATCGGGCGGAACGGACAACCACTTGATGCTCGTAAGTTTGATCGACAAGGGAATTACAGGTAAGGAAGCTGAAACGAGATTGGATGAAGCGAGAATTACCGTCAATAAGAACTCCATCCCCTTTGATCCGCAAAACTTCTTCAAAACATCAGGGATCCGTATCGGAACTCCCGCTGTTACGACAAGGGGAATGAAAGAAGAGGAGATGAAAAAGATCGGAGAGGCGATCTCTGTAGCATTGATCGACAACGATATTGCAAAGGCAAGAGATATCGCGGAATCTTTGACAGAGAAATTCCCTATCTATGAGAACAAGAGTGAGAAGGTTCTTCACTGGGGACAGAACTTTTGGGATAAATAAGATGTATTGATATCAATAGGCGGTCTGCTGTAGCTTTGTTGCAGCAGACTGTTTTGTATTCGGCACTATTCTTCGCTAGAAGTGTGGTTACATTCATAAGCTGAACAATTGATTTATCACCCATAGAATAAAGAGTCGAAACATCAATCGCTTGAATGAATGAACAATAGTATAAAATACAGTGAAGCAACAAAGAGATAGACATTTTGGAACGGAAAGAATACTTTTCTTGGGTGATATTTGTATTACTTGGTAATCGAAGATTATAGTCGATGTTTTCCGATCGAATTGTCAGAGTATAGAAATATACCATTGCCGAAAAACGGTTTGGGTGATCATATATTTTAAAACACTCAAGAGAGCAGTTTCAAAAGACAATGGTATAAAAACGAAATTTTGTTATCATTATTGTGGAGGTCATATGATTCAAAGACTCAGAATTTGGAAGTTCAATCACCGTACTTGGATATACAATACACAGTACATTGTATACTCTCTGATATTGTTGGTATTTGTAATGCTGATCGATTTGAGGTATTGGGAGTTTCAGGACTATATTCCCCGCATATTTTTTACCAGTGTGAGTTTGGCAAAAACTGTACTTGCAGCTCTTGCGGGAGCACAGCTTACCATTACGACATTCACGTTTTCGACGATCTTATCGATTATGGTCAACTATTCTTCTAATTATTCCCCGAGGGTAATTGAAAATTTTGTAAAGCAGAAGATCACGATGAAGGTACTCGGAATTTTTTTCGGAGGTTTCTTCTATAGCATCACTTCCTTAATTTTCATGAGGGATCTTTTAGAAGAAAAAATGGTGATAGCGGGATTTGTGGGAGTTGTCTATGCCGTTGTATCGATGATCTATTTCATCCTCTTTGTCCAAAAAGTGATCCACAGTATGCAAAGTACGAACCTGATCAGCGAGATCTATGAGGAAGCTCTCGGGGTGATCCGTCAAGAGGTCAAAAAGAGGGAAGAAAACGACGGATTTGTCTACCAGTCGCAGGGGGATGCTGTTCCTGTGATTTCGGAGATAAACGGGTATTTAAGTTTGGTCGATTATTCGATGATCACTGATCTGTTGAAGGAGGAACCGAACAAGTTTGTGATCGAATGTAAGGTGGGGGACTATATTACGGAGGGCACGGTCCTGGGCTATTTGAGCAAAAGTGAGAAGGGAACTCCGGACGAAGATTTGAGTTCCAAGCTCAACAGGGCGTTTCTCGTACAAGAGGAAAAAGTTTTTATGAACGATTATCGTTACGGTATTACAAAGTTAGTCGAAATTACATTGAGGGCGATATCTCCGGGCATCAATGATCCCAATACGGCTATCCACTGTATTCGAAAAATCAGCCTCTTACTTGTCCTGTTGTCCAAGAGTGCAGCGCATCATATTGCGATAAGAGAGGATGAGAATGTGCAGATCGCATATACCTGCCATAGTTTTTCTCAAGATCTGTACGAGACCTTCTATCAGATCCTTCACTATGGGAAGGAGGATGTGTCCGTGATGCACGCACTTCTCGAAGGAATGGAGTTGTTGTATCATAACGCCTGCAAAGAAAACAGGGAGATCATCCTCAACTATGTTCAGGAGATCTATCAAAGTGATATCGATATGAAGAGAAATGACTACGATCGCAAATATTTGAAGGACATCTATCATAGGATTGTGTTGATACAAGGAATGTGATCAAAATGAAACATGGAAGATAAAAAACCGGATTGAAAAAGATATCTCCGATGCTTCAATGAGTTTGACAGATATGAACGATAAATCGACATCCGATGTTCGCATATATTTTTTGATAGAATTCATTAAACTTATTTATATTCTTGATTTTAGGGTATAAATAATAATGAACCAAATATGAAAGATATGAAAGGAGAACCGAGATGGGTGCAATAAGTTGGATTATTTTAGGAGCGTTATCCGGATGGATCGCAAGTATTATTAAGGGAAAGAACCAAAGCATGGGTGCTATAGCCAATATCGTTGTAGGTGTTGTAGGAGCGATGATAGGAGGCTTTATAGCAAGCTCATTCGGAGGTGCCGGAGTTACGGGCTTTAATCTCTATAGCATCTTTATTTCCGTAGTAGGTGCGGTAATATTGCTTACGGTATTAAATATGCTGGGAGGCAAAAGATAGAATAATATAAGTTGCATAATAAAACTTCGGCTTCAAAAGAAAATATATTTCTGATTGAGGCCGAAGTTTTTTTCAAAATGAAATCATTCCTGAAAGCAATGCAAAATCGATAGTTTAGAGATTTGTTAAACTGAAAACGTTTTTAAGATATTGACAATTGGATAATTTTGCTTTATCTTATAGTATATATCTTTAGAAAATTAAGAATAATATGTTTAGATATAACGATTTTTTGGACTCAATAACCAGTTTGACAGGCATAGGAGAGTAATTAAGAATGAAACGACCGGTAAAAAATGTTGCAGCAATCCATGATTTATCAGGAATAGGAAGGGCATCGCTCACAATGATACTCCCGATACTATCAACGATGGGGGTGCAGGTGTGCCCGTTGCCCACAGCAATATTGTCCTCTACAACGGATTTTGAACATTACAGCTTTTTGGATTTGACAGATCATATGAGGGAGTACATTGAAAATTGGAAGCGACAAAGTTTGGAGTTTGACTGCATTTATTCCGGTTTTTTAGGTTCATCCAAGCAGATTGATATCATTGAAGATTTTATTTCTTATTTTAAAACAGAGAACAACTTGGTGGTAATAGATCCTGTTTTGGGAGATAACGGCAGTCTATATGAAACCATGGATGATGAGATGGTTCAAAAAATGAGGCAACTTGTCTCTAAAGCCGATATGATCACTCCTAATTTTACAGAAGCAATGTATTTGTTACAGAGGCCTTATTCCAATGAGGTAACTAAGGAAGAGATCAAGAGGTGCTTGAAAGAACTCTCTGATATGGGTCCCAAGACAGTTATCGTCACCAGTATTCCTGATAAGCAAGGAGTATTTACAAATACCGTTGCATATGAGAGAGAAGCCGATACTTTCTGGAAGGTAAGTTGTAAGTATATCCCCGCCTTTTATCCGGGGACGGGAGATGCATATGCCAGCGTGATTATAGGTAGTCTGCTTCAGGGAGACAGCCTTCCGATCGCTTTGGATAGAGGAGTACAGTTTGTGACCCAGTGTATCCGTGCCAGTTACGGATTTCAGTATGATCATATTCAAGGAGTTCTCTTTGAGAGAGTTTTGGACACGCTGAAGTTGCCTGTGATTTCGGCGAGTTATGAAATGATATAGGTACTTGAGTTTGGGAGCTTGATGAACTATAATTATACTTAAACGTAATATATAATAAAACCATAAAGGCTTATATTGAGCATAAACTCCATTAGGATTATGGAATGATGTAAGTGTTAAATGTGTTACTTTTGAATGTTGTTGTTTATAGAAGTAAACTATGTTTGGAGGAGGAAGGAACATGAAAAAGAAAATCGGAATGTTATTGCTGATCTTTTGTCTTTGTACAACCGGTATGAGTCACGCTGTGACCATCGTCGTCAATCAGGTTGAACTCAAGACGCAGGTAGAGCCCCAAATTGTGGGAGGAGTTACCTATATTCCCATTTCCGATGTCGGAGTTGCTTTGGGAACGGAAGTCAAATGGGATTCTTCAACCAAAACCGTTACATTGAAGAAAGAGGGAAGTAATGTAAAAATACGACTTAACAGCAGAACGGCAAAGATTAACAACGTTGATGTTGAGATGATGCAATCAGCGAAGATAATTCAAAACAAGGCTATGGTGCCGCTTAATTTTGTGGCCACTGCGTTCGGTGCGGAAGTACAGTGGGACACCGTAAACAAGGCTGTGCTGATTACTTCGGGGAGTTCCGCTCCCGTTCAAAAAAATGTGGCGGCGGTTCTACCTGTTGAGCATACATCCGATAATGGAAAAGTGGAATCCCACCAAACATTTAAAGATGCAAACTCTGTAAATGTGGTAATCTCACCCGGGAATTCAAACAGCATTTTTCCTATGGAAGAGCCGATGATAAAGGGTAATATCAACAATAAGGGTGAAAAGTTCTACTATCTTCCCGGTTCCAAGAACTACGATAAGATAAAAATGAATCCGAGCAGGGGGGACAAGTATTTCTATTCAGAGGCGGATGCCGTAGCGGAAGGATTTTTGCCCGGTAAATAAAACAATAGTATCATAAAAACCATCTCATCAAACAGGTTAAAAAAGCTATCTTCTTCGTTTTCGAGAAGATAGCTTTTTTGTTTCCCTTTCTACAAGGATTTATTCCAGAGTGATCACCAATTCGTTATCGGTTACTGTTTCACCGACGGAAATTAAAACCTGTTCAATCTTTCCTTCGCTTGCAGAGAGAACAGTCGTCTCCATCTTCATGGCTTCTACGACCATGAGAGGCTGATTTACAACAATGGGGTCTCCTGCTTTTACGAGTATATCGGTAACCGTTCCCGGAATTGGAGGTGAAATGTGCTTCGGGTTGCCTTTTTCTGCTATCCTTCGGCTGTCCTTCTTCACTTCCACGGAGCGATCAAGGACTTCGACTTCTCTTGAAGAGCCGTTTAATTCGAAATAAACGGAGCGGATACCTTGCTCGTCGGCCTCACTGTATCCGGTGTAACGGATGTTGAGAACCTTTCCGTCCTCAATCTCAACATCGATCTCTTGCCCCTTTCTCAGTCCGTAGAAGAAGACGGTAGAGGGGAGGTTGCTAATGTCGTTGTAAAGCTCGATGTGTTTGCAGTAGTCCGAGTACACCTTGGGATATAGAGCGTAACTCAAGATGTTTCGGGGATTTGCAATATCTGTATAAAGAGAGTTTAAGCGGTCTCCGATCTCTTGGAAATCTTCATCGGGAAGAAGCAGTCCGGGACGGACCGAAATCTCCTCCCTGCCTTTTAGAACAATTTCTTGTAACTTTTTAGGGAATCCTCCCTCGGGTTGTCCTATATAGCCCATAAAAAATTCGACTACGGAATCCGGGAAGGACAAATCCGCTCCTTGTGAAAAAATGGTTTCTTTGGTCAGATTATTCTTTACCATAAAGATAGCGAGGTCCCCCACGATTTTAGAGGAAGGGGTTACCTTTACAATATCTCCCAAAAGAAGATTTGCTTCACGATAGGCTTCTTTGATTTCCTCGAATCGATCTGCAAGTCCTAAGGACTTGGCTTGGGGCAGAAGGTTGGAGTATTGACCTCCCGGGATCTCGTATCTGTAGATCTCCACGGAAGGGGTTTTCAACTCGGGCTCAAACTTGGAATAGATCTTGCGGACCTCCTTGAAATAATTGCTCACTTCATTTAGGTGATGGAGATTGAGACCGGTATCTCTGGGGGTGTTTTGGAGAGCCGCGACGACGGCATTTAGGGAAGGCTGAGAAGTCAACCCCGACATAGATTCCAAGGCCATATCGGCAATATCGACACCGGCTTCCGCAGCCATGAGTACAGTGGCGACTGCATTTCCGGAAGTATCGTGAGTATGCAGATGGATGGGGAGATCGACCTCCTTCTTCAAGGTAGAGATCAACTCCTTAGCAGCATAAGGTTTTAAAAGCCCCGCCATATCTTTGATTCCCAATATATGGATGCCCATGGACTCCAGTTCTTTCGCCTTTTTTACATAGTATTCCAAATTGTACTTCGTATTCTTTTTCTCGAGAATGTCTGAGGTGTAGCAGAGGGTTCCTTCGACGATTTTTCCTGTACTCAGAGCTGTTTCTATGGGAAGCTTCATATTCTCCATCCAGTTGAGACTGTCAAAGATTCGAAATACATCAACTCCTTGTTTGGCAGACACCTTGATAAATTCTTTAACGACATTATCGGGGTAGTTTTTATATCCGACAGCGTTTGAAGCGCGCAGCAACATCTGTTGAAGAACATTGGGCATAAGTTCGGTAAGTTTTTCGAGGCGTCTCCAAGGAGACTCTTTGAGAAAACGATAGGCGACATCGAAGGTCGCTCCTCCCCAAGTTTCCATTGAAAATGCATCCTTGAAGGCGCTGTTACATGCCGGAGCAATTTGCAACATATCGTAGGTCCTCATCCTTGTGGCAAAAAGTGACTGGTGGGCATCTCTCATGGTTGTGTCCGTTACATAGAGCTTGTTGTCCCGTTTTATCCTTTGAGCGAACTCTTCCGCTCCCAATTTCTCAAACAGTTGTTTGGTTCCGCCTTCCTCATAGGGAAATCGAACGTTTGGAATGCGAACATCTTCGATCTTCGGATCATAGCGTTCGTTGACAATGATATCTCCGATGAAATTCATCAACTTGCTCGCTCTATCTTTGCTTCCCTTGATCTCAAAAAGGTCCTTTGTATCTTCGATAAAGGAAGTGTAACAGTCTCCCTTCAGGAAGGTCGGGTGATTCAACACATTGATTAGGAAGGGAATGTTGGTCTTGACTCCTCGAATCCGAAACTCTTTGATTGAGCGAAGAGCTTTTCTTGCAGCACCTTCAAAGGTTCGATCCCAAGAAGTCGTCTTTACGAGCAAGCTGTCGTAGTAGGGGCTGATTTCGGCTCCCGTAAAACCGTTTCCGCCGTCAAGACGAATCCCGGAACCGGAGGCGCTTCGATAGACGGAGATCTTTCCGGTGTCGGGCATAAAATTTTTGTTCGGGTTCTCGGTCGTAACACGACACTGGATGGAGAATCCTCGTACATCGATGCTCTCTTGAGAAGGGAGGTTAATTTCTTTGGAACTCAAGGGATGTCCCATGGCAATAAGAATTTGGCTTTGAACGATGTCTATGCCTGTTATCATTTCTGTAACGGTGTGTTCTACTTGTATACGAGGGTTCATTTCGATGAAGTAATAGTTGTTCTCCCTGTCCACGAGAAACTCCATTGTACCTGCACCGCTGTAGTTTACGTTCTTTGCCAATTTGACGGAATCAGAAAGAAGACGACTCTTTGTATCTTCATCGATAGAAAAAGAAGGAGCAAATTCGATCACCTTCTGATGCCGGCGTTGGAGGGAGCAGTCTCTCTCAAAGAGGTGAACAATATTTCCGTACTTATCTCCGAGGATCTGTACCTCGATGTGCTTGGGGTGCAGAAGGTATTTTTCCATAAAGATAACATCGGAGTTAAAGGCTTTGATGGACTCACTCATTGCGTTTTGAAACTCCGTCTGCATCGCTTCACTCGATGAAACGATTCTCATTCCGCGACCGCCACCGCCATTGGCCGCTTTCAAAATAACGGGATATCCAATTTTTTTTGCGATATTGAGGGCTTGCGTATAATTTTTAATGGGATGTTGGTATCCGGGGATTGTTGGGACACCGCATTGAAGCGCGACTTCTTTTGCGCTGATTTTGTCGCCCATCTGCAACATGGTTTCAGATTCGGGACCGATAAATTCAATGCCGTTTTCCCTACATAACTGTGCAAATTCAGCGTTTTCGGAGAGAAAACCGTAACCGGGGTGGATGGCATCGACCTGCTTGGACTTTGCGATCTGTATAATACCTTTCATATCGAGGTAGGCATCGATGGGACCTTTGTTCTCTCCTATCAGGTAAGATTCATCCGCCTTGGTACGAAAGAGAGAGTATTTATCTTCTTTTGAATAGATACCTACCGTTCTTATTCCAAGTTCGGATAGAGCGCGAAAAATCCTTATAGCGATCTCTCCGCGGTTGGCGACCAAAACTTTTTTAAACTGCTTTATTTGCATGGTTTACATCCTTTCTTTATCTCGATTATACTATTCTCGATTTGAACTGTGCAGACGGACAATTGGTTCTTCATCAGTTACTAATAATGTTATTTATTGTTGGGACATATCTGAAAACGTCTCAATAATATAAAAAACAGATTAATAAAATTTCAGTAGAAGCTAACGATACAATTTAAGAGGATTATCCTGACAGTTACAAAATCTTTTAAACTGCTTGATTTTATTAGACAACATTCAAGTTTGTAACATTTGGATATTTTTCTGTCCGGTTATTGTTCTATTGATATTATATAACTATCTTTAGTTTTCAGATACGTCCTGATATCAAAGTTCTGTAATTCGTGGGAGACGGAACTGATTTTATTGGCTGTGGAAATAGGTGCGATAATATTTCTGTCGGATATAGGGTCAGAGAATCTTCTTCGCTCCTTCGTTCGAAAGTATTGTCAGCCCTAAAACATAGAAGAACCTGTGAATTTTTATACAACATTCTAGGGACTACTATAACATGCAAGAAAGTATATGTCAATCATTCATTTTTATACACGCTTTAACGCATGAAAAAAACCAATAAATATTTAAAAATAAGCATTTGAAAGACATGTAACAATAGGATTTAAATTAAAAGAAAAATGAATAATATGATTCAATTGATTATAATTATGCTAAACGAATAGATTTTTGTGAAAGGTAAAATAAAGCATATAACTGCAGTGGTTTTTAGAATATCATATTTATAATTAAATGTATCATAAATAGGAATTGCAAGGAAATATGTACACTATAATTACGAAATATACAAGCATAATGTATTGACAGATATACAAACAGTATGTTACAATTATGTATAAGAATACACAATATTCTGTATTTTAAAAAGTAGTTGTGTATTTGGGCCAATATGGCTTTTGTAACAGGTATATTGATTTTGGTGTGTGGTAAGGAGGCGAAGTAGTATGAAACTAAATCGTAAATTTTTATCTTTCTATTATGATGGTGTTGAAGAGTTTCCTGACTATGTTATTGAACCAAAAAAAACGATGTTACTTATTGTCGATCTTCAGAATGAATTTTGCTTGAAGGATTTCGGAGAGGCTCTGGGATTTAAAGAAGCGGGGGACTGGGAACGATGGGAACCTCACTATGACAGATTGGAGAAGATTGTAATACCCAATGCAAGAAAGGTTTTGGATTTTTTTAGAGAGAACGATTTGCCTGTCAGCTTTGGAAGAATCGCATGTTTGCGTGAGGATGGGGAAGACCGTTCTCCTGTTCAAAAGACCGAAGGGTGGAACGGGATGTTGCTCCACGTAGACAGCTATGCTGCGGAAATGGTTAAAGAATTAACACCCCGGAAAAATGAGATTGTTGTAAATAAGACTACAGATAGTGTTACGACAGGAACAAACTATTTGCAACTACTTCAAAATATGGGAATTACCACGGTAGTGGTGTGCGGAATCGTAACGGATCAGTGTGTAGCTTCCACGGTAAGAGGTCTGGCTGACGCGGGATATCAGGTCATAACAATAGATGATGCCTGTGCAGCTCCTGATATGCAATTGCATGATACGGAACTGAAAATTATGAATATTATCTATACCTATGTAATGGAATCGGATGATGTAATCAAGCTGATTAAGGAAAAAATATAGGGAAATAGTTTGTTCGTGATTTGAATGCTTTCTATATGAGGAAGAATTTGAGTAAAGAAAGATCGGATTTTTTAATAGGACAAATGGGATGAAGATTTTAAAGAAAACAGCCGATCTTTCTTTACTGTATGGAATATAAGCATTATAAGGATACTTCATAATTGAAACGGAAGTGTGTATATAAAAGATATGTTTTTTGAACTGTTCATTTTGCATATTTTTCATATTCTAAAATGACAGTAAGCAATATGACATGTCCTTTGTTAGCGATAGTTTCTTGGAATATATTTAAAATGGAAAAATTGGATTGGAATTAAAAGCTGTTCTTTGGTGTAGATAGGAAGGTTTTTTTGAGAAGGTAAGTCAAAAATAGATTTGATTGGTATAATCGAAGAGTTTTGATTTGGTAAACTTAAATAAAAAAACTTAATTTATCTGAATTAGGAGAATGTCATGAGCGAAAATAAATTCAAGAAAGAGTTAGGACTATTTCAAGTTATTGCAATGGCTGCAGGAGGAATGATTGCAGCGTGGATGGTAGAGATTAAATTATGGTTTGAATTGAGTGGGGTAGGTTCTTCGGTAGCTTTGATTACTTGTGCTGTACTTGTCTTATCTTTGTGCTTGATTTATGCTGAGTTGACGGGTATGTTGCCTTATGCCGGGGGAGCTAATATTTGGATATCGAATTCTTTCGGATGGAATTCGGGATGGCTTTGCTTTTGGTGTGTAATGCTCTTGTACATTATGGCGATGCCTACTGTATCTTATGGGATAGCGAGTATGTTGGGATACTTGTTTCCGGTAACATTTTTACAGGTTAAAATTATTGCGGCTGTAATTCTTTTGGTTTGGTTTATTTTGACAAATTTTGAAATTAAATTTTTAGCAAGAATCCAGAATGTATTATTTTGGTCGACTCTGGTTGTTTCTATTTTAGCTTCGATAACATTTATCGGGAGTGAGCAATGGAGTGTGGATACTATGAAGCCTATCTTTCCCGAAGGTTTCAGTGGATATAGTGCCGCGGTAGGGCTTTTGATCATGAAGTTTGTAGGGTTTGACTTGATTCCTCAATTATCTGAAGAAACAAATTTTCCAAGAAAAAAACTTATATTAGCTTTTATCGGTTCTTTGTTTCTGACTGTTCTGATCTATGGTCTTGCGGTAATTGGAGTAGGAGGAATTGTTAGTCAGCAATGGATAGCCGAAACTGATATTGTCGATCCAAGGGTTGCAGATATTATAGGGAAACACTGGTTAGGAGTAGTCCTCGTAGTTATGGGAACGGGAACTTGCTTAACTACCTTGTCGGGTTTTTGGCTTTCTGCTTCACGTACATTATATGGAGCTGCAAAGCAAAGACAATTTCCTATTGTATTTGCAAAGATCAATAAAAATGGTCAGCCTCATATAGCTAATATTCTCGTAGGTGTAGCTTCGGTTTATTTTACCGTTTTTGCGCCGGAAACTTGGGTAAATTACATTTATACAATATATGGAATTGCAGCAGGATTAGTTTATTTGATGGTTGTATTGAGTTTTTTGAAGTTGAGAAAAAAACAACCTAATTGGGAAAGACCATTTTATGTTAAGCATGCAAATATAGTTGCTACTGTCGGAGTTTTGTTTTGTGTTTGGGTTTTGATTGCTTCTGTCATGGCTATGGAGATAGGAGCTTGGTTTACGTTATTGGGGTATGCTGTTATAGGCATAGGGTTTTGGCTATATGCAAGGTATAAGCAGAAGTCGGAACCGGATGCGTGGAAGCCCGTTATCATTAACCCGGAAAATACACCTATAAACAGTAAATGATTCTAATTTTATGAAAATGGGGTATGTTTTTTTAGAGATGGTTTTGTAAGACCATCTCTTGTTTTTGTTTCAGAACGTCAGGAAAACACCTCATAATTCGAAAAAGTAGTAGAAATTTAGTTTTTCTTGAACAAACCCATTCCTGAAAGCTTTTATTTGGAGGGATTTCTACACTTTGTGAATCAAAGGGGAAGTCATTTTGTGCCTTTGTGCGTATTTCCTTAGTATCCATTTTTCGGTAATGATAAAGATATTATATTTGACAAGAAATAGTCGTTAAAATATAATCCCGTCTTTGACAGTTTTAGAATCGAAAAACCCACCAAACACATTGCAACTAAATGTATTGGCGG
>NZ_JBHSHL010000033.1:0-136574 GCF_042652965.1 Filifactor villosus
CACTGCCCGACAGCTCCAAATACTTGATATTCTTGTTTTCGAGTTCCTGAAGACCGTAGGCCTGAAATTCCGCCGTGATCTCGTCCTTCTCCTTCTTCAAAGACGAAATCGACTTCTCAATCTGATGCACCCGCTCCATTTTTTTGTCCAGATCCCGTATCATCCTACTCGCCCCTCTCCTTCAATGCCTCGTGAACTTGTTTCCCGCAATCGTAACAGATAAATACCTTATCCACCTTCATCAAATCTTCATGGGTTCCGCATAAGATACACGAACCTTCCACTCTCTCAAGAACTAAGTTCCCGCTATCATCTGCTTTCACCTCAACCTTTTCTCCGGGTGCAATTCCCATCTCTCGGCGGATATGCGACGGGATGGTAATCCCTCCTGACTTGCTAACTTTTTTTTCATTTAACATGATGTTTCCTCCTTTTGCTTCCTGCCTTCTACAACAACCACTTCTCCCCATTTGCGAACCTCGTTATGAAGAGAATTTATCTCTTCTGTTAACTTTCGCTGAGTTTTGAAAAAATCAAGATCTTCCACATCCAAGTGCGTAAGAATCACCAATTTCTTATCAACCTCGTCAAAGAGCTCCTCTTGCTTCTTTTCAATGAACTTCATAATGTAATTCGTTTTTGCAAAACTACGTTCTATCGAAAGAAGTGCATTTATGATTCCAACGAGCTCCTTCTTCGTGAATAGCGTTCCATTCTTCAGTTTCATCTACTTTCCTTCCTTCAACAGCTCCGCCTCACTATCGCTCACAATCACCTGTGCTTTATACTCGCCGGTTTCACGATCATAATGAAATAAAGTGAGTTCGATCCCATACTTGCAACAAGTCGCCACGGCTTCCGCCGTGACCGCAGTCAAACCCGTTACATATAAATCCAGACTTCCTGCGAGAGCAAGCTTCCGTTCGATTACATCTCTCATATATTCATAATCATGGACGTCTTCCACCCTCTCAAATAGATATCCGTCCACCGCCTGCTTAATCTCATGTCGGCCTGCGACACACCCCATTCTCAAGTGTTTCATCTTCATTTCCTCCCGTTTCTTTTTTTCTCGTAATAGCGTCTTTCTAATTTTTTAGACAACTCCCATAGATAGATTGTAATCATAGTTCTTATTAGATCCCAGAAGAACTCTTGAATTGAAAACCTCATTTCATCCCCTCCCGGAAATCATCTTGAAAGCTGTCCGAAACCTCTTCAATAAAGTAATCTACTCCCGCCAATCGTTTCAAAAACGCCTCCTTGTATCCGATCGGATGACGAAAAAGCAATAACCTGTCATCCACATTCCCGACAAACGTCATGACCTCCACCTGTTTCTGCTTGTTGATCTCGTCCGTGTCCCTCCTGCAAATTCGGTATCGCTTACCATAGATCAGTCTCACGCTGCCCTCCTTTTTTTGATACGATACTTAACATCGTAGGCACTCCAAATCTTAAAATCCTTATGTTTCCTCTCCGACTTCCTTGATCCCGCAAGATCACGGAAGTCCTCAACGATTTCTCCGCCGAAGCGGTAGAGAATCCACAGAAAAGGCATCACCAAGGCACTCCCGTTTTGAGTGCCGTAAGCCATTTGATTCGTGACCCACACGACCACCTGCAACATCCAACAGATTCTCAACAACCACCTGTCTATTCTGTTCATTGTTCTAACCTCTTTTCTTTGTACTCTTCCCACTTCAACCGTTTTCCCGTCTCAATATAGCGAGCGTAGTACTCGAGAGCAAGATCACGATTTTCCTTATTACTTAAACTGTCTATGAGCATTTCCATTGCCTTTAAAGATAACATGATTCCGACACAGTCCAGGATCGCATCAATCACAGCGATCGGATGGAGCGTACCGTACTGACAATTCAGCTCATTAATGTAGTTGTAGATTCCCGCAGGAACCTCATCCGGATCTTTCATTTCGATTGTCTTAAACACATATCCGATTTTTTCCATCTCCTCAATCGTTAGAATTGTTCCCTCCGGGATTCTCCCGTTCAGTTTCAGACAAAGTGCAACCTGCCCGGGTTGCTGATGAAACAACTCTCTGTTGTGCTTCACCTCCATCCCAAACAGTTGACTCATGACCTCAGCCGTCGCCTTATGACCTACATAAGAGACGAACGGAGTTGATTGAATCAATTCTCTTGCTTCTTCTGTTGTCACTGTTCGGATCGAAAAATCTCCATCTGCCGTGATGATTGTCGTGTTTAATACTGCCATTTTCATCTCAGTGTCCTCCTTGTTTTTTAGGCGAAGGATACACATATTCCTTGTATCCCACTTCCTCTGCCATTCCTCCTTCAATACGAAGGAGTCGATATGCGCTCTCTCCTGTTATCTCCATAATTACCTTTTCCAGCGTTTCCTTTTCCTCGCCTCGGCTTCCACGATACCGATAGCCGGGTGCTATGGTATCTAATCCATGTGCCTGTGCCGTTTTCTTCACAACGTCGAAGGCAATCACATCGTTGTGAAGAAAAAACGCCAGCCCCATGTCTTCATGATTGTGCCGGTTTGTCCCGATACAACCCCCCCACAACCCCTTCTCGAAGAAGTCGCTCAAAAAGAAGTACCATGCTCCGTTTCGATCCTGTTGCCAGATCTCGAAAGGAAACAAAATATACTTACTTCCGTTCATAGAATAACGACGCTTCTTCGGGTGCTCAAATATCGCCTCATAGAGCACCCGGCTCTTTCTTCTCAGTGCATTCGCATAAACCCTGAGCCCTCTCTTCATTTCGCCATCCTCCTATATATCCAAATTCCAAATCTTCTCCTGCATCTCGTAGTTCTTCATCGAGAAGATACTCCGTCCCTCTTCCCTTGCCTTCGTCGCAAGTTCGACCGCTACCTTCATCAACTTCGCAATTGCAAGTTCGCTTTCTGTCAAACTCTTATCAACATACTCGCTATCCCTTGCACACATAAGGATCGCCCCGTATAGAACTTCCTTTGTCATTTCTGTATCGCAAAATTCTTTATACGCTTGTTTCGCAAACTCCTTCTTTTCCGTCATTTCGCCAACCTCCTTGTCTTTCCTGAAATTCTGTTTATATACTCAACATAATCAACTGTCTCCTTTATCCTCAACCAGTTCACGGGATTTAATCCGCAACTGCTGAAATACTCCTTTTCCTTCCTTGTTAACTTTTTCCCGTGTTTCATCCTCTACTCCTTTAACTCCTCTATCTCCTTGATCACTTCATCCATCTTTTTCAAAACCCTTGTAAACTCTTCTCTATCCTCCTGATTCGCGAGCACCAGCCTCGCATGGATCGAAAACCGAACTTGTTTCAACGTCTTCATCATCTCTGCCTTTGTCTGCATTTCCCCCTCCTTTGACAATCACGCCCACAGCGTGTTATAATCTACTTGAATTCATTTTTGTCCGCCCAATCGGAGCGGATCCGAAGTCCAAGCATGTTCCCGCATGCAAGGACTTCTTTTTTTTATGCTTCAATTCCCATCTGCCTCGACATTGAGCGCAATCCTGCCACCGACGCATTTCCGTTGTTCGTGGCATTCGCATACAACGCCGTCGCTCCCCTTAATCCATACTTGGAATGTGACACCTTCAAGAGATACTCCGCTACATCCTGCTCCACACCCCCAAAGACCAAATGCATATCCTCGATATCGAAGTCGTCCGTCAGAAGGTGATTCCGCATCGAAATCCTACTGAACAATTGAGCGAATTCCGCTTGACGTTTTCCGAGCATTTTGCTATAGACCACTTCATTCCCGATCAGCACGATCGCCGTACCGGTCGCATCATTGATGGATCGAATGATCTCCAGAGTTCGTTTATCGAGACACTGAGCCTCATCGACAATAATCATCTTATCGTTCTCGAACAGCCTGTCCATGATGTCCATCATCTGAACATCTACTGTCCCGCTTGTCTCCACCTTCAACGCTCTTGCCAAGATCCGAAGGAACGGCTTCACCTTGGAGAACGCCGGATTAGCCGTTACAAAGAACACGTCCATCCGATCCTTCGCCCAGTTTTTCGCCGTGAATGTTTTCCCGATCCCGGCATCTCCGTAAATGACTCCGAGACTTCGTTGAATATTGCAGTACTCAAGAACATTCAACACCTTGTTCGAGATTGTCGTTCTTGCGAACCCCAAGTCCTCCGCCGACACCGTGTTGTCCCTAGCCTCTTCCTTTTCAAGAAACTCCTCAAGCTGTGTCGCAATCTTCTCCATCTTCGTATAAGTTCCGGCAAGGAACTTGCTGAAGCTACTCTCTGCAATTCCGGCACGTTTCGCCATCGCCGATTGAGTTACATTGCGATCCTCCATATATGACTTAACCTTATTGATCGTCTTTTGATATTCCATCTACTTCTCCTCTCTCTTTCTTCGAGCATTCTCGATCATCCGCTCGAAATAAATCCCGACTTCCTCATCGTCTCCCGATGCCTTTGCTACTCGCTCGGTCATAACCGGACGAATCACCTTCGCATCGTAGTCGATGACATTCTTTTTCCTCATGCTTTCCGACACCGACCGCATTGCCTCGACGACCTCCGGTGCATCCTGAAGGTCCTTGATGTTCAAGTATGTCTGAACATCTTTCCTCAGCTTCCTGTTGTGTGCAGCGACCGCCTTCATTGCTTCCACATCATCAGTCCCTTCATATCCACCCTTAAGCGACCTTCTGCACTCTCCGATGTATCGTTCTTCTTCATCATAGAGATACACCTTAGTCAAATCGTCAGAGTCATACCTTACATATACCTGCTGTCCGAGCAACGCCTGCACGTATTCACTTTCGTAATAGTAGACCTTTTCGTCTCCCACCTTGATAAATACGCCGTCCCTTTTGAACTGCTGAAGCCTTACGCTTCGTGTTAGCAAAAGCCTCAACTGCTCCGCTGTTGCTGTGCGTTTTTCTACCAAATTCTCCGAATAACAGCCGTTCGGTGTCATCCCCTTCATCCCTTCGGCTTCGCTTGCCGAGTTGTTGTAGAATCCTTCCAGGAAGTTCTCCAGATCCCTCTTGATTTCAGATAGAAGCGGAATGTTCTCCTCTTGTTTAAGAACCTTATTGTGACGATTGGGTCTGAAACTCGGACCCTTTCCGACATACGTCAGAAAGCACTTCGAAAACTGATTTGTCATCGTTTTGTGGAAACGCTCAACAATCTTCGCCTTCGCATTTCCGACCTTTGCATTCGTCATGCTGACACCACAACGCTCCAAGATCGTCGTTCCATAATCCGCTCGCTCGTCTGTCTTGCGTCTTCCACGCCCGCCGAACGAACTCGACAGAAACTCTCTTCCGTTGTCAAGATACACCGAAACGGGAAGCCCCCACTTCATTGCACAATCCCTGAAACAAAGAATTACCCCATCCGTCGTTGCCGACTTTGTCAACCGAAATCCCAGTAGCTTTCGACTTTTGATATCGAACCAACTTACAAAGTATGGTCGGAACACTTCCCCCGTCTTATCATCGCGGACCATGATGTCCATGGTATGGTAATCCGAACTCCACACCTCGTTACTGAGCAGCTTTCCATAGTTCCTGTGTACGAATGTCTCACACTCATCCGTAAACACCTTGGAACCGAACCGGAAATATTTCACGACCGGGAGCGGTATTTCCTGCGTTGCTCGTCTGAATGTCGCCTCACTTGGAAGCGGAAGCAACTCCGGTTTATGTTCCTCAAGCCAGCCTTCCATTAACTTGTAAAGGAACGACACACTCGGTTGATTCTCATCCAGCCACCAACTGCTGAATGTTTTCCATACCCAGCTGTCTATCTTCGCGCCTGTTTTCTTGCGATTTCCCCGAAGATCGGCCAAACCTACCACTCCGAACTCCTTATATCGCTCCCATTTGCGATATAGAGTTCTTTCCGTTATCTTCCTATCTCCTCCCTTGTTTATCTCTTTTAGAAAATCCTTCGTTGCCTCCTTTTCATCGTGCTCTCCTATATAGGATCGCCATTTTTTAACAATCTCTTCCCATCGGAAAGCCTCTTCTCTCTGCGCCAAACTCAAATCATCAAGTTTGATCTCGAGATCTGCTTTTTTCGATTCGGGAAGTTCTGCCTTTTTAGTGCGTTGAGCGAAATACCTTACCTTTGCCGACTCACTTAAATCTTCAATTTTAACCCGATATTCAAAACCACACTTCTTGTCTGTCGCAACCTTTTCCGCCTTTAGTTTCCCTCTTGAAACGTCCTTTTTTATACCGGAATAAGATTTATTTTCCAATTTAGCTACATCAACCAAAGATAAATATTCCACCTAACTCACCACCTAACTGATTTTTTCTCCTCTAAGGAACCTGTCTATTTTCTCCTGATACTTTCCGGCGCCTACTGCGCCATACATAATTTGAGAAAGATAGCAGGAGTTTTTCATTCCCATACTCTGTGCAAGCTTTGTAATCGTGATTTCTCTGCGATTACATTCTTCACGGATCCTCTTCCCTTGTTTTGTTATTTTCCTCCTTGACCAGCTTCTTTTTCTCTTCTCTTCCACCTTTCTCACCGCCTTCAATTTCCAATTTCCGAAATTCGAACATTTAGATCCTTTTCTTTTCTCCCGTCTTCGAATAACCGCAAATTATTTTCGCTTCCAATCGAATAATATCATTCAAATCATCTCTTAGTATGACATACTTCCCTATTAATCCATCCACATCTTCGATGTCAGCACAAAGTTCAGGGAACATTGTTTGAAATTCATCTTGAAATTTAAGCAACGCTCTCATCCGATCCTTTGCACCTTCGAACTTAATGAGTTTTTTCGTATCCACCTACTCTTCCACCTCCATCAAAACTGCCTTTTCCACTAATTCAGGAAGTGGCGTTTTTAGTTTTTTTACAATCTCTTCTTCGCTCAACTCGCTTGCAAATAGAGCTTTTCCGTAGTAAGCAAACTTTTCTACATCGAACCTCTTCATTGCTTCAATGATTGTCATTTTCTCCCTTCTTTCTCCAAATCTACAGTTTAATTGACGGAATCCCAAAAACGGACTCTTCCACTCTTATTCCATCCACAGATATCACAACGGATACATGAGGGTGGAAGTGTTCTTTTAATTCTTCCAAAATTGGCTTACATAACTCTGCCAGCTTTTCGTAATCTCTCATTTCTGTTGATTTCATTCTTTTCGCCTCCTGTTTGCAGATCCTTTTCTCTAATTTAGCATTTCCAATACCCTGACTCCTTTATCTACCAAATAGCCACCTCCTTTTTTCTCTCTGCCAACTAAAATGCAAAATCCCCCTTTCTTTAAATGGCTTTTCTGATATAATTCTTAGTAACTTATCTTAGTAATATTATAATTTAGGAATTCCTAAAAATCAAGTATTATTTTTAGTTTTTCCTAATATTTTTAAGGAGGTTAAAATGAATATATCAGAAAGAATTTTCTATTTATTAGAGCAACAAGAAAAAACTGCTTCTCAACTAGGAGAGTACATCGGCGTTAAGTCTAGTAGTATCAACGGATGGAAAAACGGGAGTTTCCCTTCTTCAAAATACATTGAAAAAATAGCAAGTTTTTTCAATGTATCCATAGCTTATCTTGTTACAGGAGTAGAGGAACAATCATTAGGAAAAACTAAAATAGATATAATCTATTCTCTAAACGAAGACAATCTATCGAAGGCAATTTCTTACGCTGAATATCTTAGCTATAAAGAAGAGAAGGAAAAGCAAGAGTTGCTTTTGGTCTCAGAGGAAACAAAAAAACACACCGGCAACTCCAAAGAACCGATTCAAATTTCCGAGCATATAAAAGAAGAAACTGGATCTGAAAAAGAGAAACCGGAAGAACAAAACTTCCTTCCTGTCCTTGGATATACCGCTGCAGGAGATCCCATTGAGGTCCCTGATGACATCTATAGTTTCGATGACCTCGTAGCCATCCCTTTAGGGATAAAAGCCGACTTCGCCCTAACTGTCCGAGGCGATTCCATGGAACCAGACATCCCCAACGGCTCCACCGTTGCGGTCAAAAAACAGGAAACTGTAGAGAACGGGCAGATCGCCATTGTTTCTCTAAACAACCATATAACCTGCAAAACCTTCCGGAAGTACAACGGCACCATCTCCCTCCACTCGATCAACCGGAAATACGACCCGATCACGATCAAAGAAGAGGACAATATCGAAGTAAAAATTATAGGAAGAGTCGTCCGATAGTAAAGAAGAAATTACATAGAATTTCATCTTTCAAAATCGCCCTCGGATCTTTCATAACATCTTTCACAATCTTTCATAACCAAAAAATCACAAAAAAAGAGAGTTTCTACCCCTTCAAAACAAGCCCCGAAACCCTCTTTGTTAGTGCGCCTTTTTTTGTCACTCTTTTTTAAAAGATTCTCCTGATTTTTGCCCCGTTTTTACTCATTTTGTCCCCTTAAACTTGTCCCCTTAAAAAATCCCCTTTTTTTATAGCCGTTGGAATTTCAACAAAATTTTAAGGGGACAAAAATTCCGCTAAAATCTATTTTGTCCCCTTAAACCTAAACTTATCCACATCCTCGTCACAAAGATCCCCAACCCTATTCCCGTTCAATCTTTCATGCTCTCTTTCAAAATCTTTCAAAATCCCGTCCCTATCTTTCAAAAATCTTTCACACTTTCCGCCGATCTTTCACACCTTCGACCGCCTAATATGTAACCTGCTGCATCTCCTCATTAACCCCTATGTAATCCCACCATACCAACCCTTTCACATCCTCGCCCGCTTCATGACGATTCCGAAACCTTTTCCGCTCCTTCCCGCTTCATATCGCCCGATTGAAACCCTCCCGAAAGATCCCCTATATCATTTTGAAAGATTTTTGAAAGATAAATATCCAATTTTGAAAGTTTGAAAGATAAAAAAAGAGCCTTGACTTATCCACAAGCCAAAGCTCTAAAAAGTACGATTTTTATTTTTCATATAGATGGCAAAACTTTTTTTACACAAAACGCGAATACATTGAAAAGACACCATTTCCCGCCTTTTCTCGCCTTTCCTCACACCTTTTATATTGCCATCTATCCTGAAAGATTACACAAATATTACAATGTTAGATACCATAAATAGTGAATACATAAAGCTCAATATTGGTAAAATCAGACCAAACCACGTATTCTTCATCTTTGATAAACATATCTGCAACCATACTACCAATGCAACTACAAACAAGAATAAAACAAACATAAACAGAACATTTTTCACTCTAATCGACTCCCTTCATTTTCTTATACTCCGAAACTAATATCTTAGCTGTTTCAAAATCAAGTTTATCATTGACAGCCAATCTTTTTATGAGAGAAACATAAGGCTCATTTGCATTATCTTCACTTATCTGTATTTTTTGTATTAGTTTGTCCAATCTCAGTCTAACTGTTGGATATGTGACTTCATATTGCTTTGCAATTTCCTTTAGTGATCCAGAAGATAATATAAAATTTTTTATGAAGGATAGATCTTCTTCATCAAGATTTACCATCCATTCGGGGATAATTTCAATAGCCATATCATCACCTTCCCTTTAATAATATTAAGTATAATATTTAATATTATTAAAGTCAATATTAAATATTTTTTATCTTTTATTTATTGTGGTTTGTGTGTTGTTCCTATTCGTTTCTCTTTACCTGTGATAGTGTTCTATTTTTTTGCAATAATTTTTCTATGTTACTCCTAACACTTTCAGATTGTTTTACTTCTTTATCGTAGGTCTAATAAGTTGAGAATAGAGGGTATCTTTTTCTTTCTTCAAGGCTACTACTTCCAATTTTTACTTAGATATAGTTACGGTCTTGCTTTCTACGAAATGCTCTTTCAGATATTTCTTGGAAATTTCAAATAAAATAATTTCTGAGGTATTTTTGTTGTAAAAATTTTCCTGTTTGCCTTTCTTTAACTGGGTAAAAGTTTTGTAGGTGTCTTTGATGGCTTTTGTATTTTTATAGTTCTTACTAATGTCCATTAAAATTATCCGATCGTGAAGTTTGAATTCTACGCTTGGATTATTCACGGAAACTTCTTCCAAGTATTCAAAAGCTTTGTAGTTACTATACTCCAACGAAAAAGTTTTTTCGCCCATCAGGGAAATGAAATAGGATTCTCCCATTACGAAAATTCGCTCCATCCTACGTCGCTGCGAAGCCGGTTTATATCCAAGAGACAACGACTAGTTGTACTGTCTTTCGCTTGGAGTGTCAGGTACACAGAATATATACCGATCGAAACGTTTCTGGCAAGGATAAGAGTTGGATTGTGTGACAAATCAATTTAATGGAAGGGTACGAGAAGGAGAAAAAATTTTTTGTCTTTTTATAAAAAACAAGATTGACAAAAATAGTCTTTATGACTATAATAAAAATATATATAGTCAAAACGACTATTAAAAGGAGGTGGAGTGATGAAGCAAGAGCAAAAAAAGTCGGACAAGAAGAGCAGTGGAGAGGAAGGAACGAGTACCGGAGTCGAACCAAGGAAGGTTAAGGCTGTTCCGATAAAGGGATCGGAGAGCGGGGACGCAAAGCCGAACGAAAAGGCAAAAGAAAAGTCGAAGGACCGTAACGACAATCGAGAAAATGCCTTGGAAGTCGAGTACAAGAAGAGAGATGAGACTCTGCAAGCAAAGGAAGCGAAGGGCAAAGACTTGGAAGAATTACAACAAAAATATGATAAAAAATCAGAGCATAGAGGTGTTTTTCCTGTTCTAAGCGGAGTTGAAAAAGAAGAGGATGTAGAAAAAGCGATAGAGAAGGGCGGACAAGAGGTCTCTGCTTATCGAGAGGAGGAGGACTATCTTGAACGTTATCGCAAGGAGGTCTACGAAAGGATGTCGCTTACTGTGGACATCCTGATCTTCTCCCTTGACAGAGAGTTTCGCTTACAGGTTCTACTCAAGAAGAGAGAGGATTTTCCCTATAAGGCAAGAAGATCTTTGCCGGGGGGCTTTGTAGGAATTGAAGAATCCGTGGAGGAGGCTGCCGTTCGCGTTATGAAGCAGAAGACGGGGCTTTGCGATCTTCATCTTGAGCAGCTCTATACCTTTGGAGATAAGGACAGGGATCCGAGGATGAGGATCGTGACTGTGGCGTACTTGGCGATTTTGCCCAGAGATTTGTCGGTGGAAGGTGAAGAGGACAGCGATTTTTTTCGGGTAATGTTCTCCGAGAAGGGACTTGAATTTTTGGGGAGTGAGGTTTTTGATCAAGACCATTTGGCCTTCGATCATGCGAGGATTATTGCCCTTGCTGTCGAAAGGATGAGGGGCAAACTTCACTATACGGATATCGCTTTGGAGTTTTTGAAGGATAGGAAGAGATTTACTCTTTTTGAACTCCAAAAAGTCTACGAGGCCATAGAGGACAGGGACTACGATACTCCGAACTTCAGAAGGTATTTTAAAAACCGTTATGAGGCAGTCGGAGCAGTCGAAAAGACGGGAGAGATGTCGACGGAGTTTTCCAAGAGACCGAGTTCCTATTATAGGATGAAGAAGGATTGACAGTGTGCATCGTGTAAAGAGAGAAACCGGTTTCTTCGGTTGCGGTCTTGATCCGCATTGGCATATAATACAGGCGCTTCTTTGATACCGTTTCACGGCAGAGCTGCCGTTTGAAGACACGATGCGGTCTGCAAAATATGTATCGGTTCAGTAAATACCGTTCTGTATAATCCGTCCGTTGAAATATCAGGTTTTAGTAAGAGTTATGGATATCAACAATTTGTGTACTCCATGGAAGGTAAAACGAATGTCTGTGGTCACAAAACAGATATCACTACATTTGGAGGGTCGTATAACGGGATAAAAAGAAAGGCGGAGAAGAAATGAAACTACTGGTTGTTATCGATATGCAGAATGATTTTATTACAGGGGTGTTGGGAAATGAGGAGTGCAGGGCTGTCGTGCCCAAGGTTGTGGAGAGGATGGAGAGAGCGCGTAGGGAAGGCTGGAAGATCATCTGCACCCAAGATGTGCATGAAGAGGATTATTTGCAGACGGGGGAGGGAAGACGTCTTCCCGTTGAGCATTGTATTCGAGGGAGCCGGGGAGCGGAACTTATCGACGAGATCAAAGAGATGAAGGCCGGATGGGAAGATCGGAACAAGGTTTTTTTGACGGAGAGCCCTCTTGAGAAGAATGCGTTTGGAAGTACAAAGCTTTCTGTCGCAATCCGGAAATACGATCCGGAAGAGATTGAATTGATCGGAGTTTGTACCGATATCTGCGTGATCTCCAATGCGATGATCCTGCGTTCGGATTATCCTGATATCGAGGTTTCGGTCGATGCCTCTTGCTGTGCCGGGGTAACGGTACAGAGTCATAACAATGCCCTTTCTTCTATGGAAGGTTGTCAGATCAGCGTTAAGAGAGGATGATGGAAGATGATCTTGGTAAATAAGAGTGAGATTGACAGAAAGAAATTTCCCGACGGAACGGTTCTCATTCGCTGTGAGCCTTGTGAGAAAGCGAGAATCGAATGGTTTTACGAGTCGGATGAAGAATTGTTTCAACTTCTTTGTGTAGCGAGACATCTGAGAGAAAGAGGAACAAAAAGGATGGAGCTGTTTCTCCCCTACCTTCCCAATGCACGTATGGACAGGGTCAAAGGTCGAGAGGAAGTTTTTACCCTGAAGTATTTTTGCGAATGGATCAATTCTCTCTCCTTCGATGCAGTCGAGGTAATCGATGTTCATTCCGAGGTGGGAAAAGCACTGTTGAACAATGTTGTTTCCTTTACACCGAAGAAGGCCCTCGAGCAGGTCTTGAATAAGATTGGAAGGGAGGAACTCGTTTTGTACTTCCCTGATGAGGGAGCTTTTAAGCGATATGTCGATCTGTTGCCGGGGTTTGCTTCCTGTTACGGCAGAAAGAGGCGCGACTGGAAGAGCGGGAAGATTCTCGGACTTGAGATCGTAAAGGGAGGACTTGACCTCAAGGGGGCAAAGATACTCATGGTGGACGATATTTGCAGCTATGGGGGGACCTTCTATTACAGTGTGTCCGCTCTGAAGGAGGAGGGTGTGGATAAGATCTACTCTTTTGCGACCCATACCGAGGCGAGTCTACTCTCGAAGAAGAGTAAATATCTACAATTGCTAAAAAGCGGAGAGGTTGAGCGACATTTTACGACAAGGAGTCTGCATAGAAACGAGAGTGAGTATATCGAAGAGGTGTCCAACGAGGCTTAGTGTAATGAGATGCTGAAATTCATAGGAATACTATCTTCCCTTTGAAATGTCGGGGATACAGAATATAGAACTACCGAAAAACAATTTGGTATGACTATATACTTGAAAGCGTTCAAAGGATCAAATTCAATAAATAATAATATAAGAGAGGAGATAGTTTCCAAAAAGTACCTGTTTTTCGGTAAGGCACAACCGTAGCATATTGAAGTTTGAATGAAAGAACAGGATAAAAGAATGGGAAGGACATTGGTATTTTTGAGCGGTCTTCCCATAGAAACGGAGAAGAAGATGAAAAATACAAATCCTTTATTGTTGATCGATTTTTATAAGGCGGTCCATTCGGATATGTTGCCGAAGAAGATAACCAAGTCGGTGTCGTATTTTACCCCGAGGATGAGCAGGATAGACAGGTGGCAGGAAGTCGTGATGTTCGGCTTACAGGCGTTTATCAAGACCTACCTCATCGACTACTTCCGAGAAGAGTTTTTCTCCCGTCCGAAGGAGGAGGTTGTGGGAGAGTACGCACGTGTCATGGATGCTTCTCTGGGAAAGGGAACCTATAACGGGGAGAGGGTAGGCCTGCTTCACGATTTGGGATATCTTCCGGTGGAGATTCGAGCTTTGAAAGAGGGGACGAGGGTTCCCATGCATGTTCCGATGTTTGCCATGACCAATACGCATCCGAACTTTGCTTGGCTTCCTCAAGCATTGGAGAGCCTTGTTTCAGCGGAAATGTGGCATCCGATGATCAGTGCGACCGTTGGAGCTTCCTACCGTGACATCGTCAATATTTATGCACAAAAGACCTGTGATGACAAGGTATCTAGGGCGAGACTTCTCGGGGATTTCTCCTTCCGGGGGCAGGAGTCCCTGCAATCCGCAGTCAAGAGCAGTGCGGGCTGGTGTCTTTCCTTCCTGAATACGGCGACGGTTCCCGTCATTCCTTATTTGGAGCAACATTATAACTGCGACTGTGAAAAGGAGGAGGTCGCCTTCGGAAGTCCGAGTACGGAGCATAGCGTTATGTGCAGCAACTACGCGGTGGACGGAGATGAGATTACCCTTCTTCGAAGGCTTCTTACCGAGATTTATCCGGATACGAGTTTTTCCGTCGTCCTTGATTCCTACGATTATTGGAATGTCATCGACAACATCCTGCCCAAACTCAAGAAGGAGATCATGGAGCACAGGGGTTGCATGCTGATGAGGGGAGATTCGGGGGATTGTGTTGAGGTCGTTACAAAGACGGTGTTCAAACTCTGGGAACAGTTCAAGGGAACGGTCAACTCCAAAGGCTACAAGGTACTCGATCCCCATGTCAAGGCGATCTACGGCGACAGCATTACCCTTCAGAGATGCGAAGAAATCTATCGTATCTTAGAAGAAAACGGTTTTGCCGTCTCCAATGTAGCCTTGGGAGCGGGCAGTTTCTCCATGCAGTGTCTGGAGGAAGACGGTGTGCTCAAGCCCTTTACACGGGACACTTTCTCCTTTGCCGTCAAAGCGACCTATATGGAAATCGAAGGCAGGTCGTATCCAATCTTCAAAGATCCTAAAGACGGAGGATTTAAGAAAAGTCAAAAGGGCTGTTGTATCGTCACAAGAGAAGGAGAGGTACTCTCTTATCGTGACGAATATACTTGGGAGGAAGCCTGCTGTGAAGAGAACTTGTTACAAGAGGTCTTTAGGGATGGGGTGTTCCTTCGAGAGCAGAATTTGGCGGATGTTCGAAGAGAACTGCACGGAAACGGGTTTTAGAGAAGGAGGCAAAGATGACAGAAGGAAAAAACTTTGATGCACCTCAGGTAACGAAAGACTGTATCGAATGGATCGGGAGCTGGTTTGAAGAGAACGGCAGAGAGAGCAGGGCGATTGTCGGAATCTCAGGAGGAAAAGACTCTTCCGTGGTAGCGGCCCTGTGTGTAGCGGCTCTGGGTAGGGAGCGGGTGATCGGAGTGCTGATGCCTCAGGGGGAGCAGTGGGATATCGACGTATCCCGCCGTCTCTGCGACCATCTGGGGATATCAAAGGTCGTTGTAAACATAGGTGAGACTGTGAAGGCTCTCAGTGCGGAGTTGGAGGCCTCTCTCGGTAAGGAACTTAGCAGGCAATCGGTAATAAATCTTCCGGCGAGGATAAGGATGTCGACCCTCTATGCCGTATCGCAGACGGAGAACGGCAGGGTGGCCAATACCTGCAACCTCAGTGAGGACTGGGTGGGATACTCCACCCGCTACGGAGATATGGCGGGGGATTTTTCTCCCCTGTCATCTCTGACGGTCCGCGAGGTCAAGGAGGTGGGAAGGGTTCTTAGACTTCCGGATGAGTTTATCGAAAAGACACCGATCGACGGGCTCTCAGGCAAGAGCGATGAAGAAAATCTCGGTTTCACCTACGAGGAACTCGATACCTATATCAGGGAGGGAAGGATCGATGACGAAGAGCACAGGAAAAAGATCGATGAACTCCACCGAAAAAACAGATTTAAATTGGAGAGTATGCCGAAGTTTTTGTATCTTGGATAGGTCTTGCATACGGAATGTCGTCACGGAGATTTCCAAAGCAATCCGGCATAATTTATACCATCCTTCCTTTGAGTTGTGGATATAAACAATCTGTGACCCATAGAAGACAGACCGATTTTTCGCGGGTTGAAAAACAGATATACCCATACTTCTATTGGAGAATGGTATAAAATACTTTTGCTTACACTCGAAGTTCGGTTTCAAGCAAGGAGAAAATAGAATTTTTTGCGAGAAGAGGTACTGAAAAGACAGAAGTTTTGGTATAATAAAAGATGTGAAGTGTGGATTTGTGTAAACTGATTGTGGAAAAAGACAGTTTCTTAAGAGGAGTTGTTTCCGGCTCGGTGACAAGAGGTAAGTAGGACAAAGGAAGCATATGGAAGGAGAGTTTTTTGATGAGTTCGCATAATCATTCAAACGGGAAAGAACTGCAGGAGTTTCTTCTCGGGATTTTACTGTTGGGAGTAGGGTTGTTTCTCTTTATGCAAAATGTGACCGTGACCGGAAGTTACGGGAGTTTTTGGCTGGGCTCAAGGAATATTTCGAGCGGAGTGACCACAATCCCCTTCATTGTCGGAGTGGTGTGGTACTTTATCAACAGGTCTTTCTTTTCCAAGGTTTTGATATGGCTCGGGGCAATCTTCATCATTTTGGGGATTGTGATGAGCATTCGTATTTATTTTGAGAGAGCGTCGTTGTTTTTCTATATTATAACGATCCTGTTTTCAGCCTCGGGTTTTGGTTTGCTTGTAAAGGCATTGTTTAAGAAGAGATAAGGAGGATGCGGTATGGGTATTTTTGATAGGGTTTCGGACCTGCTTAAAGCGAATGTGAACGATTTGATCGATAGGGCGGAGCAGCCCGATAAGATGGTCAAACAGATTATCATCGATATGGAGGCACAGGTAGCCAAGGCTACACAGGGACTGGGAGTGGCGATGGGAAGCTACAATCAGGTCAAAAAGCAGCTTGAACAGGCGCAGGAAGACGAGAAAAAATGGACGGAGAAAGCGAAGGTGTGCCTGTCTCAAGGAGAAGAGGAACTGGCAAAGAAGGCTCTGGAAAACAAGGTGAAGGCGGAGGCACAGAAGAATCAGTATCAGGAGATGGTCAACTCCATGGGCGAACAGGTACAGTCCATCAAAGATCAGATCATGACCTTGAAACAGAAATTGGAAGAGGCGAGGTCCAAACAGGCGATGTTGATTGCAAGAGATCAAATGGCCGATGCAAAGAGCAAGATGTCCAAGGCATTTAGCGGAGTGGATACCGGCAGTGCCTTCAAAAAGATGGAGAAGATGGAGCAAAAGATCGCAGCAAAAGAAGCTCAGGCCGATGCGTTCAGTGAGATCGGAGGAATGGAGTCCGGTGAGTTCGACGAGTTTGAGAGAGTGGAGAAGAATGCCGCGGTAGACAGTGAATTGGAAAAACTTAAGAGAGAAATGGGGTTGTAGATTATGCCGATCATCAGCTTGCTTCTAATCATAGGCGGTTTGGTATCGATCTTCTACCTCTACCCCAAAAAGAAGAATCAGGTCATGGAAATGCAGTTTATGAGGACCAAGCCGATCCGAGAGCTGAGGGAGATGTTCGATACTATGAGGGAGAGCGGTTTGGAAGACAGCTATACCGAGTTTGTCGAATTAAAGGGAAGGATCGTCACGGAAGACGTCAGAACTCCTTTTTCGGGCAGAGAGGTTGCCTATTTCGAATCGTCTGTATCGACAGTATCTGAAGTTGAGAAGGTGGAGTATGACGATAAAGGAAACAGAAGAACCACCATGGTAAAGGAAGAACATCTTATTTCAAGTGAAGAATCTTCGCATACCGTAGGTTTGAGAGATGAGAGTGCGGATGAGGTCGTTGTACTGGAGATCAATTCCTCCGGCTGCACTTTGGATATCGCGAAAACATGGGATCGATTGGATCCGAACTTCAGCTTTGCAGACTATGCGACAAGACGATCCTATGGTTCCAAGACGAACGATATAAGATTGGGACGGTTCTTGGGCTACAGAACGACCGAGAGGACAATCGAAAAGAATGCTCAACTCTATGTGCTTGGAGAGGCGTTTAAGTCGGGAGATACCATCCACATCGGAAAACCCAAGGATCCGAAAAGACCTTTTCTGGTTACGACCAAATCCGAAGAGAATATGGTAAAGGAAACGCAATCTTCTTCCAAAATCCTTCTCTTTGGAGGAATAGGAGCCGTCGTGGTGGGGATATTACTGTTTTTTGTCAAATAATCAAGATAAAAACAATCGCTCTTGTATACAAGAAGGGGCGGTTGTTTTTTTGTGTGAAAGATTTCGGGGGATTATTTAATGAGAGATGGAAGATATATAACCATCTCTTTTTAGTGTGATCTGTGGTATTGACCGGTTTGTACAGTCCGATAGGGTTATCCGTTTTCCTTATTGATATCAAACATCTTGTATGTTGTGGATTTTGAATGATTTTTGTGAGTTGTATTCACTATTCTTCGTTTGAAATGACGGATATAAGAAAGCTATCATTGACGGAAAAACAATTTGAAGGATGATATGCTCCAAATGGTTCAACCTGTCCATTTTAACAGATGATCGTATCAGCATAGGAAAAACGCTTTGTTCACCTTTCTTGTCTTACAATTTTGTTTCCTTTGTCCTTCAAAAATTTTACAAACGAAAAGGGTATTGATCTTAGAAGGTTTCAGGCTTGTTAAAGGGAAAAAACGTGTGCGCGGAATATGGATGGAGCGTTTTTATTTTTAATTTTTTGAAAAAGTGTTAAAATAAAGAGAAATGAATATTTGGAAGGCAAAGGATCAGCTTTGACAGTGATATTTGCTGAGAAAAAGAAACTATGAAAGAGTATTTTTGTATGGAGATATCTTAATAAGAGGAATTATAATGCATATACTATTCTTTATTTGAAATACAGGGTACGAAACATATCTCCTTATCGAAAAAATAATTTGGAGGAGGATATGCATCCAAGCGTTCCGCCTGCTCATTTTGACAGAACAGTATTGTCGTTCTGAATTATTGTGATCAATGACTTGGATGTCGGATCGAATGGTTTTTTTGTGACAACTGGAGCAAATATTTCCGTGCTTTGATCGGATAATAGCAATCAGTCTTACAAAGACAGAGGATAAAGAAGGAGGAGGACTATGAAGACTAAGGAAAGATTGGCACAGATCCGTCAAAAGCTGGTTCTTTTATCGGAGAAGAACACAGCTCTTGAAGAGGAGGAGATTGTTTGGGAAGCACCCCTGACCTTGCATGAGGTTGAGGAGTTTGAGAGGAAGCACGATATTCGTCTTCCTGAAGATTACAGGGAGTTTATCACTACTGTCGCAAGTGCCGGAAACAGACCTTTCTATGGGCTATACGGACTGTATGAGGAAGTGCCGGAGTATGAAGTACACTCCTCTCCTTCCAAGAAGTTCCCTTATAAGATCGACAAACCTCTTTGCATATTTGGTCTATCGGAGGATGAATATGAAGAAGAAATGGAGAGGGAGGATATCGATGACGGCTTTCTTGTGTTGTGTACAGAAGGCTGCGGTATGACGAGTATCCTTGTCGTCAATGCGGAGGATGAGGCTGCTTGCGGAACGGTGTGGTTCTACGACTTGTCCAACGACTTCGGGATTATGCCACTGTTTCTCCCGGAGGGGGAAGAGCCGATGAGGTTTTTGGATTGGTTCGAGTATTGGCTCGAGCAGGAGCTCAATCAGGGAAAAGGAGAGTATTTCAGTTATATGGAGTTGGTTCGAGAGCTTGAGGAAGACTAGGTAAGATCGACAGGGGCATTCGAGTTCGTGAATATATCAAAGGAGACCCTGCTTAAGCTCTTGTTTCTGCTAAAAGAGAACACCCTCGGTGTAGTGGAGGATTACATACGGGGGAATTGTACAGTTGAAATTGGTGCAGACTTCAACGTATCGGTATAAGGGCATTAACAAGCCTTTATAAGGATATAGAAAACTCACGATTTCAATGTTGCACCGTATCACATCGGTATTAAAACACATTGTTCTTTTGCGAAGAAGCGAAGGGTTGGTTTGTCACGGAAGATTATTTTGGGAAGGGATGATATGAATCAAGCTTTGTTGGATGTTTTTGAAAAGGAAATGAAAAAGGGAGACAATTCCTATATTGCGACTTGGGATGAAGATGTGAAATCTCTTGTAGAGCTCTATAAAGAACTTATAGAAGATGAGCCTTTGGAAGAACAAATTGTAAAGCTTTTACGACTTGCTTATGGCGACAGTTTTTTGAATACGGGAATCTATAATGCCTTTAAAGGCGGCGACATGCAATTGCTCCATGATACGATGTATCAAGCATCCGGGATGAAACAGATTTGCAACATTGCTAATCCCGGAGTGGATCATGCCTACTATTCCTATAATATTATGCCGGAGTTGCTCTGTGCATGCAGAACCGATAGGATTGAGTTCCTGTTACCCGCAAAGAACGGTCTTTGTTATGGAAAGATGTCCGGGGCTGGTATCATCAATCTTTTTATGTCTTTGTGGTACCAAGATGAACAGTTTGCAAAGGAGGCAAAAAAACTTGTAGAAGAAGGGGCAAGGACGAAGCGGAAACAGCTTGACGGTGCATATATCGACTATCTCTGTGCGTTGCTCGACAAAGATACGGATAAGGCGGGAGAGAAACTTTCTTTGATGTGTAAGGTGGTAAGAAAGGCAAAAGGAGTCGAGTTTTCCGAATTTAAAAAGAAGTTTTTTATTTTGGCACATGCCATGTTCAATCTCTCACAGTTTGTTTATGGAGGTGAGTTGGCAGGGGAGGTTGCAATGCCCGATGAAGATAATTTCTCTAAGGAATTTGCACAGTGGCAGAAACAAAACGGATTTAAACCGGGAAAATCAGCCTATATCTTTCCGGAGCCGTTAGGGTTATATAATGTACTCTTGGATATTACTCCGCCACAAATGCATCTTTTTGAAAGACATAAGAGGATGTTTATCGACACGGATAGATTTAGGCAAGAACTTATCGTTAAGGTAAAACAGCGATTGGATGGATGAGGAGGATGTAAGATGCCGGTTCCAACTTATTTGGAGAGATATGCGGTTCAGGTAAAGGAAGGCGACTATACAGATATCCGGATTAGGGGCAAGACGGGAGGAGAGCTCTTTGAGATCTATTACTTCGGGGACCTGTTTCAAAACGAGTACCTGCCTAATCCGTATATTGTGGATCTCTATGTCGGAGAGGAGACTCTTCCCTGTAAGATTGTCGCCAAAGATGTGGCGACGGGAGACTTTATCTTGATTTATGACGGTTTCCGCCATGGATATAACGGGATGTTCTGTGAGGAATGTGGCGGACAAAAGGCACGGGAAAGACAGGTGGTAAGATATGATCTCCCTCCATCGAAACTCCATCTTCGCTTGGGTTATAGTATCGACTATGAGCAAGAGAAAGAGGATTTCAACGTTGACGAAAACGATAGGGTCAGGTTGATCAACAATGAAGTGATTTCTTGGGATGAGGTCGGGAGAAACGGATTTGACTATTTTTCCTTGAGCTGCGAAGACAATGGAGGAAGCCGGATTGAGATCGTTTCTCTGGAATTGGCCTAGAGTTCTTGAAAACAGAGGAGATGAAACAAAGGAGGACTTATGCGGGTATTTGTAACGGTAAAACAGGTAGGAAAGCGAAAGAATGCGATTGAGAAACAGCCCTATGACATCCGTGGAAAAATCGAAACGGTAGAGGACCTGATCCGGTTTGTCGTGACTTCGGAGGTCGAACGTTTCAACCGAAAGGAAGAGGGGGAGGGGGTTATTCCTTATTTGACCTCAAAGGAGATTGAAGACATCTCCGTACAGGGCAAGATCTCTTTCGGAGCGGATTACAGCGGGAAGAAACAGGATCTTGAACAGGCGATCGAAAACGCCTGTATCAGCTATGAGGACGGAATCTATCGAATTTTTGTGAACGAGCAGGAGGCGGGAGCTCTAAAGGAGGCTCTTGAACTTAAGGAAGGCGATGTTTTGAGTTTTGTACGATTGACGTTTCTTGCGGGACGTATGTGGTAGCCCGCCGGGAGATGGGATTATTACGGAGAGGGAGTCCCGGGTATTTCAGGCGTTTACAGGATTCAAACGATATCGGCACAAAACATAACGGCATAAGAGAAGAGGAGTGATAAGATGTTAAGCTATTCTATTTCGAACGAAAAGAGAGAGACCTATCGACAGTCGGTGGTTCAGAGGAGCAAAAAGCTCAGCAAGGCTAACAGGGAACTTGTTCAGGAGATTCTTAAATTGGACGAGAGAGATTTTGTAAAATTCTTGGAAGAAAAAGTTTTGAAGCAAAAGAAGGAGGTGTACCTGACCTTGGAGGAGGCTCTTCCCGTTGAACTGTATCCTGTCCTTGATGTCCTGATCGGCGAAGAACTTCGGGGTGTTTTTACAGACTACTGTGCCAAGATTACAAGGTACAGCTACACCGCAGGCTACTATCGAAGGATGATTCGCAGCAGGAACTATCGGGACTACCTCCACAAGATGGGTTCGGCTCTATCCGATTTTATAACAATCAAAGCTCTCGATCTGGATTTGGTACAGGTCCTGAGAAAGGAGTACAACAACGATATAAACGGAAGGTACATCTATATCAATCCGGCGCCTTATGTCAGTGTCGAGATTGATCGGGAAAACGTTGAGATTATAGACCTTATCAAAGAGATGATCACCGGAGACAACAACACCTTCGTTCTTTCGAGGGAAGTCATACAGGGGATCTTGCTTTCAGAAGACAGGGAGCTTGTAGAGCTCGTCGGCAAACTTCTTCTTGCGGCAAAGTTGCAGGAAGGTCTCAGACAGTCGATCTGTGAGAGTATGGACGAGGGCACCATGGAGAATTTTGAATACCTCTTCCACATCGTCTATGAGAACGATCTCCTTCGTTTTTCCGCGGTTCGACGCGCTGTCGCAACCTGGACCGGGGTTGGAGAAGAGTACTCCGATCGAATTACCAAGAAGGAGATGGCTCTGATCGCCAAAATTTTGGAGGAGCCTTCCTATGCGGATGAACTGCTCAAGAGCAAGGACAATGTCGAAGTCCTGCTTGCTCTGTGGTACAAGGGTGCGATCGATGTCGACGATGCCCTCGAAGCGATGGAGGAGATCATCGAGAAGGGAGAACGCCATACCAAACTCCTCGTCAGCTACTATCTTGCCATCATCCAAAAAAGGAACCATGCCCAACGAATTTCTGCAAAGATGATCTCGAGTCATCCCGATGATCTTGAGATTTTGGCTTGTTACAGGGTTCATCTCCATCCGTCCTTAGGAAGGACAGCTTGGTATTACACCGAAGAACAGTTGAGCTATGATAAGGTCAAAGACATCTTCAGCTCGAAGAAAGAAGGAAGGAAGTTTTTTGAGATTTTTATCTCCGCTCTTGAAACGCTCGGAAAAAAAGACAGGGAGTTTTCGCCCTGCATCTTCCCTTGGTATGCCGTCGGGATCTACCGTCAGGACTTGGCGTCCGTCCTCTTTTCGATCAACGCCTTTCTCGAAGGAGAGATGACCGACAGGGTACTGCCCTACCTCAAGCTGATGGATACCTATGCGAGGGGAGGGATCCTGAAAATGCTTGTAAAGAAGCCGAAAAATCAGCTTCAAAAGGATGTGGTCGTTGACCTTCTCTCCGACAGGAGTTCCGCCTCGGATAAGGCCTGCGAGATCATCCGTGAAAACAATATGGTCGGCGAGTACAAGGAGAAGATCGAATCCCTTCTTCGTCTAAAGACCGGAGAGACTCGCAAAAATGTCATCGACCTCCTCTATACGCAGAAGGACGAGGAGCTCAAGAGGTCGATCGCAAACCTCGTGGTTCAGAAGGATGAGAACAAAAGGCTCGGCGGTCTGGATCTGATCCTGCGATCTAAGGAAGAAGGACGGTTTTCCGGGGAAGAACTTCAGTCGCTTGCACAGAAGATAGAGAAACCGACGAGCAGCGAGGAGATCCTGATTCGCCGTCTTCTCGGAGGGGAACTTCGCGCCGAAGAACTTGAAAAATTATACAATACACAGTACAGACCGGAGTTTGAGCTCGAGATCGTCGAGAAAGGCAAGAAGAGGAAGAATACCGCAGATAAGACCCTCGTCATCGAAAACTCGATTGCCCTCAAAGACATCTTTGATAAGAGTACGAGAGACTTGCTTGAGATCATGAAGAAGCTCATCGCCCTCTACCAAAGCCACCGCAACTATGAGTACAAAAACCACTGGGGCCACGACTACCTTTTGGGAGAGAATTTTACGAACACGGTCTATCGATCTTACGGACAGGAGAAGTTGGAAGACTATCCTCTGGCGGAAGTGTGGAGAACCTTTTATGAGGAAGAGATCAGGGACTTCAAAACCCTCTATCAACTGCATATGATGAGAAGTGTAAGTGAGGAGCTTCGCGATGGAAACAGGTCTTGTGATTTTCGGCCTGTGATTGAGAGGATCATCTCGAAAAAAGACCTTTTCAAACTTTCCGACGAACTTCGAAGGCTTGAAAAGGAGCAGGATAGGGAGGTGGCGGTATCCTTCGATTCCGTGGGAAGGGTCCTGAGCGTCCTCTTCTACGAGTTTGTGGATACAAAAGAGGGCAAGAAGTTCATCTTCGATGTTTCCAAGGCGGTGTTTTCTCACCTCTTCCTGCATGAAAAGGAAAAAGATCTTATAACCCGTGAGAAGTATGGTTGGGAGAAGGAAGAAAGGTATGTTACAATCTTCGGATTTTCAGAATTTCTGCGTAATTTACGCTACAAGATGATGAACTCCTATTCCGACGAAGAAGAGTTCAAACAGGCCTATGCTTTGATCTGGAGCCTATATGACAAACTCAATACCTTCTGCCTGAATAAGTATGCAAAACCCTTGGACAATTTCGGATCCTTTGATCAGTTCTCTATTGCCAAGGCGGTAGCGACTTCACTGGTCGAAAAAGACGAGCTCTACCTCCATATCCTGGATGAGAAGGAAGCGACCAGAAGGGTTCGAACTCTGACCTCGTTCTTACATCCGAAAAGAGAGGAGGAAGAAGAAAAGGATGCTTTGACTCTCAAGGCGGAAGAGCTACTCCGCCATGAGGGAGAGAAGATCATCGACTTCATCCTTTCCTCCGAACTTGATCGAGGAGATACCCCGCTGACGTACTCCGAGTGCGTGCACTCGATCGAACGTGTGGAAGGCATCGATGTCTTGATCAAGGTGCTCAAGGCTCTCGGCAAGGAAAAGCTCGAGAGGATGGACTCTTATTACAGCGGAGGAAAATCCAAAAAACAGACTCTAAGTAGGATACTCAGAATAAGCTATCCGGCACAGGGAGAAACATCGGAGGACTTCTGCAAGAAGATGGACGCGGCCAAAATCACTCAGCAGAGATTGGTCGAGGTCGCAATGTATTCTCCTCAGTGGATCTCCTTTATAGAGGCCTACCTCGGTTGGAAGGGACTTTCGAGCGGTTGCTATTACTTCCGGGCACATATGAGCGACATTGCCCGTGATGAAATGGGTATCATCGCTAAGTACACTCCGATTGAGAAGGAAGATTTGGAGCTGGGAGCCTTTGATGTCGATTGGTTCAAGTCCGCGTACAGGGATCTCGGCAAGGAACGTTTCGACCGTCTCTACGAGAGTGCCAAATACATCTCTTCCGGGGCCAAACACTCACGTGCGAGGATGTTTGCAGATGCAACCAACGGGCTTCTCAAGGTCAAGGAAACCGAAGAGAAGATCGAGGACAAGAGGAACAAGGACCTTGTGGCAAGTTATGCCCTCATCCCTTTGGGTAAGAACCGGACTAAAGATATGGTAAGACGCTATAAATTTCTCCGGAACTTTCTCAAGGAGAGCAAGCAGTTCGGTGCTCAAAGGAGGGCAAGTGAAGCCAAGGCGGTGGATATCGCGCTGGAGAACCTCTCCAGAAATGCCGGCTACTCCGATGTCATTCGCCTGACTTGGGCGATGGAGAGCGAGATGATCTCCGAGATCAAGGAATATTTCGAGAAAAAAGAAATAGGTGAATTTAAGCTCTATATCGATATCGACGAGCTCGGTCAGTCGAAGGTTGTGTGCGAGAAAGAAGGCAAACAGCTCAAGAGCCTTCCCGCCAAGTTGAAGAAGGACAAGTATGTAGAGAAGTTGAAGGCGGCACACAAGAACCTCAAGGAGCAGTACAGGCGATCGAGAAAGATGTTGGAGGAAGCCATGGAGGATGCAACTGAATTCTATGGCCGTGAAATCTCGAACCTGATGAAACATCCTGTTGTTGCACCCATCCTCCAAAACCTCGTCTTTATCTCAGGGGAAGATACGGGTTATTATCAGGAAGGAAGCCTTGTGGATCCGAAGGGAAGGAAGGTCTCGGTCGAGGACGAGATGGGGTTGAGGATTGCACACTGCCTGGATCTCTATCGCAGCGGGATGTGGGCCGACTATCAGGAAGATCTCTTTCATCGTCAGGTAAAGCAGAGCTTTAAGCAGGTATTTAGAGAACTCTACATCAAGACCGAAGATGAAAAGGGAAGCGAAACCTCCCTGCGATATGCGGGACATCAAGTCCAGCCTGCAAAGACCGTCGCCGCTCTCAAAACGAGAAGATGGGTGGTCGATAACGAGGAGGGTCTTCAAAAAGTATATTACAAGCAGAATATCATAGCTAAGATCTATGCACTTGCGGACTGGTTCTCTCCGGCGGATATTGAGGCACCGACCTTGGAATGGGTAAATTTTTACGACCGCAGAACCTTCCGTACCATAAAAATTGATGAGGTGCCCGACCTTATTTTCTCGGAAGTTATGAGGGACGTTGACTTGGCTGTCAGTATTGCCCATGTCGGCGGAGTCGATCCCGAAGCCAGCCATTCTACGGTCGAAATGCGAAGGGCGATCGCACAGTTCAATCTCGAACTCTTTAAGCTCAAGAATGTAAGTTTCACGGAAAAACACGCTTTGATCGAAGGCAAGAGAGCATCTTATACCGTTCATTTGGGAAGCGGAGTTATTCATCAGAAGGCGGGGGCGGAGATCCACGTCCTGCCGGTACACAGCCAACACAGAGGAAGACTCTTCCTTCCCTTTGTCGATGAAGATCCCAAGACGGCGGAGATCATGTCCAAGATCCTCCTTTTCGCCGAAGATACCAAGATTAAGGATCCGACCATCCTCGATCAGATTCGATAAGGAAGACGGACGGTCTTTGAAGGTGGGACAAGACCGAACCCCGATCGAGATGCCGGTATGAAGAGGCGATAGATACCGACATACTTGATTGGAGAATAGGGAGATATGGCAATACCGTACAGTTCAAAAAATGGTGTACCACTATAATCCATCAGAATGAACAGGTCGAATGCTTTGAAACATACACTCATTCAGATTGTTCTTTGGGAAGAATATATTTTGTATACCCGGCATTTCAAACGGAGAATAGTATGAAAGGATCTCTGCATGGATGGGGAATTTTTGAAACGATTTGGTTCGATAAGGTCCTATATTTTGTGAATCCATAGGGATATCAAGGCGTCACCTTTGTGCGGTATGTCATATCGTTTCAACTTAAAGTATAAACCTTGCACAAACGCACGAATATATCGTGCAAGAAAACGAAACAGAAGTTTGTAGGAAAGAGGGATGGTTATGTATGAAGTGATACGCGAGTATTTGAGAGATCCTGAAACTGTGGCGGACGAGATGTGGGAGGGGGATGAAGTCCTATGGATCGATTGGAGGGAATACGACGAGGACATCATCTCCTACGTCAATCAGAGGTTGGGTGATGACATCGTGGAGGTGGAATTCGTCGATAACTCCAAAGAGTATGGGGACGATATCGTACTGGTACGCAAGGGAGAGAAGATGCAGATTCCCTATGGAGACGTTATGGACAGAGATGTCACTGTAAGGAGCCTCAATAAGTTTTTGGAGGACGACTATGAGATCAGGTGGTTTATGGAGAGTTTGGGAGATGATACCCTCGGATTTGTGGTTTTGAAAGCACAGGAGTGGAGATCTTTGGAGGAAGAGTTCGGAGAAATCTTTGTCGACCACTACCTCTCTCGCATTTCTGAGAGCACACGGATGTTCGATCTGGACTTCTACGAATCGGTGGACTACGGGGAGTTGAGGAAGAGCAACAGGGAGGTCGCACAGGATATCCTACAGGAGGTCACGCGTCTGCGAATGGAACTCAAACGTCTGAAAAGGCGGAGGATGCAGGGGGAGATCGATCTTGTGACCTATGTCGAGAAAGAGGGAGAACTCGAACATAGGTTGAACTTCCTCGAAAAAGACCGAGATTTTTCAAACAATCGATCCGTGGGGAGAACTCGAACATAGGTTGAACTTCCTCTGTGCTCAACATCATATCCTGACAGTGGAGAATAAGGAGTAGGTCGGGAAGAGGAAGACACCGGTTGTTGCTCGGATGTGATACCCGTATTGCTCTTTGTTTGAATTGTTGATGCCAACAAGTTGAATTTCATAGGAGATATACAACATCCGGTGGTTTCAGGGACGATACGACAACCCCTTTATCCAAATAACAACCCGGATCATAAAAATACCGCATAGCTGAAAATAAGAGGAAGTTCCTTTCGAACAGATGACGAAACCGAAAGTTCGTTTTACAATACATCTGATTGAGAGAAGTGATGAACCGCACCTTATTTTCTTAGCTTGCGGTGTTTTTTTTAGCAAATATGCTCGAAGGCATTCTTCCAAAAACCTTCCCAAAACTCCTCCGGTGATAAATGGACTGTCGTCCCGGGGAAGGTATTCAAAGGGCCATACGAGTATCTATTGGAATTGACAGCTTGAGTGCTTTGAAACATATCATCATCCAAATTATTTTTTCGTAATGATATATTCTGTATACTCGGAATTTCAAACGAAGAATAGGATTACAAGAGTTTTCGTCATAACCGCTCATCCTCCTTTGAGTCTTTCCTGTTACGATATCTACTCCTATATATTCCTGCCGAGTGATGTTATTGAGAGAGGGGAAACGGGTATGAAGAAAACAGAAGTGAGGCGAAGAATATGTTACATCATATAGAAGTATATGTAAGCGATTTGGACAGGAGCAGGGAGTTTTACGCCTACCTCCTTCCGAAACTGGGCTACAGCTTGTTTCAGGATTGGGAAGAGGGATTTTCGTTCAAGGACGAAGACTCCTACCTCGTCTTTGTCCAAACGAGGGAGAAGTATCTCAAAGGTGGTTATAACAGGTGTAACATCGGTCTCAATCACATCGCCTTCGTTGTTTCTTGTGTGGAAGAGATTGAGGAGATTCGAACGGAGTTGATCAGACGAGGGACCTCGATCTTATATGAGGACCGCTATCCCTATGCGGGTGGAGAAGGGCATTACGCCCTGTATTTTGAAGACCCTGACCGAATCAAACTAGAGGTCGTTGCACAAGAGAAACAGGGAAATACCGTATAATTCAAAAAATCAGTATAAAATTGACGCTGTATGAAGAACGAGATTTTCCAAAACATGGGTATGACAAATTTTTGTATATCATAAGTTCAAAGAGGAGTCAGGAGTTTTTCTTTGTAAGGTGTTTGCATAGAAAAAATCGGACTGCGTGAAAATTGTACTTGAAGAGGAAGATCGATAGAAGTACAAGTGTATGAAAATAATTATCAAATATTAAAAATTATCATTGACAAAAGAAAAAACAGGGATTATAATATGCCATAGTTAGCTAAAACTAACCGATTTGGAAGAAGGTCGAAGAACGATAGGAGTATCAATTCCTTCTTCCCGTTCGACAACATACAGAAAGGACGGAAATAACTATGAAAAAGATAATGATGGCATTGATGTTGGGGTTGGTATTGACACTTGCGGGTTGTGGCGGTGGTGCTTCTCAGGAAGGTGCGACTGCTCCTCAAGAAAATACGGCTCAAGATAGTGGCAAAAAGACGGTTACGGTTACAACATCCTTCCTCTATGATATGGTAGGACAGTTAGCGGGGGACATGGTCGACAGAGAACTTTTGATCCCTGCCGGAGAAGATCCGCACCTCTACGTGGCAAAACCTCAAGATTTACAAAAGGTGGAAAAAGCGGACTTGCTTCTCTATCACGGTCTTCATTTTGAGGGAAAAATGCAGGAGATTTTAGAAACGAAGGGTTATGCCGTTGCAGACACCTTTACGAAAGAAAAACTCGGTGTAATGGAAGAAGACGGACATGAGATCATCGATCCTCACTTCTGGTTTGACATCGACCTCTATAAGGAAGCGACGACCAATGCGGCAAATAAGCTGATCGAGCTTCTCCCTGAAGAAAAAGAGTCTATTGAAGCCAAACTGAATGCGTACTTGGAAGAATTGACAAAGCTTGATGAAGAGAACAGAGAACTGCTGTCCTCTATTCCCCAAGAGTCCAGATACCTTATCACTCCTCACGATGCCTTCAACTACTTTTCGAAGAGATATGAGATTCCGGTCATGGCACCGCAAGGGGTCAGTACGGACAGTGAAGTTGCAAACAAGGACATCCAAGATACGGTGGACTTTATTGTAGAGAAGCGGATCAAGGCGATTTTTGCGGAGTCGACAACGGATCCCGCAAGAATGGAAAAACTCAAAGAAGCTGCAAATGCAAAAGGGTTTGAGGTCAAGGTTGTCAGCGGAGAAGGAAGTGAATTGTTCTCCGACTCTCTTGCACCGGAAGGAGAAGAAGGACACACGTTTGTAGATATGTATCGTCACAATGTCAAATTGATCGTGGAAAACTTGAAGTAAAACAAAAAGAGGGTAGAGGCTCATCTCTACCCTCGAAGTGTTTGGAAAGGAAAGAGAATGAAAAACGTTATCATAAGGGTGGAGGACTTAACGGTTGCCTATCACGATAAACCCGTGTTATGGGACAACGATGTAGATATTATGGAACATTCCAGAACCGCCATTATCGGTCCCAACGGGGCGGGCAAATCCACCTTGCTTAAAGGGATACTGGGGTTGCAGAAAAAACTCTCGGGAGAGGTTCACATTATGGGGCAGACCATAGATCAGGTAAAGAACAAGATAGCTTATATCCCGCAGGCCAGTGCCGTAAACTGGGATTTTCCCACCACCGTCTTCGATGTTGTCCTCATGGGACGTTATGTTCATCTCGGTTGGATCAAAAGGCCGGGAAAAAAAGACCGCGAGATTGCAAATCAGGCCTTGGAAAAAATAGGAATGTCCGAATTTAGAGACAGGCAGATATCACAACTCTCCGGAGGTCAGAAACAAAGGGTGTTTATCGCCAGAGCCATTGCTCAAAATGCGGATATTTATTTTATGGATGAGCCTTTGGCGGGGGTGGATAAGAGGACGGAAAAGGTAATTATTGAATTTTTGAAGGAGGCGCAGAGACAACAGAAGACCTCTGTTGTGGTCCACCATGACCTCAGTACCATCAACGATTACTTTGACCATGTGATCATCCTAAACAAAAAGGTTATTGCACAGGGGAAGGTCGAAGAGGTGTTTACAGCGGAAAACTTGGAGAAAGCGTCTATGACAGGTGATAAAAATGTTTAATATCGAGTTGATTACAAGCTATTCTTTTATTATCGTGGCAATAGGGACTCTTATCCTGGCTATGGCCTCCGGAGCCGTCGGCTGTATTACGGTTATGAAGGGTCAATCTTTGATTGGAGATGCTATCGGTCATGCCGCATTTCCGGGCATCATCCTTGCCTTTATGGTATCGGTAAGCAGGGATCCCGTCATCCTTCTTCTCGGGGCTATGGTATCGGGGACCCTCTGTTTTGTCGCCATCCAGCTTATACACACGCAGTCCAAACTCGATTTGGATGCGAGTCTTGCCATTGCATTGTCGAGTTTTTTCGGAGCGGGGATGATGCTCAAGAGCTATATTCAGGGAAATTCGAAATTTTCGGGTGCGAGTCAGTCGGGTCTACAGAACTATATTTTCGGACAGGCGGCCTATATGGTAAGGGAAGATATTATGCTCATATTGGCAGTAGCTGTGCCGGTACTGATTTTGCTTATTCTTTTCTATAAGGAGCTCAAGGTTTTTATCTTCGATGAGGTCTATTCCAAAACCATCGGCTTGAATACCAATTTCATCTACCTTATCATCCTGTTGATGACGATGAGCTTGATTTCCGTAGGTCTTAAATTGGTAGGGGCCATCTTGATTTCCTCCCTGCTCATCGTGCCTTGCATTACGGCTGTACAGTGGAGCAATAAGTTTCACAGGGTATTGCTGATCGCCGCTGCGGTAGGAGGGGTATCGGCCTTGTTGGGCACTTATATCTCGACGGTTTCCAACGGGATGAGTACCGGACCGACGATTATTATGATCATGAGCGTTTTTGCCTTTTTGTCCCTGCTTGTAGGACCGCATGGAATACTTGCAAACATTAAGATGAGGAGGAAGTATCGATGAACACGCTGCAGAATTTATACGAATTGTTCTTTCTTTCTTACGAATCGTTGTTCGTATTGATCGTCACTTCTGTGACCTGTGCCCTGATAGGGAGTTTTCTTGTGCTTCGAAAACTCTCTATGGTGTCGGATGCCATTTCGCATACCGTTCTACTGGGAATCGTGATCGCCTTCTTTATTACAGGGGATGTCACATCACCGCTTCTGATTTTCGGTGCGGCATTGTTCGGAGTAATTACGGTGTTTTGTATCGAGGTGCTCTCCGATACGGGTTTGGTCAAAAACGATGATGCCGTCGGAATCATTTTTCCGTTGTTTTTTTCCGTCGCCGTCATTTTAATTACCAAGTTTGCAAGAAACGCTCATTTGGATACGGATATCGTATTGATGGGAGAGGTCATCCTGGCTCCATTGAATAGGGTGGAAGTCTTCGGCTATTCGGTACCCAAGGCTCTGGCACAGATGTCCCTTGTCTTCGTGATCAACATGGGCTTTATTATTCTGTTCTTTAAGGAACTCAAGCTTACGACCTTCGATAAGGAGTATGCGAGCCTCATCGGTATCTCTTCAACGGTGCTTTTTTATATGTTGATGAGTCTGACCTCTCTGACGGCGGTCGTCGCCTTCGATGCGGTCGGAGCGATCCTGGTCGTGTCTTTCCTGATTACACCCGGAGCGGCGGCCTACCTGATCACGAAAGATCTCAAGGTGATGCTTGTTATCTCTTCGCTCTATGCCGTAATCAATGCCATTCTCGGCTATATGATAGCGATGTTGCTCAACCTTTCGATGTCCGGAACCACGGCTGCGGTTGCAGGGGTCACCTTCTTCTTAACCTTCCTCTTTCACAGAGAGGGCCTTATCACTTCGGTATGGCTCAGGTACAAAAAGAAGAAGGAATTTCGTCTCGAATTGATGATCCTTCATATAGGCAATCATACGAACGAAGCCAATGCACAGGAGGAACTGGGTTTGGATAGCATCGAGAACCATCTGATGTGGAAGAAGGAAGAGGTTCGTAAGAGAGCAAAGCTTCTGATGGACAGAGAAATCCTTTGTATCGATGATGAAAAAAAGGTCTATGCTTTGACTGAAAAAGGCAGACGCAGGTATGAGAGTATAAGGAATGCGTATGGTTTGTAGAAAAGATAGGCGACGACGAGGAATGTTTTGTACAGCTTTGAAGGAAGAATATGAGACAGGTGTCTTTATTTGAAGACTTTTTAGGTATATACTATAGATACAGGCTGATTTCAGAGCAAGTCTTGAAGGAGGATTCGAGAATGAGAGCTTATGGAGCGGTTATGTGTATCTGGTGGGGAGCGTATTTCTTAGCAAAGAAAAAAGACTTGGCACAGGTGTGTGCGAATAAGGGCATTTCAATTATTCAGGGAGAGTATTGGCGTTTTTTTACAGGACTGTTCCTCCACGTCAATCTCCTCCATCTTCTGTTAAATAGCATTGCCTTTTATTGGGTATGTGCTTTTTTGGAGACAAGGACAACTTCGTTTAAGATGATTGTGTTTTCTTTGACGGCGGCGACATTGTCCAATGTTTGCTTTTCCATTCTGTACAGGAAATCGATCAGCGTGGGAGGCTCACCCATTGTATTTGCAATGATAGGTTTGATTGTGATCTATGCGTTGTTTGGAAAAGACACACGGAAACTCGATATTCACAGTGCGTATGGAAGATGGATCCTCGGATTTGCAATTTTTGGGAACATACCGATATTTTCGGGGAACAGCTCGACTCTGATCATTCATTCGATCAGTTTGATCTTGGGAGCCGTTATCGCCTTTGTCGGGCTGAGATTGGGCATTTTCTAATACTGTGTTTGGTCGACATATCCTATGTAGAGAGGGTAGAGCGTTCAAAAACATCTTTTCGGTTTGGAATAGAATTCCGGGAATGTTTATAGGGGAATTATACAAAAATCTGATAGTATAATATAAGGGGAGTTATTGAGGGATGGGAAAGATGAATTCAAACAGGGAAGATTACTTGCAGGCAATCTATCGTCTGTCGAGACAGGAAGGATATACGACGAATAAAAGTATATCTGAGTATTTGAAGGTATCCAAGCCGTCCGTTACCGTTATGCTTCGCAAACTGGAAACGGATGGTTTGCTCGTGCTCGAGAAAAACAGAATCTCTCTTTCCGACAAGGGAAGAGAGCGGGCACAGGGGGTGTTGTCGAAACATCGATTGTGGGAGTATTTTCTCAAGAACAATTTGGATATGGATGAGGAACTGATCCACGATCAGGCGGATCTGCTTGAACACGTCACGGGAGATGCTCTAAGAGATGCACTGAATAAGTACCTCGGTTATCCGGAGAGCAGTCCCAACGGCAATGTGATCTATGAGAATATTGAGAAAGAGGAGCAGAAGTGATATTTTGAGGAGCACTTGCTTGAGTTGGTTCGGATGAACGCTTGAAAAACAAGGGAAACGCCCAGTCATTCAAAAAAGGCGTAATCTTTGTTTTTATATGAAGGGTGAATTTCTTGAAAGACTTGATTTGACAAGCTTCTATATTTTGTAATACTACTGTTTATTTAAACTGTTGATATCAGAAATTAGCACTACACAGGAGATAAAATGAGTTTTCGTAGTCAAAGAATAGATAGAACCATACTTCTATCGAAGAACAGTATAAATCCATAGAAAATAAGGGTTTTGCCTTTGTGCGGTATTTCCTGTGGTATCGTAAGATGAAGGAAGAACATATGTCTTTGTAGAGCGCTTCTATAGGCAGGTAATTTCGACGGATTGGGATTTTTTCTCTCGATAAAAAGAACGATCCGTTCAATTCTGCCGTCGAAGAGGCAGAGTTATCTTATCCGCTTGCATTAAGGCGGGTATTTTTGTTGGAGAAGGGGGAAGGGTTATGTTACATATCATAGGCTCAACGTCCGTAAAGGAAGGACAGAAACGTTTGTTGGAGCGATATATTCAAGGGAGTTTGAACTCCCGAACCTACTTTATTGTTCCCGAACAGGCGACTTTGATCACGGATATGTGGTTGATGGAAGAACTGAAGGAAGAGGCTTTGATGGATGTACGGGCAGTCAGTTTTGAACGGTTGACAAGGGAAGTCCTGTCGGTTACCGCAGGCAGGAGACGTCCCTTCATCGATGCGGTCGGAAAGTCTATGGTCCTGCGTACGGTATTTGAAGATTACAAGGATGAATTTCAAGTGTTTCGGGAGGGGGCACACAATCAGGACTTTCTTTCTCACGCCCTTCGTCTGCTGACGGAGTTGAAGCGATCGGGCATCTCGTGTCAGCAGTTGGAGGAGGTTGCAGCTTCTTCAGACAGTGAGATCCTTCGTCGGAAGCTTAGGGAGATTGCCCTGATGCAGCGAAGGATGAAGGAGATTTTAGAAGGGAATTATTCCGACAATGAGGATCGTATGCTTCTTCTGTGTGAAGAGATCAAAAACGCGCAGCATTTGAAGGGTGTCGATATCTATCTTACTTTTTTTAACGGATTTACGGGTTTGGAATACGAAGTGATCGGGGCTTTGTTGGAAAACGGAAACGAGGTTCAAATCAGTCTTCCCTTGGGAGAAGAAAGAAGGGGATATGTCTCGGATAATGTGTTTTCCGCGACGGAGGAAACTATGGCAAAACTCCGAAAGCTTGCAGAGAAGAGGGGCATCAAGGTAGAGTTTGAGTACTGCAAAGCGCAGGAAGGGAATAAAGAACTTGCCTTCTTCGGGAAGGAACTGTTCTCTTTTTCCAAGGTCCTTTATCAAGATGAGCCTGAAAGCATAGAGTTGAGGGATCATCAAAGTACGGAGGAAGAAGTCCATGCGGTTGCTCGTAAGATCAAAGAACTTGTGATGTATCGGGGGGCACGTTATCGCAATATAGGACTTTGTGTCACGGACAGCAATGAGTATGTGAAGAGGATCAGGAGAGTTTTTTCGATGTATGACATCCCCGTGTTCATCGATGAGAAGAGGGAACTTTTCGCAAATCCGATGATCGCGTCGATCAAACACCTGATCGAGTGCATGGCCTTTCATATGGATTACGCCGGTCTCTTCACTTTCTTGAAGCTGGGTTTTGCCAATCTCGAGAGACGAGAGATCGAGGTGCTTGAGAACTACAGTATTTCCCACAAGATAAGAGGCATGATGTACTTTGAGCAGAAGTATTTTGAACGGGGGATTATGGAGGAAGAGGAGAGGCAGGAACTGCTTGGAATCCAAAAGAAACTTACCCTGTTTCTGTCGGACTTCTATAAGCAGACAAGAAAGAAAAAGACAGTGAGTGAATTTGTTCGTATCCTGATAGATTTCTTGTTGGAGAATCACTTTCCCCGAAAGTTGGAGAGCTATATCGAAGAGCTTGAGGAGGAAGGACTGCTTGATTTTGCCAATGAGAACAGACAGGTCTGGGATGTGTTTATTGATATCGTAAACCAACTTGTAGAGCTTGTCGGTAATCGAAGAGTGGACATCGAGGAGTTTGGTGAAATTTTGATGTCGGGGATGGAAGGGCATGAGATCGGTATCATTCCTCCGGCACAGGATCAGATCATGGTTGCGACCTTGGATAGAAGCAGAAACAAAACGGATGACTATCTCTTTGTGCTGGGATTGTGCGAAGGATATTTTCCCAAGCAGCATGCGGAGGTCTCCCTGTTCACTCGGGAAGAACGCTCGGAGTTGGAGAAAAGTAAGGTGGAGCTTCCTTCCGTGCCGGAGAAGGTACGTGCCGAGGAGAGGCTCAGCTTCTACCTTAATACAACAACGGTAAGCAAGAAGCTGTTTCTATCTTACGCCCTGAGCGATCACACGGGCAAACCCCTGCGTCCTTCCTACTACGTTACGAGGCTCAGAGAGATGATGATTGCACTATCGGCCGTGGAAAAAAAGAGTTCTCCGGTCGAAGCCGTCTACGGAAGGAGACCCCTGCTCCATCTTCTTGCCCGAAACCTCAGGGAGGTTATCGAACGAGGCTGTGAGGAAGAACTGTTTTGGAGGGAGGCGGTACGTCTGCTTTCCAAGCGAAGAGACGAAGAACTTGAGCGTTTGATGAAGGCCCTGCAAAAGACGAAGGAGGCGCGTTATATACAGAGCAGGCATATCGGAAGAATGTATGGAGACAGAGTCAACTTCAGCACATCGAGACTGGAGCAGTTTTCTTCCTGTCCTTACAAACACTTTGTCCGTTATGCCCTCTCGCCTAAGGAAAGAACAAGCTATAATATGGAAGCGACGGACATCGGCATCCTGCTCCATGAGAGCATCGATGAGTTCACTGCCCGATTGAAGAGGGACCCTTCCTTTTCGGAGGAGAAGTGTCGGGAGGAGATGGATGCTATCTTTGAAGAAAAGGCGAAACAAAGGCTGGAAGTTTCGTTTGAAAACACGCCTCGAAATCGATATATGCTCGAGAAGTTGAAGAAGACGGCCTGTGAGGTCGGAGGCAGAATATTCAGGCAGATGAAGAAGGGAGAGTTTCGTATCTGGGGTCAGGAGGTGGACTTCGGTTACAAGCAGGAACTGCCCGCAGTCACCCTGTTGGAGGATAGAGCCTATCTCAGGGGCAGAATCGACAGAATCGACGTGATGAGCAGGGAGTCGCAGACCTACATCAAGATCATAGACTACAAGACCTCGAGAAAGAGCTTCGACCTCTCCGATGCGTGGAACGGGCTGGATATTCAGTTGATCGTATATCTGTTTGCGAGCCTTTACAGTCGAGCCTTCGGAGAAGACAAGGTATTGCCTGCAGGGGTTTTCTACTTTCCTGCAATCGATCCTTTGGTCAAGGCGGAGGACGAGGAGGAACTGGAGAAGGCACGCAACAGTAAGACGTTGATGAAAGGGATTGCTTTGAAGGATGAGGCTGTCCTGCATGCCATCGACAAGACCATCGACGAGTATTCGAGTGTTTTTTACGGAACGGGCAGGAAGAAGTACGACGAGAAGGAGAACCTGCTCTCCGAGGAAGAATTCGATCGTTTGATCGAACGTGTGTTGGAACTTGCAAAACAGATAGCTCAAGAGATTTTAAGCGGCAGGATTGAAGTCTCGCCCGTCTACCGAGGTCAGGAGGACACCGCTTGTACCTATTGCAACTACAAGTCCATCTGTCGCTTTGACGAGAGGGTGGAAGATGAGAAGTACAGGCCGATTCGAACGCAGAGCGATGAGGAGATCAAGGTGTTGTTAAATTCCCGAAAGGAGGCGGAAGGACATGAGTAAGGAGAAGAAAAAAGTAAGTTATACAAAGGAACAGCTTTCCGTCATCAAAAAGCAGGGAACGAACATTTTGGTGTCCGCAGCGGCGGGATCGGGGAAGACGGCGGTCCTCGTGCAGAGAATTTTGCGTATTCTTCAGGAAGAGCAGGTGCCGATTACCAAGATGCTCATCGTGACCTTTACCAATGCGGCGGCAGGAGAGATGAAGGAGAGAATCCAAAAGGTCATGGTCGAAAAAATCATCGAAGATCCCGATGACAGCAGTTTCCTACAGGAGCAGATGAGCACAATGGGGGAGGCTTCGATCAGCACCCTCCACTCGTTTTGTATCGAGCTGCTTCGGGAGAACTTTCATCATCTGAATCTCTCGCCCTCGTTCAAGGTCGCGACGGGTGCAAATGCGGATGTACTTCGCTCGGATGCGATGCAAGAGGTGCTTGAGAGGTACTACGAGGAAGGAAGTCAAGATTTTATCCGTCTTATGGATGCTTATGGGGGGGAGAAGTCCGACGACAACTTTGTCGAGCTCATCGACAGGATTTTCCGTTTCGTTCAGGGGCAGAGTGAACCGTGGCAATGGCTGGAAGAAAAGACACAGGCGTTTGATATGGGTTTTGACGACTTTCTGCGTTCTCCCGTGATGGAATTCTATCTCGAGCAGATCGGGGATGAACTTCGCCTTGTCCGGGAGAGTATAGAGGAAGCCTGCAAGGTCAGCAGGGAGAACGATCTTCCCTACTATGAGAACTTTGCGGATGATGCTCGTTCGGTGGAACTCCTGCAGGCGAAGTTGGATCTTTACATCGAAGCTACAGGTCGGTACTGCAAGGACGGATCAGGTCTGTACGAGGACTTTGTCCGAGCTTTAAACAGCCTTTCGTTCAGTCGTCTGAAATCGGTCTCGAAGAAGCAGAAGGAAGCGGGGCTTTTCGATGAAGAACTGCTCGATGAAATGAAGGAGGTTCGAAACTCCGAAATCAAGGGGAGGATTAAGAAGCTTCAAACGGACTTGGTACAGGAAGACCTGATGAGACTTTATGAGGAGTCGCTTGAGTTATATCCGATGATGAAGGTCCTGTACCGCTTTGTCAAAGACTACTACGAGGCCTATCAGATCAAAAAAAAGGAGATGGAACTGGTCGATTTTTCGGATCTGGAGCATTTTGCCCTGGAACTGCTCAAGAAGGAGGAGGTTCGCTCACAACTTCGGGAGAGGTTTGAATACATCTTTTTTGATGAGTATCAGGACAGCAACCTTGTTCAGGAAACGATTGTTGAGGCGATATGTAGGCACAACAATCTCTTCTTCGTAGGGGATATCAAACAGTCCATCTATGGGTTCCGACTTGCCGAACCCAAGTTGTTCCAAAGAAGATACCGAAACTATGCGACGGGAGAGGGCGGTTCTTCGGTCAAGATCGACCTGTCCAAGAACTTCAGAAGTCGGGAGGAGATCCTGAACTTCTGCAACGATATATTCTATGCTCTGATGACTCCTTCCTTAGGCGAAATCGATTACACCGCCGAAGGGCAGGCGTTGGTGCCGGGAGCGAGTTTTCTTCCTCAGGAGGACAGCGTAGAGTTCTATCTCGGAGAAAAGTCCGAGGAAGGTAGTATCTCCCACCACATTATTGCGAGAAGGATACTGGAGTTACAGGGACAGAAACGAAGGAAGCCGGGTGGCGAGGAGGAAGAAATTCATTTTAGGGATATGGTCGTATTGATGCGTTCTCCCAAGGGAAGTGCCAAAGACTTGGAGAAGGTACTCAAATCTTACGGAATTCCGTGTTACCTCGACTACTCTTCCGTGGGCTTCGATGTAATCGAGATTCGAAGCTTGTTGGAGTATCTGCGTCTGATAGACAACGAAATGCAGGACGAGGCTCTGATCGCTTCGATGTTGTCCTATTTCGGGGGATTGGACGAGGACGACCTTGTCGAGATCCGAAGTCTGCAAAGGGAGGGAAGTTTTTACAATGCAGTTATGTCCTATATGGAGGGGGGCGAAGACAGGGACGAGGTTTTGGTTCGTAAAATCGATGATTTCTTCAAGGAGGTGGAGCGTTGGAGGAGCAGGGAGAAACTTCTCGGTTTGTCGGACTTCGTCTTTGAACTTCTGACGGAGAGCGGGTATCTGAACTATCAGAACCTCCTCGAAAAAGGGGAGGAACGGGTGGAAAACCTGAGGGGTTTTCTGCAGAAGATCGAGGAATACGAGGCTTCCGAAAATGCAAAACTCTTCGGTTTTCTTCAATACGTCGATCGCATCCTCAAGGAGAGGGGAGACTCCCTCGAGGCGATGGGTCTGTCCGAGGGTGCGGATGTCGTCCGTATTATGAGCGTGCATAAGAGCAAGGGATTGGAGTTTCCCATTGTATTCCTGACGGACTTGAATCGCAACTTCTACTTTGCCGACAATCGTGAAGCGGTAATCCTGCACAACGAATTGGGGCTGGGACCGAGGTATGTCGACTTGGAGAAGGGAAGCTATCGGGACAGTTTCTTCAAGAAGATGATACAGAGGAAGAAGAAACAGGAGCTGTTGTCGGAAGAGGTCAGGATTCTCTATGTGGCACTTACAAGGGCAGTCGACAGGCTGATCCTGATCGGGGAGACCTCCAACCCTTACAAGGCGATAAGCGAGGCTTATCGGGGAACATTGAAGGAAAAACTCTTCAAGGGAAGGTCTTACCTCGGTTGGTTGTTGCCCATCCTTGTCAGGCAGAGGAACGCGACAGGGCTTCGTGCCTTTGCGGATCTGGTCCCGGAGGAGGCAAGACTGATTGAGGGAAGGAGCGTGTTCTCGTTCCATTCTTTGAGTATGGATGACCTTGAGGAGAAGGAAGCGGAAGAGCGAGAGGATATGAGAACCAAGGTCGAGGACTTCCTCGCCTGTGAGGATGGACCGAGCGAGGCGGAGAAAATGAGGACTTTGCTTGAGGAAAGACTCTCCCTTACCTACCCCTATCAGGAAGAGGTACTGCTTCCCTACAAGAAGGGGGTCAGCAGACTGCTGTTTGAGGAAGGCCGTGAGAAGGAAGAGGCGAAAAGGCTTTTTTCTGAAACAAGAGTGCAAGAGAACGCGGAAGAAAGAAAAGGGAGTTCTTCCTCATTTGAGGAAACAGAAGTTTTGTCCGATACGCCTTCCTCCAACGGCTTGGAGCAGACTTATCGATTGCCGGATTTTATGCAGGAAAAGACGGGGCTCAGTTCGGCAGAGAAAGGCAGTCTTGCTCACTTCGTGATACAAAATTTGGAACTCAAGCCTCAAACCTCGGACGAATTGAGGGCGAAGGTCGAGGATATGAGACAAAGAGAGCTGTTGACCGATGAGGAAGCGGAAGCGGTCGAAATCGAATGGCTGACCTCTTTCCTCGAAAGTTCTATAGGCAAACGATTGATGCTTGCAGACAAGGTATATCGGGAACAGCCCTTTATGATGGCGTATAACAACTACCGTCTGGAGGGGATCATCGACTGCTACTTCTTTGAGGGCGAAAAGCTGATTTTGATCGACTTCAAGACGGACAGGTACAGGGATGCGGAGAAGCACCGAAGACAGATGGAGATTTATGCGAAGGCCCTGGAGAAGAGTTATCACAGAAGGGTCGACGAGATCCATATCGTATGGTTGCGTTACGGCAGGAGTTCAAGGATCTTGTAAGAGGAGAAATGCAAGGAGATTCGGATTTATACTAAAATCCAATAAAAAAATGACAGGTGTATGGGAGATATAGAGATAATACTATTATTCTTTTGAGTTGTGGATATAAACAATCTGTGAACAATAGAAGATAAAACAATTTTTCGTAGTCAAAAAATAGATATATCCATACTTCTATTGGAGAATAGTATAAAACAGAATTTATAGTAAATGAAAGTGCAATCGGAACGAGGACGTTTCTGGAGCTGAAAACCAAGTCGTGAACCATAGCATCAGAACTCGCCAAGGCCTCAAACAGCTGATTTATATCGATGGTTCACCCGTTTGGAACGGCTTAGCAAACTTCGTCATTCACTGCGTTTACCTTTCTCTTCTAGGCAATGCTCCGCTGTTCGCTTTTTGAATCAATCGCAAGCTTTGCTTGCCCTCGAGAGCAGAGTTATCGTTCTTTGTTTTTCACTTATACGATATTGATTTGCAAAAACATCAAATATTTTTGCAAAAATGGTTAAGTATTTTGAATACGGGTATGATAAGTGACATAGGATAAAACACTGTCCGATTGTATAAAAATTAAGGGAGGAAATAAAGTTATGAAAATGTTAAAAGAATTTAATCAATATCTATCCAATTTGTCCGTATGGATCGTAAAATTGCACAATATTCACTGGAATGTGGTAGGAGAGCAGTTCGTAGCAGTTCACGAGTTTACCGAAGCGGAGTATGACAAGGCTTTTGAGAGAATGGATGCGGTTGCCGAGCATATGAAGATGCACGGACATTTTCCGGCCTCTACCTTGAAGGAGCATTTGGAGCTTGCTACGATCAAGGAAGAGCCGACAAGAGCATTCAGCTGCAAAGAAGGCTTGGAGCTTGTATTGGCTGATATGGAACAAATGCGTAAGGAAGCAATCGCTTTGAGACATGCTTGCGATGAGGAAGATTGGTTTGCCGCAGTAGCTATGTTTGAAGAGCATATTGCAGATTATAACAAGCAAATTTGGTTTATCAACTCCATGTTGTCCAAGTAAGAAGAAGTAAGAAATCCGCGGTTCATCCGCGGATTTTTAATTGCCCTTTTTGTCTGCAATCAAAGGTTTGAGTGCAGTATAGATTTCGCTTGATTTTTTATGGTCTTTGCTCGGAAACTTCTTCATCAAGGCGTTGTTAAGCTCCATTTTTGTCTTGCAGTTTTGGAGTATTTTTGTTACGGCGGGAGCATCGGACTTGTCCTTAAGCAGCTTGGCTACTTGTTTTTCCAAATCATTATCCATCGTCCGTTTCTTTTGTTGCACCGTGACGGGAACAACAGAGGTATCTGAGGCGGGCACGGTTTCCTTCTCCTCCAAAACGATATCGCTTTGAAAATATTCCTTTAATACTTTGTTGAGAAAGAGCTGTTCCTCGGTCTGTGTTTGAGAGTTGTTCTGTACCTCTTGCTTTGTCGTTGTGGAAATAACGGTATCCTCGGCTGTTTGTTGTTTTGAAACGATATCGCTTTGCAAGTAATCCCTTATCATTTTATCAAAAAAGAGCAGTTCCTCGGCCTGTGTTTGAGAGTTCTTCTGTATCTCTGGTTTTGCGGTTGCAGAAACGACGGGTGTATCCTTGGGAAGGTCGGCTGTTTGTTCTTCTGAAGCAGTATTGTCGCGTGAGTATTCTTCTGCTACTTTCTCACAAGGACTCAGTGCATCTTCTTGTGTTTCAGCCTTATCTTCCGAGGCTTGTTCTTTTTGCTTTACTACATTTGTAACAAGACTTACATTTACCTTTCTTTTCTTCCAATAGTCGACGAGGCTTTCATATCCTTTATCTTGGCTGACGATGCAATAATCATACTGATTCTCCGCATTTTCACAGATGATATATCCAAGGTAGGAGGACAATTGGAAGTCTAAAGCATTCTTATATCCGGCGATGACTCTTCGAAACAGTATTGTTGCTTTCGATTCGTTTAATCGTCTGTGAAGTCCGAAGGTGAGGCTGTCTGCATGCTCGGTGTAGAAAATACAGACGATATCCTCTTCAGAGAGTTTGTTTACTCCATTGAGACCCTGAGTTCTTACATTCTCATAATCTACGAGATAATAGTTCATTGATGTACTCCTTTTTACTTGATGTAGTTATTTTAACCTATGGACAAAAATCTGTAAAGTCTGGCGTTTCAGTGAGAGAAAAATATGTTTATATATCCGTGCAGTATCCGAAACCTCCTTGATGAAGAAGGTAATACCGAGCGGTTTTACGGGAGTCTTCCTTCGATTGATGGATATCAAGGGTTTGCACTCCATAGAAGAGAAAATGAATTTTTGTGGTTGAAAAATACTCATACAGATAACCGGACAATGCAACAGGTAATAGTATAATACTATTATTCATTTGAGTTATAGATATAAGTAACCTGTATTCAACAGGAAATAAAATGGATTTTTGTGATCATAAAAATAAATATAACCACGCTTCTATTGAAGAATAGTATAAAAAACAGATATACCCATACTTCTATTGGAGAATAGTATAATACTAAAACACCCCGATGAAGGAGGTTCCAAGCATCGGGGTGTTGAAAAGGAGAAGAACGCTGTTTATTTTGCCTGCGACTGGGGAATTCCCGTTCTCGCCTGCTGTCTAAGTTCTTCCGCTGCTCGTTGTCGTTCATATGCGTGCATAATCAATGCAACGGTTACGACACCGTAGCTGAGGAAGGTACGGAAGTATTCTCCGATCATGGCATCTCCCGTCAGAGCCTTTCCAGCCTGAGGCATAACGATGAACATCAAGTGGAAGAGGGCCGTTCCCACAAGGGCGTTGGGGATGGATGCCTTCGATACGCTCGCTCCACCGACGAGAAGGGATGCCGCCGCATAGAGGGCTGCCTGATCCTGACCGGCATATACATTGAGGGTACCGATATTTTGCAGGTAGATAATCTGACCATAACATGCAAGTACAGTAGAGATTACGATGGATTGGATACGGATCTTATCCGTATTCAATCCCGCGTTGGATGCCACCTTCTGATCCTGACCGACTGCCCTCATGTCGTGGCCGAGTTTGGTCTTCTTAAACCAGATGGTAAAGAAGCAGAGGGCGACGATGAAGAGGATGGTTACGACCGGCACTTCAAAGGCAATGGAGTCCTTTCCGAAGGGAAGGTTCACCGTAAAGCTTAGAATGGAGTCAAACCCCCGCGCTGCATCGAGTTTCAGGGCATTTTTAATTCCATATCCCTGCGAAAGAATGATTTTTTTGTTTCGGAAGGGAATGACAGAACCACAGAGATAGAGCAACAACAGCATATAGATTCCCAAGATGAAAAAGGACAGCATCATTGAGGTAATCATCTCCCGACCTCTTGCACGGTTCAAGACACGTCCCGAGAAGTTTCCAAGTAAAATGGCGATCGGTGTTCCGATCAGCGCAGCTACCAACAGTCCCTGAAATCCCGTGACACCCCAGTCCGTAGCAAAGATAAGACCGATCTGACCCGCCATGGATCCGAGGGGAATACCGAAGTTGATTCCCATACCTGCAAGGATGGGGATGATAAGAGAGAGTACGAAGAAGGTGTTTCGAACCATCCTTCGAGCGAGTTCTCCCGAAAGGTAGGACATGGGCGGCTTTGCAATGGCGATCCCGGCTCCGCATATCAGAAGGAAGAGAATGGGAACCATGTATTTTCCAAGACTTCGTTTCAAGTTCTTATTCATCATGCTTTGTTCCTCCTTGTCAATGCGTAGATAATCATTCCGTTGGTTACAATGATACGGATGACCTCGGAAACGTCGATGTTCAAGGCTCCGTTGATTACGATGGGAGTCATCGTCAGGATACCTTGGAACAGGAGGGTACCAATAATGACGTTTAAGATGCTGGCCTTGTTTAGGCTCGCTCCCCCGATCAATATCGCCGCAACCGACTGGAAGGTAAAGGTAAGCGGTGCGGTGTAGAGCTGGATATATCCGTAGGACTGTTGGTAGACGATGATACCGATCGCTGCAATCGCCGTCGAAAGCATGACGGAGATCAGTCTCATCCTGTCGATATTGATTCCTGCAGCTCTTGCGTAGTCCGGGTTGGAACCTACGGCTGTAATACAGGTACCGAGCTTCGTCTTAAAGAAGGCCCAGATGACAAAGGCCCCGATGGCGAAGAAGAGGAACATACCCGTCGGCACCCTGAGTCCCGATGTAATGTTGAAACTCAAAAAGTTGGAGATCACTCCTACCGTCCTGCTCGTTCCGTCGGCGAAGACTTCCTTCGTCATCCAAAAATCCGACACCGGGATCTGTTGACGAAGACCCGAACCTCCATAACTCATAACGGATACGGGATTTTTGTAGGGGAGTACGACCCACATGATGCTCATAAACGCGGCAAAGGAATAGCCTACATAGGTTGCGATCAACATCTCGTCTCCTTTGATTCGATTGAGCAAAAATCCGTACAGGGCACCGAGTATCAAAGAAACAAGCACTCCGAAGACCACTGCCATAATAATACCGAAGAGTCCGGTAAATCCGAATTCGATACTGGTGATCCCTCCCAAGATTCCTCCGATAACACCGATGGGTAGACCGAAGTTCAGTCCACAACCCGATTGGATCATCGGTATCATGGAAAGCACCAGGATGGAGAACATACCGAAACGGCTGATCACGTTTTCAAACGATTGGTCGAGCCTGATACCCGCCACGGGTGCGGCAAGAAACAGGATGAAGAGAAAGAGGGCAATGATGATCCTCGGCCAACCTACTCGCTGTATAAAAGACTTAGTTTGCATTCTCGCTACCTCCTTGCACAGACTCACCGCTCATAAGAAGACCGAACTTTTCGGCAGGGTCATTCGGAGAGAGGATTCCTGCGATTTTTCCTTCACAGATGACCGCGATCCTGTCGCAGATCGAACGAAGTTCTTCCAACTCCGAAGAAACCATGACTACAGTAGTCTTGTCTTCAACATTGGTCTGTTTGATCGCATCGAGGACCAGTTCTTTTGCTCCGATGTCGATTCCCCTTGTAGGTTCCGAAACGAAGAGAAGTTCGGGTTCCATGGCAAAGGCCTTCGCCAGACAGACCTTCTGTTGGTTTCCTCCTGAAAGGTTCTGTGCCTTTTGTCCCGGTCCCGTTGTTTTGATGGCGAGTTTATCTATATAGTCCTTTGCCAAACTCTTCATTGCCACTTCATCGCGGAATTTCAGACCGACGATTTTTTTGATAAACTTATCTTGAATCTGCATGGCGTTGAATGCGATATTCCAATAGATCGGCTCTTCAAGCAGAAGGCCTACCCCTCGTCTGTCCTCCGATACAAAGGCTATCTTTCGCTTCAAGATATCGAAGGTATCTCCGAGTTTCAGTTCGCTGTTGTTGAAGACCACCTTCCCGCCGACGGGATAGGTACCCAGGATTCCATTGGGGATACCGAGTTTTCCTTGTCCGGCAAGACCTGCGATTCCAAGGATCTCTCCGCGTTTGACCTTGAGGTTGACATCGCTGACCTGCTCTCCGGGCATGTCCACCCACAGATGTTCGATTTCCATGATATGATCTTCATCCGAGATCTGCGCACGCTCGGAAGAGGATTTCTTCTTCTTTTCTCCTTCTTCACGCCCGACCATTTTCTGTGCAATCTCTTCCACCGTCATTTCAGAGGAAGGTTTGTTCTCGACAACGATACCGTCACGAAGGATGACGACCTTATCGCACAGGGTGAGAATCTCACGCAGTCTGTGGGAGATAAAGATGATGGAAATACCCATAGAAGATACTTTTTTTAGAGAATGAATAAGTATATCCGCCTCGGTTTCTGTCAGTACGGCGGTAGGTTCGTCCATGATAAGAAGCTTGACATCCTTTCTGGTCATTTCTCTTGCGATCTCGATAAACTGTTTATGACCTACCGGCATCTCGCTGGTCAGCGAGTTGGGGTTAATCTCAACACCCAAGGTGTCCAAGGATTCTCCTGAGATCACAAGGTTGGCCTTGGTATCGATACTCTCATACTTCTTACCGAAGACCTTGGAGATGACCGAAGGGTTGGTTTTTTCCATATTAAGTGTAATATTTTCCGAAACGGTAAAGCCCGGAATTAGATTAAATTCCTGGTGAACCATCCCGATTCCCGCATTCAAAGCGTCGATGGGGCTTTTGAAGTTGATCTTCTTGTTGTCGAAGAGGATCTCTCCATCGAAGCCTCCCGTATCGGCTATGACACTCATACCGAAGATGATATTCATAAGAGTTGATTTTCCGGCACCGTTTTCTCCGACCAGTCCGAGGATCTCTCCGGGTTTTATATCAAAGTTTACATCTTTGAGCACGACATTTCCGTCAAAGTGCTTTCCGACATTTTTGGCTTGCAGTAGTACTTCTCCCAAAATAGAATCACCCCTTTACTTAAGTGTAGTTTTGTTTTTTCTGTTCTTTTGAGAGGACCTTCCCGAACTTCTGCGGATTTTTATTTCCGATGAAGGAAGGATCAGGCGTTGGGGAAGGGTTTTGAATTAAAAAGAACCAACGGTCTGAGAAGACCGTTGGTTGATGACAGTTTCTATTCCTTCAGCGCCTCAAGATCTACATTTAGATTCATATATTTTTCAGGCACTTCAACTTTATCGATTCCAAGGTAACCCTTACCGTAAACATAGGTATCCTGAGCAACGAGGATGTGGTTTGTCTTCTCTTCTCCGCTTGCACGGTCTACGTAGTAGGTACCCATCCAGTTTGCACCTTCGGTATAAGTTTCGATGGATGCTTTCAGATCATCAATACTCGTAAGGTCTTTTGTACCTTCGATAGCACCCATTGCCAAGTCAACGGCACCCAAAGTGGTGGAATATCCCAAAGAATATGCCCAAGTTCCCATTCTTTCTTTTCCGCCTGCCGCAACAACTGCTTCTTCAACCTTAGCGTTGATTGCCGGCCAATCTCCCGCAACATCTTTCAAGTCGATGGAGAATGCTCCCGGATATCCCATGATGGGAGAGGGAAGATCTTGCTCCACGAAGAAGGCTCCGCCCGCTGCGATTCCTCTGAGCAAAGGCTCGGTGTGTGCGTCATTCGTACAGAAGAAAGCGGTATCCTTGCCGTATTTTTCGATCCAGTTGGGGATGTTCTCGGCGATAAACTGTTGTGCTCCCGGGATACCCACGTCACTCATTGGGTCCGGAGCGGTTTCTGTAATAAACTCAAGTCCGAGGTCCTTACAAGCTTCTTCCATGATTGCACGTCTGAGTGCCAGCAGTTCGATACTCATATGTCTCGGGAAAGAAACGTGAACGAATTTTGTAGCTCCCATTTCTTTTGCAGCGGCGATGATACGATATCCTCTGGATACGTTGTCCGCATCCACCGCCAAGTCGGCAGCTTCTTCCACCATCACGGTGTCTTCCTGCGGGGTCAAAGCGATCAGAAGAATGTCGGGATTCTTTGCTCTGATCTGATCAAAGGCTGCACTCGTTCCGGGAACGGATTGATTTACGATAATCGCTTTCATAAGCGGGTCATCCGCCATGGCAACGATCTTGGAAATGGTCGTTTCCTGTTCCTGCATGAAGTTGTCGGGATAAGTATCGTGGACGATCATACCGCCGTTAGCCGCATCGCCGTATTTTGCAATGGCAGCTTCCGCACCTCTGAGTTCGTCTTCTCCTTGAGCTACCGTACCGGTAACGATACCGATGTGGTATTGTGCTTCTTCGACCGGTTGTTCTCCACCTTCCGCAGCACCCTCTTCAGCCGGAGGATTTTCCGCGGGAGCATTTCCGCCGCCACAAGCTGTCAATCCGATCAACATGGCAAGTACAAGCATAAAAGATAATAGCTTTTTGTAATGTTTCATGTCTCCACCTCACTATAATATTTTTTTTGATAATTTCCACAAAAGGCAGGATAGAAGTTCGCTACGCCCTTAATTATCAAAATGTTTAAATAATTGTAACACAATTACAATTGTATTTCAATCGTAAAAAAATTTTTTTACAGAACCTTTTTTGAACCCTTGTCTTATATAGTTATATTTTGTGATGCGACAGATGTTTTAGCGGCATACATCCTTTTATCAGAGGGAGTTTGAACAGAGGGAAGTATGGTTTCGGATTTTTTGTCAAAACGAATTTGCAGAAAATATCGTATAAAATCTGTGACCTTGTTGTATCCGCTTCTCTTTTCCGGTTGTTATCGATAGATAAACAGTGAGGAAGATAGTGCTCTTTCATTGCGTTTAATTTCGTTGTGACGAAGGCAAAAAAATGGTATGATAGGGAGTGTATTCTAAGCATTTGATAAAACGACTTGAAAACGGAGTAAAACTATGAACAAAATTGCAATTATAACCGACTCTACCAATGATTTGTATGCGAACGAACGGGGGGCTTGCCCCAACCTCTTTGTCGTTCCGATGTTGATCACTTACAACGATGAAAGGCAGTTTCGTGACGGAGTGGATAAGGATGCCGTAGAGCTTACGAGGGACTTGGACGAGTTCAGGCCCAAGACCTCCTCCCCTTTGGGCGAAGACTTTGTCCTTACTTATAACAAGCTTTTGGAGGAGGGATATACCCATGTGATAGGGGTCTTTCTGTCCGGCGGGATCAGCGGTACCTATAAGAGTGCCATCTCCTATGCGGAATTCTTTGCGGATAAGGGCATAGAGACCAGGGTCTTGAACTCCAAAGGAGTGTCGATGGTAATGGGGCATACCGTCAGGGTTCTTTCGAAAAAGGCTCTGGAAGGTATGCCTTTTGAAGAACTCGTTCAACTGGGACAGGATATGCTCGATCGGACAAGCGTATATTTTGCAGTCGAGAGCCTGAAGTATTTGATTCGAGGGGGGAGGATTCCCAAGGTGGAGGGCACTCTGGGAGAGATGCTCGACATCAAGCCCATCATCGGTGTGACCGATGATGGAACTCTTCATAATGTAGCTAAGGTAAGGGGGAGAAAACGTTCTATCAAGAAGGTTGCGGAGATGTTTGCACAGGATGCACGGGCCGCAAAGGTCGAGAATATTTTTGTCGTACATGGGCAGAGGGCGGAGGACGCCGCTTATCTCAAGGATCTTCTGGAAGAGCAATACCCCGGTGTGGAGGTGCAAGTTCATGAGCTCAGTGCTTTGCTTACCTGTCATACAGGTCCGGGAACGATAGGGGCGGTCATCTTTTGGGAGTAGTTCGATGTGATACAAAAAGAAGCCGGGGGATCCAACCCTTTGAAGTACCCGAGAGTTATCGTTATCTCCATGACAGGATTACGAAGGAGTTGCCGCCGAGGCGGAACAAGATAGGAGGAAGCTGTGAGGAGATGATAGAAGTGGAGGAGGGAGTGTTCCTGCATACGATTATTCTCTTCCCGTCCGAAGGCTCTCCTTCGCCTACCGTCCTCATTCGCAATCCTTACGAATACGACATTCCGAGGTTGCTTGCATCGGTAAGTCACTTTGTCTACTTCGGATACAATGTGGTGTTACAAAGTTGTAGAGGAAGCGGAAAGTCCGATGGAAGGTTTGTTCCTTTTATCTACGAAAAAAACGACGGACTTAAGACGATCGAATATATTTCCGAGCAACCCTGGCAAAACGGAGAAATCGTCCTCTTCGGCTTCTCTTATCTTTCCTTTTGTCAGTACATCCTTGCGGACTGTCTGCCCGAACAGGTAAAAACAATGTTTTTGGACAAGCTGGGAGTCAACCGTTATGCACAGATGTATATGAACGGAATGTTTCGACCGGAGTTCTACACGGCATGGATGATAGCGGTCACGGATATGGACAGGCGACTCGATCGCAGCGGGATGTATCGCAGGGCCTTGGAAATCCTTCCACACAAGCGGGTGGATGAGGAACTGTTCGGCAGGAAGGTAGGCCATTATCAGGCGGTAATCTCCAATGTCGATAAGAGTTCGGAGTTTTGGCAGGACACTATATGGAACGGTCTGCAACGCATGGCGGGCAAACTTTCCGTACCCGTACTGATGTGTGCGGGATGGTTTGATCATCAGATCAAGGGAATGCTTCATTCTTATGAAGGAATGAGAGAAGATGTCAAGAAAAAGAGTCGCTTTGTTATAGGCCCTTGGGATCACTTGGGAATGGTCCCGGGAGATTATCCTCTTGAGAACGGCATGATCATGGGGAGTATGTCGATCAAGGCGGGGCTGGAATGGTTTGACTACCAACTCAAGGGAGGGAAAGTCCCCGAAGATTATTTGGGTACCCACCTCTATCGTTGCGGAAGCCATTTGTGGGAACACAGCCGCGATCTTCCTCGTACCGACACAAAGAAGGTCTTCTATCTTTGTCCCGGCAGGGAGAAGCCTTTCCTGAAAGGGGGAAGGTTGGATCTGCATCTGTCTGAGGAGGAAGCGAAGGTCAGCTATGTCTATGACCCTTGTGATCCGGTCGAAACTTTGGGCGGGAACAGTATGATGGCATGGATGTTCAAGGGGTTCGAAGGTGCAAGACACGGTCCGGTACAGCTGCCCTCCTATGAAGAGAGGAGTGATGTTATCAGTTTCTGTTCACAGACTCTGAATCGGGACCTTGAGGTTTCAGGAAGTGTTCGAGTTCATCTTTTTGCAGCAACCGATGCGGAAGATACGGCATTTACCGCCAAGGTGGTCGAAATCACCGAGGACGGAGCAGCCTATCACGTCTGTGACGGGATTACGTCCATCCGTTATCGCAATGAAAGCGACAGGGCTCTGGAGTATCGAGCGGGTGAAGTTGTGGAGCTTATCTTGGAGCTTTGGGATATTTGTTGGAAGTGGAAGGCGGGATCAAAACTTCGAGTTGACATCAGTTCTTCGAATTTTCCCGCCTATATCAACCATAAGAATACGAAGACTCCTTGGCATGAAGAAACACGATGGAGGATCGCAAACCAGCTCCTTTATTTTGGAGGGAAGTATCCGACAAGGGTGGAGCTTCCCATTGTAACAAGAGGGGAGGATTAAGAGGATCATCGCTCATACTGTTCATATGACTGGATATTGCAAAACAGGTCGAACACTTTGAAACATATCTCGGTCGCATTGTTTTTCGATTACGGGGACTCGATCATATTGAGGATTCCAGACAAAAGGCAGTGTGATGCAAGTAAATGAAGATGTAGTATATGATTTGATCGAACGGGTGATCTGATAAGGAAGGGTCTGTATTCAAAAAAAGAGAAGTTCCGAGGGACTTCTCTTTTTTTGAACCTGAAAGCGATATGCGACTTATACTATTTTTCGATAGAAGTGTGGTTATATCCGTTTTGAAACCGCAAACATTCGTTTTCTCTTTCACGGAGTACAAATCCGTGATATCCATAATTTAAATGACAAATAGTATCAAAGTATTCAACAGATCAATTCTAATAGAGAATTCTTACAAATAGTATTCGGCGGGTCGTCTGGTGCCGGCGTACTGCTCCTCAAGCTCGGTTTTGTGATATAGGTAGTTTTCATCATCAAAGTATTTTGCACCGACGGGACAGCGTTTTTCGCAGGCACAGCACTTGATGCAGATTCCCGTGACCTGAGATACATCTTCAAAATCGATGGCTCCCATCGGACAAACCTTTGCACAGAGCTTGCAGTTGATACACTTTTCGTTGGTCTTGGGCTTGACTTTTCGAATATCGATGGCATTCCCATGTCGATCGCGAGGCTGATAGTAAAATCGGATCGGATCTTCTCCGGGAAGTTTTATCGAATGTATCGGCTCGGAAAGACATTTCTTTGCCAGTTTTTCACCGAATTCATCGACGATTTTCATATCTTCCTCATCGGGTCTTCCGTGAGCCAGGATCTTGGAGAAGGAATGTTCTCCGATGAAGGCTCCTCCACCTACGATCTTCATTCCCGCCTTTTCGAAAATCTGCCCGAACTCGATCAGAGCATCGTCGTAGTTTCGGTTGCCATAGAGGACAACGGGAACAACGAGGGCTCCCTCACCTTGAACGGTGTCCAAAAACTTCAGGAGAAGGTTCGGAACCCTTCCTGCTACCACAGGCACCCCTGCGATCACCAGATCGCCTTCTTGGAAGATCGGCATTTCTTTGCGACTTGACGGAAGTGTAAAGTTAAATTCCGTTACCTTCGGGATATGTAGGTGGTAGGCAACGCAGTGAGAAAGACGTTTGATGACCTTCTGTGTCGTCCCTGTCGCACTGAAATAAAAAGTACAAACTCGTTTGATCATAAATAAATCCCCCTTTTATAGAACTAATGAAACTTCCCCCCTCGGGCGAAGAAGCCGATACGAAACATCGTACAGCGTCGAACTCCTGTTCTTGCGTGAGCTTACAAAATAAAAAAGCTTGTCACGCAAATGTGTTTAAGAATCTCGTCCTTCATAGAAACTTGCTTTTATGCGGATGTTTGGAGTATGCGGCATTGTCCGTAGTTTCCCGGCAACTGCTTTCTCACAGACAGGCAAAGAGGTTGTATGGAGATACGCCCTTCTTTGTTACTACGGGATATAAATAAGGCAGGTTTGTGAAGGAAGCGTAGTTAAGAGTTTTATCGACATTGTGAGACCGTGGTTATATTGCTCCTTGTATAACGACGTCTTGATGGAACATCCGGGAGACGACTGCTGTTGATGAAGAAGATGCGCTCTCTTTTGTGAAGGTGTGCCCCCTGTCGTCCTTCTTGTATGAGACCGCGTTTTCTTAAAACAGCGTGTGTGATAAAGCCATAATAATAATCCCGGCCGTCATATTTCCAAGGATGATGGCGGGAAGAGAGTATTTGAGCCTTATGTTGAAGATGGAAGCCAGGATTGATCCGGTATAGGCCCCTGTCGTCGGCAATGGAACCGCAACGAAGAGGTAGAGACCGAGAAGGGTCGCGGATCGAAGTTTTTTACTTCGTTTTTGAATGTGATTTTCCAAAAAAGAGGTAAATCCCGGAACATACCCCCCATTTTTCAGGAGGTTCAATACCCTTTGGAAGAAGGCGATCAAAAAAGGTGCGGGCAGGCTTGAGCCAATCACGGCCAAAGCATATACATGCCAAGGCGGAAGGCCGAGAGCATAACCCAAGGGGATCGCCCCTCGGAGCTCGATCAGCGGGACCGCTGATAGCAGAAGGACCAGGATTTCCTTTGATAAAAATGTGTTTTTCAAGAGAAACTCCAACATAATTGTTACGCAATGTATTTGCCGATACATTTTCCTTTCTCAGAGATTTTGTTGCAAGGGAGAAACGCTGAAGCGGATAGAGACTTCCTAACGGGCGTGTCTGTCCTCGACATTGCAAAAATGCTTCTTACATTTTAACGATGGAGATAAAACGAAGTTTCATTTTCTCTATTTTACCACAAAGAAGGGTAAATTTAAATAAAGTGTTTTAGTGGAAAAACTGTAATGTCGCTGTAATTGATTTTTGGAGAAATATCACATAGACTGGATACAATGGGCAAAAGAAAATCTTTGCCGATGCAACAGAGAAAGACCTGTCGTCTATTCACGGCGGAGAAAGCGGTATGTCAGAGCACCGCTCAATAGTCTTGCATCAGAATATACGAAGGAGGAAGATAAATATGAAGAGGAAAGCGTTTGTGGGCTTTCTGGCAGGGGTGATTCTCTCGATGACCGCTCTCAAGAGCTCTTATGCAATCATCCATCAGGACAGCTACGAGATCTCGCTGGGACAGGGGATGCAACTCAAAAAGATAAGTCAGGTCTACGAGTCGGGGGTTCAAAACATCAATCTTGTGACCGTTGACCTCAATAATCCCAATGTGAAGCTGGATCTGATCTTCAACCCGAATGAGATTTCGAAGAGGGCGAAGCTCAGCGATATGCTCAAGAGCGAGCCTAATGTGGTCGCTGCTGTAAATGCGGACTTTTTTTCGATGGCAAATCCGAGTTTTTCAATCGGCACAATGGTCAAGGATGGAAAGCAGATCTCAACGCCGCACTATCAACCCAATCAATTTGCAACGGTTCTCGTGGACGATGCACAGAAGGCGAGCATTGAGTATATCAAGTCGGGAGTGACCATTTACAATATCAATAAGGGAATGACCACCGTCGCCAACTCGATCAACAAACCCAACGGAGTGACCAAGGGAGTGATCATCTACACCGCGGAATATCGTTCGACGACTTTCGGGGTCAAACCGACCAGACCCAACTTGGTTGAGGTCATCGTTCAAAACGGAGTGGTTACGGATGTTCGGGTCGCACAGCCTGCAACCGTGATTCCGTCCGATGGTTATGCCATCATCTCCGATCCCGCATCGGGAAGAGATTTGGCACAGAGATTCAGTGTGGGTGACAACGTCAGCCTTCAAACCGAAATTACCAAGAATTTTCCCAACACCCGAATGGCGGTGGGCGGGGGAAGCCTCCTGATCAAGGACGGAAAACCGACCTCCATTACCAAGACGGTCAGTGGAAAGAGTCAGCGTTCCGCCTTGGCGACCACCCATGACAACAAGGTAATTTTTATGACCGTGGACGGAAGAGGAATGGGCGGTGCGATCGGTATGAGTGAAAAGGATGTGCAGAGTTTTCTGATGGCTCAAAACGTCAAAGAAGCCATTGTTTTTGACGGAGGGGGGTCCACCGAGATGATCGTCGATTCCAAGGTGGAAAACAGGATAAACTCGGAGCGTCCGATCATCAATGCCGTTGCGGCCAAGAATATCGCACAGAAGGGAAGTCCTTCCAGAATAGAGATTACACCTCTGCGTTCCATCCTTGTTCAAGGGCAGAAGATTCCTCTGTCGGTAAAGGTCTTTGATTCAAACGACAACCTCCTGTCGGGCAAGGGTGTCAGTGTCAGTGCGGGTTCTCTCGGAGGCAGCTTTGACGGCAAGAACTACACCTTTGCAAACGGAGGTCAGGGGACTCTCGTAGCGAGTTACGGTGGGGCAAGCGGGAGTTTGGATGTCGAAGTGGTAGGAAGAAACGACACCGATCCGAAGCATCGAAGCACATTAACTTCCACAAGCTTTGCCGTTGCGACCGACACTTCGGCGGGAAGCGACGATGTGATGATTCGTGCAATGGCGGAGAAACTGGAGAAGGAACTCAAGCAGGTTCCCAATGTCATCCTACTTGGCAACTCGGGAAAAGAAGTGGGAGCGGGAAATGCCGTATCACTGTCCAAAGCAAATTTAAAAACGGTGGGAAGTACGGGTTTTCTTCTGCTTGACACATCGGGAGACAGTTTGAAATATCAATGGGATGCCTTGCGAAATGCAGCATCTTCCAACCTTAACAACCTCGTTATTATGACAAACTCCAAAATCAATTTGTCAGGTAAGTCTTTGGAGGTATTCCAAAAGATTGTACATGAGGCTGCTAAGACAAAGAACATTTATATTGTCGAAAAAAGAGGAAGTAACAGTTCCTATCAGGAAGGTTCTATAAGCAGGATCTCCGTTCGTGACATCAAAAATCTCTCCGACGGGAGTCTTTCGGATATCAAGTATTTGGCGTTTCAGGAAGATAACGGAGTCTTGTATTACAGCTTCAAAAGTTTGGCAAATTAGGGGTTTGAAATTCCGGGTATCCAGAACAGCTCATTACTGAGAAACAAGTTATGACGGTATGCCTCAAAGAGTTCAACCGGTCCTTTTTAATAGATAACAGTGTTAATCAAACGCCGCACAGAGGGAAAACTTCTGATTTGGAGGAATATGATATGAAAAGATATATTGTGTTGACTTTGTTGCTCATATTCGTATCAACATTAGACGGATGTGTAAATATAAAAAGTAGTGATAAAACGGTAGCCGGTAGCGCAGAGATATCAAATACAGAACAGGTAACAGAACAAACTCAGCAACAATCTATCAGTGATGATGAAACAGTCAGATATAACGGGAAAGAATACTTGAAATCAGAACTGTCACAGCAAACGTTAGAATGGTTGGAGCTACCGGAAGAAAAAAGAATGCTGTCTTCGTATTTCCCGCCGGAATTTATGGTATTTGAAGACACATGGGGAATTGATTTTATGGCTAAAGATATAACGCCGACAAACTTGACGCTTGTATGTACACAATCCGGTGGAGAACCAACAGGTGAATTACAAACAGACAGTTGGTTCATATTGGAAAACTGGACACAAGAAAATGGGTGGAAAGAAGTACAGCATATTCAAGGAAATCATGATTTAGCGTGGGAAGATATAGCATACCGTATTCCGATGAATGATACTATAAGCTGGCAAATTAACTGGGAATATATTTACGAAAAACTTCATGTAGGCAAATATAGGATAGGTAAAGAAGTCATGGATTTCAGGAAAGTAGATGATTTTGATAAGGTAGTCTATTATGCGGAATTCGAAATTACGAAATAGAACTACACAGTAAGAAGAACTTCCCCGGTTTATAGGGATAGATAAATTCCAATTATGCGGTATCTCCTTAACAATGAGCCTGTTTTTGGCAAATAAGAGATGAAAATCATTGACAAATGAGATTAAACTCGATACAATAAGACTATGAAAAAGTAAATAATTTCTTGATGGCCTTATCAAGAGTGGCGGAGGGACTGGCCCTAAGATGCCCGGCAACCAGCTTAATGTATGGTGCTAAATCCTGCAAAATCAGTATTTTGGCAGATGAGGTGAATGTTATATGACAGTTAAGGCCTCTTTTGTTTCGACGAAAGGGGCCTTCGTTATAGAAGGCTCTATGAGTTGTTCGGAGGAAACAAAAGCCTAGTGTTTTCGAAGGCGATCATGGGAAGAAGGCACTTTTTCAGAGCGAAGGTAGTAAGAATAAACGATATCAGTAAAGTGACAGGAGGATATATCTATGAAAAAGTTTTTTACATCGGAATCCGTTACGGAAGGACATCCCGATAAAATCTGTGACCAGATCTCGGATGCCATCCTCGATGCGATGTTGGAGCAGGACCCGCAATCCAGGGTCGCTTGCGAAACAGCGGTTACAACAGGTCTTGTTATGGTTATAGGAGAGATTTCAACCGAGGCCTATGTCGATTTTCAAAAAACAGTGAGGGAGACGATACGCGAAATCGGTTACGATAGGGCAAAGTATGGTTTTGACTGCGACACCTGTGCCGTAATCAACGCGATCGACGAGCAAAGTGCGGATATAGCTCTCGGGGTGGATAAGTCCAAGGAGAGCAAGGAAGGAAGTGTCAGCGATCTTCAGTTGGGGGCGGGCGACCAGGGAATGATGTTCGGTTTTGCCTGTGACGAAACCCCTGAACTTATGCCTCTGCCGATTTCTTTGGCACATAAGTTGGCGATGAGACTGACCGAGGTTCGCAAAAACGGAACCCTTCCATATCTCAGACCGGATGGAAAGACTCAGGTAACGGTTGAATACTCGGATGACAAGCCGGTACGTATCGATACGGTTCTGATTTCTTCCCAGCATTCGGAGGCGGTCGACATGGAGCAGATGAAGCTCGATCTCAAGAAGCATGTGATCGATGAGGTGCTCAAGGGGGAGTGGATCGATGAGAACACCAAGTACCTTGTCAATCCGACAGGTCGTTTTGTCATCGGAGGACCTCATGGAGATTCGGGTGTCACCGGACGAAAGATTATTGTAGATACCTATGGAGGATATGCGAGACACGGAGGAGGAGCTTTTTCGGGTAAGGATCCGACAAAGGTCGATCGATCGGCTTCCTATGCTGCAAGATGGGTAGCAAAAAACATTGTGGCTGCCGGACTTGCAAAAAAATGCGAGATTCAACTTGCTTATGCAATCGGAGTGGCGGAACCCGTATCCATCCTGGTTGAGACCTTCGGAACGGAAACGGTCGCAGTTGAAAAATTGGAGGAGGCTGTAAGAAGGGTCTTTGATCTCAGACCCAAGGCGATCATTGAGCAGCTTGATCTTCGCAAGCCTATCTTTAAAAAGACGGCCGCTTACGGTCATTTCGGCAGAGAAGATCAGGGCTTCCGTTGGGAAGAGACCGATAAGGTGGAGGAATTAAAAAAAGCGGTTCAATCATGAGTCCATACACCTATCCGTTTGAAGCTTATATCAATAACTTGTGATTTCTCAAGCGTTGATAAAGGGCAATTCTACCCGATACCGGTGTAGTGATACTACTATTCTTTTGAATAGTGGATATAAACAATCTGTGACCCATAGGAGACAACATAGTTTTTCGTCATCGAAAAATAGATGTATCCACACTTCTATTGAAAAATAGTATGACATATCGGTAGATTCCTTTACTCGACAGCTTCATTATAATGCAAAAGGGTCCTCTATCGAAGAATAGAATAAACGGGTAATAGTATAAAAAGACGCTCATACAGGCATCCATAAAAAAAGATATACACAGTCTTGCTTTATAAGACCGCGTATATCTTTTTTATATGCTTATGAGTTGTATGACCTGTAATTACGGATTTACAACTTCCCTGATGATTGTAACTTCTTTAGCTTCGGCATTCCACAGGATTTCTTTGCCTTCCTTGAGACCTAAAGCCTTTGCAAGATTACTTATTGTAAGGAAGACTCTGCCGTCTTTGAGAACGGGAGCGATATCCGCCTTATACGTTTGACCGTTCACTAGGATATTGGTGCTCTTGAGAGGAATGTGAATGGAATGGTTCTCATCGCTCAAGACAACGGTCTGTGTAGCGGGGATCCATGTTGCCGACATACCCAGACTTTCTGCCACATAACGTACCGGAATCATCGTTCTTCCCGAACGAATAAAGGGACTTGCATCTACCGTAACCGTTTCGGATTTGCCCGAGATAGATCTTTGAATTTTCGAGGAACCGATTTTAAAGATTGTTTTCAAGTTAACCTTTGTTTTCAAAAGGGGCACTTGCTCTGAAGTTTTCGGTTGTTTGGGGACTTCTGTCTTAGGAGAAGGCTGACTCGGCTTGGTAGAAGGAGGAGTAGAACCTGTATTTGTTCCGCCCGAACCACCCGAACCGCCCGAACCGCCTGAGCCGCCCGAACCGCCCGAACCGCCTGAAGAAGAGGGAATCCACTTTGCATACAGGATCATGTCCATATGCACGGGATCCGCAAAGTTCCATCTCGTAGTGTAGGTTGTGTCGGTATACCATCCGTCAAAACGATGTCCCGATCTTGTAGGAACGGGAGGAAGAGTAATGGCGGAGCCCGATGTCACCGAGATATCGTCGATGTGAGAACCGCCTTGAGAGTCAAATCTTACCGTTACACTTTGAGAAGGAGGTGCAGGAATTTCCTGAATCCACTTTGCATACAGGGTCATGTCCATGTGCACCGGATCTGAAGAATTCCATCTCGTAATGTAGGTTATGTCGGTATACCATCCGTCAAAACGATGTCCCGATCTTGTAGGAGCGGGAGGAAGAGTAATGGCGGAGCCCGATGTCACCGAGATATCGTCGACGTGAGAACCGCCTTGAGAGTCAAATCTTACCGTTACACTTTGAGAAGGAGGTGCCGGAATTTCCTGAATCCACTTTGCATACAGGGTCATGTCCATGTGCACCGAATCTGAAGAATTCCATCTCGTAGTATAGGTTGTGTCGGTATACCATCCGTCAAAACGGTGTCCCGATCTTGTGGGAGCGGGAAGAGATGCTATGGTGGAGCCTGATGTTACCGAGATATCATTGATGTGAGAACCGCCTTGAGAGTCAAATCTTACCGTGAAAAATCTCGGAGCCTCCTTAAGTTCGACCTCAAATGCCACATCTGTCTCTCCTACCGTCTTGGAAGCGGCAGGGGTCTTCGGCTCATACAGACGTTTCACTTCCATATCCGCTTTTTGAAAAAGGTCGGAGTCGGTGTAGGTCTTATTCTTCTCGGATACAAAGATAGTAGGGCTGTTTTGAAGCTCTTGCCCGTCTTTCTTGAACTTTAGTGTAACATTTACAACCTCTGCATTGGGAGTTTTCATATAATAGGCTCCGTTGTCTTCACATCTGTAAGGCGAGCTTTTGCTTTGGGAAGCCTCTTTAACAACACCGTCCAATCGGACTTCATAGTCACTTTCCATGGAATCTCTGATCTCTACGTTCTTTAATCCCTTGAAACGAAGAGAACGAAGGGCTGTCATCTGCAAGAACGTACCTTTCGCCTCTATGTCTTGAACGTTCCAATTTCCGAGATCGAGATGTTTAATTGTGGAACTCTGAAACATCGATTTCATGGAGGTGAGCTTCGAAGGTCTCCAGCCGCTTAAATCAAGGCTCTCTACTTTTGATAATAGGAACATGTTATCGGCTATTTCTACATTCGACACATTCCAACGGCTGACGTCCGGACGAGCCATCGATGCATTGGCGAACATACCGGAGATGTCCTTTGCACTGGACATATTCCAATTGCTTACATCGGGATTCGCTTTTTTGGAGTCTGCGAACATAGTTACAAAAGAGGTTACATTCGACACATTCCAATTGCTTACATCGGGATTTGCCAACTTTGAATATTCAAACATACCGTTCATATTCTTCACGTTGGAGACATCCCAATTGCTTACATTCGGAACAGATACGAAAGTATGTCCGAACATGAAAGACATATCTTCCACCTTCGAAACGTTCCATCGGTTGACATCGGGATTTGCCAACACTGAATACTCAAACATAGCGTTCATATTCTTTACGTTGGAGACATCCCAATTGCTTACATTGGGATTTGCCATCTTGGAAGCGAAGAACATTGCTTCCATGTTCTCTACGTTGGAAACATCCCAGTTGCTTACATCAGGGTTTGCCTTTGCAGTTCCTGAAAACATCGCTTCCATATCTGTTACATTGGAAGTGTCCATATGCGAAGGAAAGACGATCTCTCCGGCGAAATCTTTGAAAAAGCCGGCAACGGCTTCCACGCCTTCAACGAGTCGATGTCTTTTTGTTGTGACATCGGGAAGCTGAACCCCCTGATCTACAAAACGCATGGTAAAGTTGCTGTTACGCTTCCAAACATCGTAATCGGAATACTCCGACAGTTTGTAGTTGTCGGCGTGGAAGGCTTTGGCAAGCTGTTCCCACTTGTCCAACTCTATTTTTCCGTTTCCGGAAATGTTCAGGGTCTGTGAAGAACTGTCCCAATTCGCTTTCACACTTCCCGAAGAGTTAAGCGCAAAGTTTGAGACCGTTTGAACGGGCTCAAGTGCATAACTCTTTATTCCTTGAGGAAGCATAAATGAAAAAAGCATTACTACTGCCAATAAACGTGATATCGTCTTTTTGATACTCATGTTGTTTTTCTCCTTTGTTATTAAGTTTTTTTGTATTGGAAACTCTCCTTTCTTTTCCTTATGCGACAATCAAGGGTCTTGATTTGCATGTTCAACCGCTCAAAGATTTGTTCGAACATGGTTACCCGAGATTGAAGCTGTGGAATTAAGCGGGATTTATCCGAGATTATACATCCGATGAAATTTGATACATACACGGTTTTTGAATGTAGGCTTTTGCGAGAGCATATAACTGCCGCAACCTGTTTGAACTGTCGTTGATATCACTTGAATTTAACCGTTGCCGAACATATCTTCAGATAAGCCTGCAACGTTTGCCGATGACAATTCAATGGGGTGTTAGCGTTTAAGAAGATTGACGGATCGCAAAACACTTACTTAAAGACCGAAGCGTTTCTCAAATCGTTAACGGATGAGATTAAAGAAGACGGACGGAAACGAATTGTTTTGATAAAAACAGTCTGTTCCTTGATGAAGTGGGGATTTATTCCGCACAATTTCTTCCATGCACAATAATCTCCGATATCGCTTTTGAGATTATAGCACCTTAAAGACAAAATGTATAGTTTTATTTCAATAATGACATAAAATATAAATAGTTTATACAATTTCAATGGGCTTATACAGCAAGAAAGAACGGGCTTTTGGCAAATAAAAGCATTATTTGTGTCTGAAAACTTGCAATCTTGACGAATTTCAGTAAAACGCTTTCCTTTTTTGCGGTGAGGTTTGAATATTTTTTATATTGAAGTGTCGATATCGGTGATGTTTGTTTTTTACAATCCGAACTTCCATATCCGGGGCAGTCCTCGGATAGAAGTGGGGTATCTGTTTTATGCAGAGGAACATTCGTTTTGTCTTCTGTATAGGACAACACGTTGATATCCATCACTCAAAGGAGTGTTATGCTTTGTCGAAGAAAGTATCTTCGCCCTCCTCGTCCTCGTCAATTTCACTGTCGTCATAAGCGTCTTCGTCTTCCTCGTCGTAAGCGTCCTGATCGATGTCACTGTCGTCATAGGCATCTTCGTCTTCCTCGTCGTAAGCGTCCTGATCGATGTCACTGTCGTCATAGGCGTCTTCGTCTTCCTCGTCGTAAGCGTCCTGACCGATGTCACTGTCGTCATAGGCGTCTTCGTCTTCCTCGTCGTAAGCGTCCTGATCGATGTCACTGTCGTCATAAGCATCTTCGTCTTCCTCGTCGTAAGCGTCCTGATCGATGTCACTGTCGTCATAGGCGTCTTCGTCTTCCTCGTCGTAAGCGTCCTGATCGATGTCACTGTCGTCATAGGCGTCTTCGTCTTCCTCGTCGTAAGCGTCCTCGTCAATTTCACTGTCGTCATAAGCGTCTTTGTCCTCCTCGTTGTAAGCATCCTGATCGATCTTACTGTCCACATCTGCCCTATTGCCTTGGATCTGTCCATCTTCTTTCTCGTAGTCCTCCTTCTTATCTTCAATGCCGTGGAGGGAAGGTGGTACATCTTCAGTGCGGTCTTTAAAGACGTCGTTGTCATTTTGTTCCGGATCCACTCCTTCATTCTCGGAAAGATGGAGTTCGGCTTCTTTCTTAGTTTTGAGATAAAAACGGTTATAGTTCTCCAGTTGGGGAGAGACAATGATCTTAGGGTAGTTTTTTGGGAGTGTTTCCTCCGTTTCCATTTCTTTTCTCATCGGAGCAGGTTCCGAATCGACGGTGTTCTCCCCTGTTTTTTTGTCTTCTTTCCAAATAAGGTAGATGTCTTTGGTATAAGGAAGGGATACACTCAGCATCAAAATCCAGATCGGAGCAAATTGGGACACCTTGCCGTCGGCGATTGCAAAGAGTAGCATCGTGACCACGAGGTTGGCATTGGCCCCTTTTATTCTTCCCGGTTGTAGGAGACGCTGATTGAGGTCATCCATTGAGAGAATGTGGTGGAGGATGGACATCCGATAGATAAAGAGAATGCTCGATAGGATCACAATAGAGATCCAAATATAGGAAAGGGTGATCTGCCTCATGCCGAAAAAACGCAAAAACCACATCGAAGCCAAGACTGCCATAAGGAAGGCGGGAGGGATGTTCTTTTTTCTGCCCTCATTGTCGAAGAAGTAGTCGATCAAAAGTGCAATACACAGGTGGATGGCATAGACAAAGCTTGAGAACAGATAGAGGATAAAGGCCGTGATCGAAAGGAAGCCCAACTCAAAATCACTGCTCTCTCTTCCGGAGGAACGGGTTATCATACGGCTCGTCAAGAGGATGAAGAGAATACCGAAGGCATGAAGTTCTCCCGGATAACACAGGGAACAGCCCGTCATCATCAGGCAGAAATAATAATGGGTTTGCATATCGGGAGAGATTTCTCTGAGGAGTTTATAACTCAGAGCCAAGATGAAGATCCGTATGGACGCCTCATAGAGGGAGGAGCTTAGAGGCAGTTTCGCCAACATATAATGGAAGTAGAGGTAGACTGTACCGAATATTGCGAGGACCGCGAGATAATACAGTTCGCGATGAGGGACGGGTTGGTTCCAACGAAGGACGGATGGAAGTTTTTTCATCAGATTCTGTTTCAACTTTTGCATATTGATTCCTCTCCAAAGAATTGTTACACTTAATAGTAGACTATAACAGAGCAAAGGGTATGGGTGATTTGTAAGAAGTTTGCGGATTCAGGATGGTATCACACAGTTTGAGAAACCGTGTGAACTCATTGATGTACGCAGGCTTCTTGCTTACAAAGCATTGTTTTTACAAATTTGTTCTTTTTGTAAAACGATGCCAAAAGCAGCATCTTATCTTTGAGCGTTGTGTCCATAGCGATTTGCATTGAAGGTCAAAGGATTTTGCACCGATACTATAACATAAATCGGGTCAGAAGAGAAGATGATTTCCTTTGATTTTCGTGCAGATCGAAGTTGTCCTTTTCTTTGTTGGCTTACGATGAAGTCATAGAATATGCAAATTCAATGAAAGATATGTATACCTGTATTGACCGATAGAAGTCAATGTAGTACAGGTCGGCACACGGTGCATTAGAAAATAAATTTTGCAAGATGAGGATGAGGATAATTGAAACAGGAGATTTTGTAATAAAGGCGGATTCTCAGAACAAGGGGATACCGGAAGCTTTGAAAGGAGAATTATGGTCAGCGTAATCATTGTTGCGGGCGGAAGAGGAAGCAGGATGAAGTCTTCCGTCAGCAAGCAGTTTTTGATGTTGGGGAACAAGACTGTCCTTCAACATACATTGGAACGTTTTTTGGAGGTTCCGGAGGTAGAGGAAGTCGTCCTCGTCCTGCGACCTGAGGAAAGGTATCGGGTGGAGGAGATGAAACTCGATACAAAGGGAAAGCTTATCAAGGTAGCAGATGCCGGAGAGGAGAGGTATCTTTCCGTTCGAAGCGGACTGGAACAGGTCGATATCAGCAGTGAGGTCATCCTCGTCCACGATGCCGCAAGACCTCTTGTCAAGGTGGCGCAGATCCGCGATGTGATCGAGAGGGCAAGGTCCACGGGAGCTTGTATTCTGGCATCCAAAGTCAAGGATACCATAAAGGAGGTGGAGTCGGATGTTGTTCAGAGGACTTTGAACAGGGAGAGACTGTACTGCGTTGCGACTCCGCAGGGCTTTGAGGCACAGCTTCTCCGTCTCGCGTACAGTAAGGAGGCACTCGAAAACTTCAAAGGGATCCCCACGGATGATTCTTCCGTCGTCGAGGCCTTGGGCAAGGATGTGTTCGTGTTGGAAGGAGATGTGTCCAACATTAAGATCACAACACCGGAAGACCTGTTGATTGTTGAGGCGTTACTAAAGAAGGAGGGAAGGCTGTGAAGATAGGGTTCGGTTATGACCTGCATCGTTTGGTCGAAGGAAGGAAGTTGATCTTGGCGGGAGTTGAGATTCCGTATGAAAAAGGCTTACTCGGTCATTCGGATGCCGACGTATTGGCTCATGCGATCATGGATGCGATTTTGGGTGCCTTGGCCTTGGGAGATATCGGAAGACATTTTCCGGATACATCCAAGGATTATAAGGATGCGAACAGCATGGAGCTTATGAAGCGGGTCTATGGAATGATGAGGGAGAGGGGCTATGAAATCGGCAATATCGATGCTCTCATTATTGCACAGAAGCCGAAGATGGCTCCCTATGTGGAGCAAATGAGGATGGCGGTTGCAACTCTATTGAATACGGATAGAGAATGTGTTAATATAAAAGCAACGACTACGGAGGGTTTGAATGCCGAAGGCAGGGGAGAAGCGATTTCTTCTCAGGTGGCGGTATTACTTCAAAAAACTTCGCAATGAATAGATAGGTAGGAGGAAGATTATGACTAGGGTAAGGTTTGCACCGTCTCCGACGGGCTTTGTGCATATCGGGAGCTTGAGAACGGCATTGTATAATTATTTGTACGCAAAGAAGGCGGACGGAGTCTACGTCCTTCGGGTAGAGGATACGGATCAAAGTCGTTTGGTGGAAGGCGCGGTCGAAGGTATGCTCAAATCGATGCGTTGGGCGGGTGTCGAAAATGCAGAGGGAGTCTGTATCAATAATCAGGATGCGGTTGAGCAGGTGGGAGAGAAAGGCCCCTACATCCAATCCGAAAGACTCGACATATACAAGGAGCATATCCAAGGACTTCTTGACAGCGGACATGCATACCACTGTTTCTGTTCCAAGGACAGGTTGGATAAGGTACGAGAAATCCAGCGTTCGGAGAACAAGGTCCCAAAGTATGACGGTCATTGCAGGGGTCTTTCCAAAGAAGAGGTACAGGCCAAGATCGATGCCGGAGAACCTTATGTGATTCGTATGAAGTTACCTGCGGATAAAGATATTCATTTCAAAGATGTGGTAAGAGGCGATGTGGTCATCAATACCAACGATATGGATGATCAGGTACTGATGAAGTCTGACGGGTTTCCCACCTATCATTTCGCAGTGGTTGTCGATGACCACTTGATGCAGATCACCCACATTATAAGAGGAGAAGAGTGGCTTCCCTCGACGCCCAAGCACGTATATCTCTATGAGGTCTTCGGATGGGAACAGCCTGTTTATGTTCATTTGCCGAACATTCTCAACAGCGATCATAAGAAGTTGTCCAAGCGCCAAGGCGATGTGGCGGTGGAGGATTTTCGCAAGAAAGGTTATCTTCCCGAGGCTTTGATCAACTATATTGCACTATTGGGATGGTCTCCCGAAGATAACCAGGAGATTTTCTCAATGCAGGAGTTGGAGAAGGCCTTCTCCTTGGAACGGGTATCCAAGAGCGGCGGAGTTTTCGACGTCAACAAACTCAATTGGTTTAACAACCATTACATCCGCCAGGCGGATTTGAACCGATTGGTGGATATCGCTGTCCCCTTTCTTGTGGAAGAAGGTCTTGTAAGCGAAGAAGAAGCAAAGCAAAGGCACGATTGGTTTGTACTGGCGATGGAAACGGTCCGTGAATCGATGGATTACCTTCAAGAGTTTGCACAGAGGATAGCGATGTTCCTGACGGACGAGGTTGCAATGTGGGAAGAGGAGGCCTTGGAGTTTATGAGACTGTCTCATATTCCGCGATTGATCGAGGTGCTTGAGTCCAAGATTATGGCAACGGATGAGGTAAGCGAAGATTTTGTGACCGCGATGTTTAAGGAGATTCAAAAGGAAGAAGGTATCAAGGGCAAGAACCTGTTTATGGGTACGAGGGTGATCCTTACGGGACAAACCCATGGTCCGGAAATACCCAAGGTATTGACGTTGCTTGGAAAGGATAAGTTGAAACTGCGTTTGGAAAAGGCAAAACAACATAGATAAATCGAGATTAAAAGGCAGAGTCAAGGCGGAATTTGACTTTGCCTTTTTGTCGAAAGAGTGGATGCCGTTGTCTGATAGAAGAGTGGTTATACCTATACCTGCAAGCATAAATATCTTATCTCTCATAAGAATGAAAGATATCAATAATTCAAATGGATAATAGGGAAATACTGCATAAAGGCAAACTTCCGATTTTTCTGCGATTTTATAAAATACAAAAGTTTGTCCTATCAATATTTTCAAGAATTTCATCCTTCGTCCAAAATTGATGTTGGGCTGATTTTCCAAATTATGCGGTATCGCCATAGCATTATACGGTTGTCTAATAAAGGGAGAATGACAGTCTGCGATGTAACGCTCTATAATAGCATGATGACTCACATCATTCTCCAATGGAAGTATCTATTTTTTCAGGTGTGAGAAATTGTGTTATTCTCTATGGGTCACACTAACCGTAACTTAGAAGGGGAATAGTATCGGAAGGGAGGTGGAAGGTTTGAACAAGGTTTGGGAGGTGGTGATCCTCAACAGAGGCAACTCCATCAATACAAGGTTTCATTATAATTTTTCGGACTCTGCAAAGATCGGTTGCAGGGTCAAGGTACCCTTCGGCAAAGGTACCTCTGTTGCAGAGGCTCTCGTCGTGGGTACGGCGACACAGGAGGAAGGGGTGCTCTACAAAGATATTTTGTCCGTGATCGATCAGGAACCGGTCGTGGATAAGGTGTCGATGGAGGTTGCGAAGCATATTTCTCGGGAGTATCTGTGCAGTTTTCAGGATGCGATCTCCCTGTTTTTCCCTAAGGGAGAGCGAGGAGGAAGTCAGGGAGAGAAGGTCGCGGTTTCCCTCGTCGGCTCGGACGAGTGGCAGAAATACCTGGAGTCCCTTCCCAAAAATGCCCGTGCAAAGAGGGAGGTGGCAGGTCTGATCTCCCGAAGAGGGAAGGTCGTCATTGAAGAGTTGAAGGCACTTTCTCCCTCTGCACTCAAGATATGCAGGGAGTTGGCGGAGAAGTCGATGATCGAGGTCGTAGTTGAGAACAAAAGACCGGAAGATCGGAGCGAGCCGGTCGAGAGGACTCTGGTCTTCAGTGACGAGCAGGAGGAGGCGGTAAGTCGAATCCTTGAGGCACACGAGACGAGAGATCACAGAGCCTTTCTACTTCACGGAATAACGGGTTCGGGCAAGACGGAGGTCTATATTGAGCTTATTCGAAGAGTGTTGGAGCAGGGTCGACAGTCGATCGTCCTCGTTCCCGAGATTTCCCTGACCCCGCAGACGATCTCAAGATTTGAATCGGTGTTTGGAAGTTCGGTGGCCTTCATGCACAGTGCCTTGAGCGAAAAGGAGAAGAAGAACCAGTGGGAGAAGATGAAGGACGGAAGTTGTCCCATTGCGATAGGACCTCGTTCCGCCCTCTTCGTCCCTTATTCCGCCCTCGGCATGATCATCGTGGATGAATGTCATTCGGATTCTTACAAATCCGAGCAGACTCCAAAGTATGATGCTGTGGAGTTGAGCCTGTTTCTCGGAGAAAAACGCGGTGCCACCGTCGTTTTGGGTTCGGCTACGCCCAATGTGACCCAGCTCTACCGATGTGAAACGGGGGAGATGGAGCTGGTAGAGATGAAGAGACGATCCAATCGCGCAGGACTTCCGAAGATCACCCTCGTCGATATGAGGGAGGAGATCAAAAACGGAAACAATTCTATGATCAGTTCCTATCTCTACCGTCGGATAAAGGAAAATCTGAGAAAGGGAGATCAGACGATCCTGTTTTTGAACAAGAGGGGCTTTTCCAAGAATCTGACTTGCATCTCCTGCGGTTATGTACACAAGTGTCCGAACTGTGATGTTACCTTGAGTTATCACAAGGAGGAGGGCAGTTTCAAGTGCCACTACTGCAATTATACGAGTCCTTATTCTCCTTGCTGTCCCGTCTGCGGTTCGAACTTGAAAGACGTCAGCTTCGGTACGCAGAAGATCGCGGAGCAGGTGGGGGATCTTTTCCCGGAAGCGAAGGTCCTGCGTATGGACAGGGACAGTATCAAGGACAAGAGGGACTATGAGAAGTATCTACTCTCCTTTGCAAGGGGGGAGAAGAATGTGCTGATAGGTACCCAGATGATAGGTAAGGGTCTTGACTTTCCCGGTGTTACCCTGGTCGGGGTCTTGCAGGCGGACCAGTCGATGGATATTCCGGATTTTCGGGGGAGTGAGAAAACCTTCCAGATGCTGGAGCAGGTATCGGGTCGAGCCGGCAGAGGAGATAAGGCGGGGGAGGCGGTTATTCAGAGTTTTCATATTGAGAGAACGGTGTTTTCCCACCTTTTGCACAGGAGGTTTCGGGAGTTCTACGAAGAGGAGTTGTCGATACGCAGAGCTTTTATGTACCCTCCTTTCGGGCAGATCATCCGGATTCTGATCACCTCCGAGAGCTTGGAGGAAGCGGGCGAAACCGCGAAGAGGATCGAACAGGCTCTTGAAGTTTATTTTAAGAAGGCGGAGCTGAAGGCGAAGATTTTGGGAGCAGTCCCCTGCCTGATCAACCGATTGGAGTCGAAGTATCGTTGGCAGATCATCGTTAAGATAGGGGAAGAGGGCGAAGAGGCCAAGGTCATCTCCATCCTCAAGTATATTCAGGAGAAGAAGAGGAATATCCTGTACGCAAAAGGAAGCATCGTGGTGTTTGAAAAAAATCCCAACAATATGATGTAATACGGATCTGATTTATACCACTATCTGTTAAAATTTACCCGCTGAACGCTTTGAAACATATAATCATCCGAATTTATTTTCGATATATTTTGTGTGTTCGGCATTTCAAACGAAGAATAGTATAAAGGCAATAGCGTATAATTTTAAAAAGCGGTATAAAATCAATGTTATATGAAAGATAAAGTTCTTTAAAGACGCGGATACGACAAAATTTTGGACTTTATAAACCTTAAAGGAAAATCAGGAGCCTGTCTTTGTGGGGTGTTTCTTAAACTCCGCTTCGGTTTCCGGTGTAGAAGGATGAGATATCGGGTATATATAGCAAACGACATAAATATCTGCACTTTCGAAATGTATCTCGATTCTATTTTGAAGAATAGGGATTCGGCAAAGTGAAAATAATTTTTGCGTTCACTATAGAACAAGAAGTATGTTTTTAGAAGGGAGAGTATAAGCGATGGCGATTCGAAATATAAGAAAAGACGGCGATGAGATCTTGAGAAAGATATCTAAGCCGGTGGAGAAGATGACACCGAGGTTGGCAGAGTTGATCGACGATATGTTCGAGACGATGGAGTTTGAGGATGGGGTCGGTTTGGCGGCACCCCAGGTCGGAGTACTAAGGAGGGTTATCGTTTTGAATATCGATGGTGAGAAGTACGCACTCATCAATCCGGAGATTGTGGAGGCGGAGGGAACGCAGTGCGGCCAGGAAGGCTGTCTGAGTATTCCCGATGTCTATATGGATGTCACAAGACCCAACAGGGTCGTTGTAAAGGCCCTCGATCGGGATATGAATGAGATTACCATAGAAGGCACAGAACTTTTGGCGAGGGCACTATGCCATGAGATCGATCACTTGAACGGAGTGTTGTTCAAGGACATTGCGGAAAGAGAGTAGGTAGTTCTATGAGACTGATATTTATGGGGACTCCCGAATTTGCGGTCTCTTCTTTGGAGGTGCTGCACGAGAGGGGAGATGAGGTCCTTCTTGTAATCTCACAGATGGACAAGCCCAAGGGAAGGGGTAAGAAGATGATGCCGACCCCTGTAAAGCAGAGGGCTTTGGAACTGGGTTTTCCTGTCTATCAGCCCGAGAAGATTAAATCTGATGAAGCCCTTGAGAAGCTTCGATCCCTAAAGCCCGATGTGATCGTCGTCACCGCCTACGGACAGATCCTGTCCAAGGAGGTGCTGGAAGTGCCGAAGTACGGTTGTATCAATGTACACGCCTCGCTCTTACCCGAGTACAGGGGGGCGGCTCCCATGCAGTTTGCCTTGATGGAGGGACGCAAGAAGACGGGAGTCACGACGATGATGATGGACGAGGGTTTGGATACGGGAGATATGCTCGACAAGATTGAGGTGGAGATTGAAGAAGGCGAAACGCTCTCCACCTTGGAACGAAAGCTCTCCACAGCGGGAAAAATTGCTCTCCATCGCACCTTGAAGAAACTTGAGGACCTCGGTACAGAAATCGAAAGGCAGAAACAGGAGGATGAGAAGTCGAGTTATGCCTCTCTTTTGACCAAGGAGATGGGGATTATTCCTTGGGAAAAGACGGCCGAGGAAATCGACTGTCTGATCCGTGCCGTAGAAGGTTGGCCTTCGGCAACCACCTATTATCGAGGGGACAAGGTCAAGCTCTTTGGAGTACAGAAGACCGGAAAGAAGAACAAAGGACATCGGTTTGGAGAAATCGTGGAAGTAAAAAAAGATGCCATCTTCGTTGCAACGGGAAATGAGATCGTAAGAATCGATGAGGTCCAGTTTCCGAATAAGAAGAGGATGAAGGTGGACGACTACCTGAGGGGAAACGTGATCGAAGAGGGAGTTATACTCGGAAGAGAATAGGTGCCGTACAAATCTGCGGTCCGAAAAGAAAGAGTTTTGCGGGGAGAACGACAGCTTCTTCCCGAAACGGAACAAATTCCGAGAAAAAGAGAGCCGGATGTTGATTGGCGGATACGATACAGTTGTTCCGATGACGGATACTGTTTAATCGTGGATGTGCTCCGGACTTATAAAGGGCTTTCTTCTCGAAATGCTTCCGGCTTTATTCGATGAGGGTAGCGGAACTATCTGGTAAAGTTTCTTGAGTTAAGGAAAGGAAGGGTGATGGCATTGTATTACGATCCGACGCTCATATTGCTTCTGCCTGTGATCTTGCTTACCTTGTATGCGCAAAGCAACATCAAATCAACATATCGAAGATATTTGAGGGTTGCGACATCCAAGGGATATACAGGTTCGGAGGTGGCCAGGGTCATTCTCAACAACAACGGACTCTCCCATATCGATATCGAAATGGCTCCCGGTATGCTTACGGATCACTACGATCCGAGGCATAAGGTGTTGAGGTTGTCAAGGGATGTCTATCTTGGAACGGCGATCGCCTCCAATGCGATTGCGGCACATGAGGCGGGACATGCGATCCAGCATGAAGAGGGTTATATTCCGCTGAGAGTGAGAAATGCCATCGTACCTCTTACACAAATAGCCTCGACTCTTTCGTGGTTGTTTATTATGGGGGGATTGATCTTTTCGTCTCTCCATCATCTGTTGACGATAGGGATAGCGATGTTCTCGACCGCCGTCTTCTTTCAGATCATTACCCTGCCTGTAGAGTTCGACGCGAGCAGAAGGGCGATCGAAGAACTTGAAGAAGAAGGTTTTTTGGAAGGAAGTGAGCTCGCAGGAGGGAAACAGGTCCTCGATGCTGCAGCACTGACCTATATTGCTGCAACGGCAAGTGCAATGGTTCAACTGATAAGACTGCTGTTTATTCGCAACAGAAGAAGAAATTAGAAGAGGAACATTACAAAGAAGATGAAAAAAAAACCTGCCAAAGCGCAGGCTCGATACTATTCTCGGAAGTGTCGTTATATCTGTTTTGCGACTGCGAAAAGTCGTTTGTTACTATTATCCATTGGAATTGACGGGTTGACATTTTGAGACGCATCATCATCCAAATTGTTTTTCGGTAATTGTATATTCTGTATATCCGGTATTTTAAGCGGAGAACAGTACTATCTTCTATGGAGCATGGATCGCTGATATCGATCATCTCCAATTGAAGTATGGATATATTTATTCTGCGATTATGAAAATCCGTTTTATACTATTCTCCAATTAGAAGTGTGCTTATATCTACTTTATGACTACGAACATCCGTGTTATCTTCGGTTGAGTACAGGTTTCTGATGTCCATAGCTCAAATGAATAATAGTATTATCTTCTAATTGGAGAATAGTATTGCCTCCGCTGAAACACAAATCGCCGATATCAATAACTCGAATAAATACGGTATCACCTGTCCGTATTGACACTGTGAGAGGAGTAACCTCGACTCTCTACCTTCCTACTTTTTTGTGGGCGAAAGTTCAAACTCGCCGTGTTGTTCCGGCGGGGGAGTTGTGATCACTGCGCTTGGAACTTCATCCTTCACTTGTTCAGGATCAGCTCCCTTGAAGAACTCCTGCATTTGAGAATTCGGATCGGAAGAAACAATCTTTTTAAACTCTTCAAAACTCATCGTTCCCGAAACATTGTATCGGGGGATTTCCAGTTTGTTCGTTTTTTGAGTTACGCGTCCCGGTTGGACGGTCACTGCCATACGAACTCCCACGGACTTCAAAACGTTTTTGATGCCCTGATTGTAAGCACCGTAGGGGTAAGAAAAGGCATAGGTGGAATAACCCATAACGGAAAGGGTAGAACTTGCCTTTGTAAAGTCTTGGAACAGGGTATCTGTGGTCGAAGAGAGAAGGGCGGAGCGGTTATCCGGAGTAAGGAAGTGCAGATCCCAAGTATGGGACTGAAAATCGAAGATATCCCTCATCTCCTTCATCTCATCTACGCTGCAATGCGGAAATCGGTCCTTGGCTGAAAACTCAGAACGTGTCGAAATCCCTGATACGATGGGGAACTGAGTTGCTTTCATAGAGTATTTTTTCAAAATAGGGTAAGCGATTTCGTAGTTGCTTCTGTAACCGTCATCCATTGTAATTACGACCGTCTTGGCGGGAAGTTTGATCTTTCCGTCGATAAAGTCTTCCAATTGCTTCAAATGAATGGTAGTATAGCCGTTCTCATAAAGGTAGAACATCTGCCTTTCAAAGTTGGCACGGGATACCGTCGGGGAGCTTACATTATCATCATCGGTAAAATGATGATACATCAAGACAGGAACTCCTGTATAGTTGACATTGGCGAAGCTCGCTTGTGGCAATATCAAAAACAGACAGAGCATAAACAACAATTTTTTCTTCATAAACCAATCCTCCTGAGTATTTTCTGAAACAAGATCAGAGTTCTTGAAAAGGTTCGCGTGGTTCTTTGGATCGAGAGAAAGGCTTTATTTCTCGAACCCGGGCGTTAAACGAGCTTATGTAAGAAAGCCCGAGCCGTCTTTTTCGTGAGCCTTTGTCGATCTCCCAAACCCTTGTCTATAAGTAAGTTTGGATACCGTCATCTGTTGAATACCCGCTTATCTGTACAAGGGTTTTTCTTCGACACGGGCCCCGGATATCAAAGTGAAAAACAAAGAACGAAAACTCTGCCTCCGTAAACAAGCAAAGCTTGCGACAGGTTGAAAACCAACGCAAACCCCAAGGGAGAACACAGTAACTCAGCTCCGTTTTTTACTTTCATTCATCCGAAAGGACTTACGACTTGTACCCATACATACTATACATTTTGTTAGGTGTTGGTATTAACATAGAACCGGATGGAAGAACCTCAGCATCTGTTACATCATATGAACTGATTATATCACGAATTTAAGAGGAAGGGTATTACAGTTTGATAAAAAAGGAGAGAAGTTTATACAAAAAAAGAAACACTCTTAAAATAAAGAGTGTTTCTTGAGATTATCCTAATAACTCACGCGTCTACCGCAGATAAAGTTTCTTCTGCTACTCAAAGAAGCGACACTGACCCTTTTTCCCGGGCTGGGTGCATGGATGAACTGGTCGTTTCCGATGTAGATTCCTACATGTCCGGGGAAGCAGACCAAGTCTCCCGGTTTCAAATTACTTCTGGAAACTCTCTCGCCCACACCGGCTTGAGCACCGGAAGTACGCGGAAGATAGATTCCCTTCTTCCTAAATACATATTGGGTAAAGCCGCTACAATCGAATCCTCTAGGGCTTGTTCCTCCCCATACATAAGGAGTACCCAAATAGTTGAAGGCCGTGGACACAATACCCGATACCTTCGGCTTGGTACCGTATTCAATGATCCTGGGCTCTGCCGCCACAAGAACTTTTTCAAAGACGACATCCTCGGACACGACTTCTCCGTTGATCATTCGGATGCGACTGTGTATTTCTTTTTTACCCGCAGAACCTTCAGACTTTACTCTGGTTCTTCCTTCAGTAAGATTGGAATTCTTAACTTTTTTAACAGTCGGTTTTATTTTGACGGTACCCAACTCTTCATATTCAAGAGCAACGTCAATCAAAGGCTTGACCTTCGCATTGCTTCCGCTTCTCTCCAAGCTGCCTCGAACGAGGGTGGAACGTGAAGCGCTCGCAAGGTATACCGGCTGTGCCAGGGAAGCGACTGCTTCAGAACGGTCGAAGATCATATTGACCGGAATCAAAGGCATTTCAACAACTTTTACATCCTGAACGAAAGACACCTTTGCACCCTTCTTAAAGTTCATATAAGGAGCTTTGATTTTATCCAAGACGGTTTGAGCGGCATCGTCCGTATCAAGAGCCATAATAAAACGATTGTCGGACTTAATAAGATGGGCAGGAGCATAGACATCGAGGTTTTCGATGATCCGGTTCTTCAAAATGTCCTCCGAAGTCAATTCTACACCTGCAAGGCGACCTTTTTGGTAATCGAGATTCAACTCATATTGAATGTTTTCTCCATATTCCTGTTGGAGAGCTGCTTTTACCAGTTCGTGAAGGTTATCTCCATCCTTTATATTTTTCACGAAGCCCACAGGCCTTCCGTTTGCGTTGACCTGATACCCGTATCCGGGCTGATAAATCAACAAGAACGCCGAGATTGCAATACAAGAAATTGCTACAATCGACATTAATGGATTTAACCACAACGCAGAAGATAGTTTTCTAAATTGAGTATCCATACATATCCTCCAAATGACATCCTACATTCCATTTCTGACCTACACGGTCGGTCGTACTTAATCTTAACTGGTCCTATTATAACAACAAAATTCATAAAAGAAAAGGATTTCGTTACAAAAAGGTTACAAGAACGATCGGACCGCGAAATCAGGATGCTATATAAACATTGAAATTTGAATATTTTTATAGGATATATCTTTTTTGAAGTTTACAATATTTTTACAAAAAATCCTAAGACGAAGGAGAGAAAATCAAAGACAAAAAGAGTATAGTCTTCTTTAAGCAATGAGGTGTTGATGTCAAAGTTTTCTGATGGTCTATAAATAAAACGATTCTTTTGTTTTTGGATCGAAGGTTTCAACGACGATTCCGTAAGGGTGTTATTGAACCGTACGGGTTTATCTATAATTGGATCACCCAAGGGATTGCAATTTGATGTGAAATCCGGTTTTTGAAAAGAAAGAGGAAGAAAAAATTTAAGAGATTTTTAATATTTTTTTAGTGGATTTTTGATAAAATCTATGCTATCATTAACGTATGATTGTATTAAATAATTAGAACAATATATTATACAGGCAAGAGCTGTTGTACTTTCTTCGTTTGGTTTGAAGGGAGTTCCAAAAAATTGAGATTACAGCTTTTTTGCGGAAAGGAAGGACAGTATGACAAAAGAAAATGCAAAGAATGGGGTTCTAAAGACGAATGAGAGGTCCGAAATGCCTTCTTCCGAACTTCAAAAACTTCCGGATAATGCAATCGGGATCATCCGTAACGAAGCCGATACAAAGAAGGAAGAAAAGGCGGAAAAGCCTAAACGAAGAAGGAAACGCGGAAAGAAGAAGTATATTTTCCTTGCTCTTCTTCTTGTCGCGGGAGCAGGTTTTTGGTTTACAAAAGACAGATTCTTCAAACCCAAAGAGATCCTGCCTTCGGTAACCGAGGCACAGGTGGAGAACCGAGATATTGAGGATACGGTTGTTATAGAAGGTCCGGTGCAAGGTTCGGAAACCGCGGAGGTGACTTCTCCGATCAACAGTGAGATCATCAAAATCAACGTCAAAGAGGGTGATTATGTAACCAAGGGGCAGGTGCTTGCGGTTCTTGACGGCAAGGATATGAATAACGAGATCCGTCAGGCGGAGCAAAGATTGCAGCTTTCAAGGATGACGATGCAGGAGAGTGTCGAGAAAGAACAGCACCGTTATGATACCGCACTGATCGCAGTGGAAGATGCGAAGAGAAAAGCGGAACAGAACAAGAGTTTGTTTGAGGCGGGAGCCTTGTCGGAAGAAGAGTACAGACTGTCGGTTGATGAGCTTGAACGCGCCCAAAATGCACTGTCGGAATTTAACATAGTCAACGGCAAGGTTGTTGCCTCGGAGGCACAGAAGAAGAGTATTCAGGTCGATTCCAACGCAATCGAAATGAAGCGTCAGGACTTACAGAAACTTGTGATCAAAAGTCCAATCAACGGAACGATCACAAGGGTTAACGCAAGGCTCGGACGTTATGCCAACGATACGGAGAACAAGGCTGCAATGTTTGTAATCGAAGACCTGGAGCAATTGAACATGAAGGTGAGGGTGCCCGAAAATCAGATTGGAAAGGTTCGGATAGGTCAAAATGTCAATATTACCGCCAATATTTTGGGAGAAGATATTCTTAGCGGAGTGGTGGACAGTATTGCACCTTCGGGAGAAGATAAGGATGGAAACGGAACGCAGAAGGTCATCCCTATAACGATTCGAATCACCGGCAAAAACAGCAAGATGATTCCGGGAGTCAATGCAAAGGCCAAGATCATGATCGAATCGCGTAAGGGTGTACTTTCCATCCCGGGTGAGGCGATCCAATCCGACTTTGAGAGCAACAATAAGGTGGTCTATAAGATTATGGAAGATAATACCCTAAAGAAGGTGGAGATCAAGACGGGATTGGAGGACGTCTTTTACAGTGAAGTGCTGGAGGGAGATCTCAAGGTCGGAGACAGGTTGGTTCGAAACAGTGAAACCCCTTTGAGTGAAGGAATGAAGGTTGAGATAAGCACGGATACAAAAGAAGGCACGACGAATAATTCGGGAGAAATAGCGGAAGAAGCCGCGGGAACAGAAGAAGGTGGAACAGATGCCGAATAATCAGAAGAACCTTGGCGAGCAAAGACCCATAGTCATCAAGGTGGAGTCCTTGTGCAAGGTGTATCAGATGGGAGATATTGAGGTCAATGCCTTGCGTGACATCGATTTGGAGATAAGGCAGGGAGAATTTGTCGCCATTATGGGGACTTCGGGTTCGGGAAAGTCCACATTGATGAACATCTTAGGCTGCTTGGACAGGGCGACGAGCGGGAACTATTATTTGGAAGGGATCGACATCAGGGATAAGACGGATAATGAACTTTCCGAGATCCGAAACAGGAAGGTGGGCTTTGTGTTTCAGTCCTTTAACTTGATACCCAGGACCAGTGCTCTAAAGAATGTCGAACTGCCCATGGTCTATGCGAAGGTGAGGGCGAGGGCGAGAGAAGAAAGAGCAATGGACCTCTTGGACAAGGTGGGTTTGGCTGAGAGATACGACCATGTCCCCAACGAGTTGTCGGGAGGGCAGAAGCAGAGGGTTGCCATCGCCAGGGCGCTGTCCAACAACCCTTCGATCATCTTTGCGGACGAGCCTACGGGAGCCTTGGATACCAGATCCTCCGAAGAGATTATGGATATCTTCACCCAATTAAACAGAGAAGGCAACACCGTGATCATCGTAACCCATGAGCCTGATATTGCAAGCTTTACCGACAGGATCATCACCTTCCGTGACGGAAGAATCATAAGCGATGTTGCAAATGCGAGGAAGGAGGCCGCCGATGTTAATTAAGGAGAGTTTTTTGCTTGCTCTTTCTTCCATAAGGATGAATAAGATGCGTTCCTTTCTCACCATGCTGGGCATCATCATCGGGATCGGCTCGGTGATCGGCATCAGTTCGATAGGAACGACGATTAAGGCAAGTTTCAGCAAGGAGTTTGAAGCCTTCGGTCTAAACGGGATTGACATCTACCTCAATTGGGAAAACGGGGGGCAGGAAGAGACCGCCTACTTTAAGGCGGAAGAGGATTTTCCTGCACTCAGACAGAAGTTCGGAGATAAGATTGTCTATATTGCACCCCCGAGCGGAGAGGGATCGACTTCGGAACTTAAGATAAATTCAAAGAACTACAAGCTGAGCTTGAACGGGGTCGATGTCGGTTATCTGTCGACGGTTCCCAATATGGTGATGGTCAAAGGTCGGATGATCAACGAAGAGGACATAGAAAAACAAAAAGATGTCATCGTTATCGACAAGGACTTTGCCATGGAGGTCTCAGGCACTACAGATGTCATCGGACAGAGGATTAACGTGAATCTTGACGGCAACCTCAAGGAGATGACGATCGTCGGAGTGTACGAGTTCAAGATCAGTGCCTTTGCCAGACAGATGGGAGCGGGAAGAAATGGTCAGACGAAGATCAGTTTCGTGCCCTACACCCTGTATGGAAGCAGTTGGACGACGACGTACATCAGTATGTATTTAAACAGGGACTACGATATCGAAAAGGTGCAGGCGGAGATCGAGAAGTTCCTCTACGAGATGAAGGAACAGAAGGAAGGGACCTACAAAGTCTATTCCGCACAGCAAGAGGCAAATCAGATCAATGAGATTTTAGGGACCCTGTCCTTGGGAATCGGAGCCATCGCGGCGATCTCCCTTTTGGTAGGGGGAATAGGGATCATGAACATTATGCTCGTGTCCGTCACCGAGCGTACACGCGAGATAGGGATAAGAAAATCCTTGGGAGCCAAGACGGGTAACATCCTTTTTCAGTTTCTGATAGAGGCCTCCATCCTCTCTCTGATAGGAGGGATTATCGGTATCCTCTTGGGACTTGGAATCGGAAGGATAGGAGCTTATTTTGTCAAGACGAGTATGGTCATCGATCCGGTGACGATCATCGGGGCGGTCATTTTCTCTTCGCTGGTAGGTCTGTTCTTCGGCCTGTACCCGGCGAGAAAAGCTGCCAAACTTGATCCGATCGAGGCCTTGAGGTATGAGTAAGAGCCTTGTTGTATCGGGATAAAGGCATCGAATCGAGGTTGAGAAAACACCTCATCGGTTTCGAATGGGGGCAAAGTGAGGAAGTTTTGGTAAAGGATGTTCGAGAACATTGTTGAACTTCCCTGTTCGAATTTTTCTGTACTAACATAATTGAACAATATTGCTCGCAGTCTTATTGTAACGATATATGGACGCTCAACCTTATTCTCCATATTTCGTTATAACGCAGACGGATTATATTCTTATCTATCAACGTTGACAGGTCGAACGCTTTGAAGTATAGAATTTTCCAAGATGTTTTTGGCGACGATACATTCTGTACATTCGTCATTTCAAACGGAGAGTACCGCTAATAACATGATGGAAACGGACATGGATATAAGCGTGTCAGTGCACATGGTCAATGACAATATTATATGTATAGAGCCATATCGTTTGTGATTCAATCGTGCTGTCGAAGGATTTTGCTCGGACGGGATCATCAGGGGCAGAGAAACGCTGCTTGGTCTATCTGACGGATTCCTCGGGATTTTAACATAAGGAGTGAAGTGGATGAAAAAATATATGTCGGTTTTTCTGTGCTTGTTCTGTGTTTTGGCTATGGTTTCTTGCAACAAAAAGGCGGAGCCCCTCGAACTTCCGAAAGCATCGCAAGTGAAGAGCATCGAGGTATCCATAGAGGAGAATATGATCCTTCATACGGATCAAACCTGGATCGCTGATGTGCTTGTGGGAGTTTCGGCAGCTAAGCCGACTCGTAAGCAGAGTGTTCAGGATGTTCCGACAGCAGAGCGTATGATAAAGGTCGATATCCATTCCGAAAAAGAGATCACAAGGTTCTTTGCTTATGAAGACGGAGGAAGTTACTATATCGAACGACCGTATCAGGGGATCTATAAGCTGGAGAAGAGCATATATGAGAAACTTCAGGAAAAAGAGTAATACTATTTTTCAATAGAAGTGTGGATATATCTATTTTTCAATGACGAAAAACTATGTAGTCTTCTATAGCTCACAGATTGTTTATATCCACTATTCAAAAGAATAGTAGTATAACGGGAAGTTTTTCACAAAGAATTTCATAAGGAAATCTGCTACAGTGATAGGGCAACACGGTATAATGCGAAAAATCGACACGGAATCGATGGTATATGAAGGATGAAATTGTTGAAAGCATTGATATGACAACCTTCGTGTTTCATAATTTTAAAGAAAGACCGAGGATTTGCCTTTGTACCTCGTTTCCCTGATTCAAATATCAGGTTTGTAAACGCTATCGCTTTGAATTATAATTTGTAGCAGGTATTAGGGGGAAGACCGGTTTTTTAAAGACAGATCTGATCCGGTGAAGACATACCGCACAAGAAGAAGCCGGAGCTTGTTTCTGTGCGGTATTTTCTTTATTGGTGTTACAGACGGATAAACCTCTCTACAATTTTGTAATCTTACTGTTATCGTATTTTTGGCAGGATGTGTTTATAATATAAAAAGAAAGTGGAGGAAGGACGGGGATCGATTGCCGACCTGCATAGAAATGCCGGGAAGAGATCGTGCGATCGGGCATAAAGGAAATAAGGGGGATGGAGCACCGAAAGACTCCGGATCCTCTTGAGCCGGCGCCTTCCGATACGGACGCTACCGGTTCGGAAGGCGGGCGGAAGTTTGAAGAAAGGATGTGGCATATGAAAAGAACGGTTTCAACAGCCTTAGCCTTATTGATGGTCACAGGGGCGGTCCATTGTTCCTTTGCGGAGGAAAAGGTTGAATATAAGAAGGCTCCGGCAAGTCTGACCATTCAGGAAGTGAAGAAACAGGCGAGAGAGTTTGTTCGTGCAGAAGAGTATTACAAGGACAAGAAGGCGGAGCTCGAAAAGTTGAAAGCGGACTACGAAGAACGCTACGGCAAACGTTTTGTGAGTTTGGATAAGGCGGGAAATGAGAAGATAACCTATTTTAAGGTGGACGAGTTGCCGACCGATCCGGTCAAGGATTTGGAGAAGCTTTCGGAGGTTTTGGAAGAGATCCGTTTGACAAATGAGGATGCGGCGGAAGCTGCGTTTTTTCGGGTGCTGTTGCAGGAAAACAAATTGGCGACTGCAAAAAACGCACGGGAGCTTTCCGAATTCGGCAAGGCGGTGTCGAAGGCAAGTCATGAGCTGGGCAAGATCGTCTCCGTGGATGTAAAAAATGCCGAGGCGGCAAAGCGTGGAGCGGCGTTGAATGTAAAGCAGGAGGAGCTGGCCTTGGATAAGGCCTATGAGGAGCTGAACAAACTGCTCGGCTATTCTCCCGAGACGAGGTACGAAACGGTTGATGAGAGCATTGTCTCCAAGGCGGGACAAGGGATAGAGTCCATATACCTGCCTTCAAATATGAGCGAAGAGGAATATGGGAGACTCAAGTCGTTGAGTGAGCAGAAAAAGGAACTCGACAGGAAGAAGAAGGCTCAGAGCGACCTTGATAAGAGTTATGAGAGAGGTAAGGAGAAGGAGGACATTGAAGAGCTCATCAATCTGAAGGAATTGCAGGAAGACTACGAGAAGAGCAGGGAAGATGTGACGAGAAGTCTTCAAAAAGGATATATAGACAGTGTTTCTTCTTTCTTGGATCTTGAGCAGGCAAGACGGAATCTTGAACAACAGAGGAAGGGCTATGACAACGAAACTCTCCGTTACAAACTCGGAAAGGTAAGCAAATTGGATTATTTGAAGAAGGAAGCGGAGTATTTTGCTAACGAAAAAGTGTATTTGGAAACCGTGTATGCACTCTATCAACAGGTAGAGGGATATGAAAAACTATATCGAGAGAAGAAGTAGGGGGATGAGATGAAAAAGATACTTCGATTGTTTATAGCGGTGGGTCTGATTACGGCTCTTGGCGCAACATCGTTTGCGGCTCCGTCGATCCGTGTGTATATTGACGGGCAGGAAATGTCGGGTTCGGCGGAGGCAACTATTATACAGAGCAGGACCATGGTACCGTTTCGTGCCGTATTTGAAGGGCTGGGGGCACAGCAGATCTTTTGGGACCCTCAGACTAAGACCGTGACGGGAACAAAGGATGAAACGACAGTTACCTTGGCGATAGGCAATAAGGTCGCCTTTGTGAACGGTCAGGCACAGACCTTGGAGGTAGGACCTGCCATTGTGGGCTCAAGCACCTTGGTACCCCTGTCCTTTATTTCACAGAAAATGGGATACAAGGTCGCATGGCAGGCAAGCAGCAAAACCGTCTTTATCATGTCGCCCTCTTACTATGAGCAGGTAAAGGGGACCTTGGATGCAAAGGTTTTGGGAGAGGAAAATGCTCCGAATCCGTCCACTCCTTCTACGGAGCCGGTCAATCCGATCGAGCCGGTAAACCCGATCGAGCCGGTAAACCCGATCGAGCCGGTAAACCCTGTGGAACCTTCAAAACCGGATAAACCTGTCAAGCCCGTACAACCGGATAAGACTACGCAGGGCAATGTGTCTGCCGGAGTCATCCGAGGAGCTTTTGCCATGCAAAATATGAAAAAGAGCAAGTTTGTCTTTGACTTCAAGTCCGACGGAACCTTCCGCGTTGCTCCGTTGGGAAGCAAGGATATCGTCAGCGGCACATATAAGACGAAGGGGAACTCGATCGAACTGAAGTCGAGTATTCTAAACGGAAGTTTTTCCATTGAAGAGATTAAGGGAAAGAGAACTTACTATCTTCTCAAATCCTCAAACGGAGGCGCTTTTGCGATGACTTCCATCACGCCCGAACAGTTCAACGAGGCGACGGGAAAATAAAGGGCAAAAATATTTGCACACAGTTTGATTTTTGAAAAACCTCTCAAAGAACCGGAGGAAGCAAATTCAAAAACAAAAAGTCGAAAAAACGTCTACAGCACACTATTTTGAGTTTTCTAAAAATTTTTGTTGCAGTCGTGTTCATAAACCTTGAGTTTAAGAACCTATGGAAAAATAAAAATCTCATACAAAAAGCAAAAATATTTGCATATATAGTGCCGGTATTTTTGCTTTTTTCTTATAAAAATATATCCGTGCAACGAGGGATCGCATTTCAAAAAAATATCGAAAGAATTAAGTCGAAATAGACGACTGATTTAGAAGTGTTTAAAGAAAAATGCAAAAAATATACAAATTTCATTTGAATTTGGCACGAAATATGCTTATAATAGTAGTGCTATGTTAAGATATACACCATGGATACTAATTATTTGAAGGAGGAGTTTTGATGATTCGATTCTCTATGTTGGGAGCTGCAAGTAACGCGGGTGGAGAGCTTTTGAGGCTTATGATCAACCATCCCGAAACAGAGCTTGCATATGTTGCAGACGGTTTTTCCGCAGGAGAGCACATTGCTGATGTTCACCCTGCTATTCAAGGTTTTTACGATGCGGTATTGTTGTCCGACAGCGATGAGGACTTGGATACTATATTGAGCGGAACGGATGTATTGTTCCTTGCTGTGGATCCGGGAAAGGTATTTCCGATCGCAGAAAAAGCTTTGGCAAAGGGTGTAAAAATAATCGACTTTGGAGCTGATATCAGATTTAGAGATTCCAAGGTATGGGAAGAGTGGTACAAGGTAGAGTGTAACTATCCTCAAATGTGTAGAGATGCTGTTTACTCCATCCCTGAGATCTGGAGAGAGGACATAAAAGGAAAGAGTCTTATTTCGAATCCGGGATGTTATCCTACGGCATCCGCATTGGGACTTTATCCTTTCATAGACAACAATCTGATTGAAAAAGACTCTGTTATCGTTGAGGCGATCAGCGGTACGACCGGAGCGGGAAGAAGACCCGACTTTGCGAAGTTGCATATGGTACAGGACGGAAACTTCAAAGCTTACGGTGTTGCAGGACACAGACATACTCCTGAAATCGAGCAGAGTATTGAAATGATTGGCGGAGAGCCTTCCAAAATCATTTTCACTCCGCACTTGGCACCCATGCCCAGAGGGATTCATGTCACCATCTACGGAGACCTGAAGAGACCTATGACGGACGACGAGATCTACGAGTTGTACTTAAAGTATTATAAAGATGAGCCGTTTGTATTCCCGCACAAAGCAGGAGATTGGCCGAATACAAAGTGGACGGTAGGAACCAACCATTGCCATGTAGCAGCAGCTTACGAGCCGAGAACTCAAAGAATTATCATTTGCTCGGTAATCGATAATATCGGAAAAGGTGCTGCCGGACAGGCGATTCAAAATATGAACATTATCTTCGGTTTGGAAGAGACAACAGGTTTGATCATTGCACCGATGTTCCCATAGATGAGAGATACGCTGAGATCGGTATCTTAAAAAGTAAGATATAGTATTGTGGATTGATGCAAAGGGTTTCGGGACGATTTTCGAATCGTCCCGAAGCAAAAGAAAAAAGATTTTTAAGGAGGATAAAACTATGGATACATACCGTTTTATTGAAGGTGGAATTACTGCTCCTAAAGGATTCAAGGCAGGAGCAATCTATTGCGGTATCAAAAGTAAGAAGAAAGAAAAACCGGATATAGCAATCCTATATTCCGAAGAAAAAGCAGTTTGTGCGGGAATGTTTACAACCAACAAGTTTGCCGCTGCACCTATTATCTACTGCAGAGAGATCGTAAAGACGGGTTCGGCTCAAGCGATTTTGATCAACAGCGGAAATGCAAATGCCGCTACCGGTACCCTCGGTTTGGAAAACACAAGAAAACTTGCACAATGCACGGGAGATCACCTCGGACTTCAAGCGGATGATGTATTTGTATGCTCCACGGGAGTTATCGGTGTTCAACTTCCTATGGAAAAAATGTTGAATGCGGTAAAAGACATCGTTCCGACCTTGAGTGCGGATAACGGCCCTTCAATTGCAAGAGCGATTATGACAACCGACACCGTTCCCAAAGAGATTTCTTTTGAGCTTGAATTGTCAGGCGGAACCATTCGTATCGGTTCCATGGCTAAGGGTTCGGGTATGATCCATCCGAACATGGCTACGATGTTGGCATTTGTAACGACGGATGCTTCCATCAGTCAGGAAGTATTGCAGGGAATGCTTAAAAAAGCGGTAGATAAGAGTTATAATATGATGACCGTTGACGGAGATACCAGTACAAATGACTGCTTGCTTCTTTTGGCAAATGGAATGTCGGGAGTGGAAGTCAAGAGCGAAGAAGATATCAAGAAGTTCTACGAAGCGATTGAATACATCAGTATGGAAATGGCGAAGAAGATCGCAGCCGACGGAGAAGGAGCAAGCCACCTCATCGTCGTACATGCAAACAACCTACAGACACAAGACGATGCAAGAAAGGTAGCTCGTGCAGTTGCCGGTTCCAACCTGTTCAAGTGTGCGATCTTCGGACAGGACGCGAACTGGGGACGTGTAATCTCGGCAGCAGGTTATTCGGGAGCGGAGTTTGAAACAGGAAAAATCGATGTTGCACTTGAGAGCAAGGCAGGAAAGATCGATGTAATGCTTGAGGGAGCAGGGCTTGCGTTTGACGAAGAAAAAGCTGCTACCATCTTGAAAGAAAAAGACATCTATGTTCATCTTGATTTCCATGACGGAGAAGAGTGTGCGACTGCTTTCGGATGTGACTTGACCTATGATTATGTAAAAATTAACGGAGACTATCGTAGCTAAATTCAAGGAGGGCATATGAACAACGAACAAGCAGTTCAAAACCTTGTAAGCAGCATGCCTTATCTTCGTAACGGCAAGGGTAAGGTAGTTGTAATCAAATTTGGCGGAAATGCTATGATCAACGATGAGATCAAGCAATCCGTAATCGAAGACATCGTGTTGATGCAACTTGCGGGAATCAAACCGGTCATCTCTCACGGAGGAGGTCCTGCGATCAATGAAATGCTCAAAAAACTCAACATTCAAAGCGAGTTTGTAAACGGACTTCGTGTCACAAGCAAAGATGTAATTGAAGTGGTGGAGATGGTACTTGCAGGAAAGGTAAACGGCGAGCTTGTGCAAAATGTTACCAAGACAGGCGGAACGGCAGTCGGTGTATCCGGAGTAAGTGCAGGAATTTACCATTGTAAGAAGACGGAAGGCGAATACGACTACGGTTTCGTAGGCGAAGTCGTATCCGTGGATCCGACCGCGATCGAAGCTCTGCTTGAGAAAAACATCATTCCCATCGTATCTCCCATCGGCTCAGACGGAAAAGGCAATACCTATAACATCAACGGAGATACTGCGGCAGGAGAGCTGGCAGCTGCACTGAATGCGGATAAACTCTACTTGTTGACGGACATTGAAGGACTCTGCAACAGCATAGAACTTCGTGATGTCATCAGTTATCTCAATACAAAAGATGTGCCCTTGTTGAAAGAAAAGGGCGTGATCGCCGGAGGTATGATTCCCAAAATTGACTGCTGTGTAAGAGCAATCGAAAACGGAGTTAAGACAGTTCAGATTATAGACGGAAGAAAACCGCACAGCATCCTTTATGAAGAATTCTTCAAAGAAGGAAACGGAACGACCATCGGAGTAGACCAAGAAAGTGTCGGTATCAAGTAAGACAGAATAAAACTTCGATATGTGAAACCTATTCGGCGCAAGAAATTGGACAACTTGGGTAAGACAACGAGCTTGGAAGTTTTCACAGGGCAAATAAAGAGAGTATTAAGAAATTTTGAAGTTAAATAGGAGGAACAGAACCATGGAGAAAATTAAAACAAATGCGGAAGCAATGGCAATCGGTAAAGAGTGCTTGATGAACACTTACGGAAGATATGGCGTTGCCATGGTAAGAGGAGAAGGATCCTATCTGTACGATGCGGACGGAAAAAAATACATCGACCTTCTTCAAGGAGTTGCAGTAAATAACCTTGGACACGGATATCCCAAGTTCATTGAAGCGGTAAAAGATCAGTTGGATAACTTGATGCACTGCGCAAACTACTTCTGGATCGAGCCCCAAGTAAGATTGGCTAAACTCATCGTAGACAACAGTTGCTTTGACAAAGTATTCTTCGGAAACAGCGGTGCGGAAGCAAACGAAGGAGCTATCAAAATCGCTCGTAAATACCAAAAAGACCACGGACATCCGGAGAGATACAGAGTGATCACCATGAAACAATCCTTCCACGGAAGAACCTTGGCTACTTTGACGGCGACAGGACAAGATAAGGTACAAATCGGTTTCGAGCCGTTGCCGGACGGATTTGACTATGCGACCTACAATGACATTGAGTCCGTAAAGGCTGCCGTAACTGACAAAACTGCTGCAATCATGCTTGAGCCCATCATCGGAGAAGGTGGAGTTATCGTTGCGCAAGATCAATTCCTGAAAGACCTTCGTCAACTTTGCGACGAAAAAGGACTTCTTCTTATCTTTGACGAAGTTCAAGTAGGTTGCGGAAGAACAGGAAAACTCTTTGCTCATCAATGGACAGGAGTTGAGCCTGATGTAATGACAATGGCGAAAGCGCTCGGAAACGGTATTCCGATCGGAGCGATCGCTGCAAAAGGCGATGCAGCTAACACCCTACAACCGGGTAACCACGGAACAACCTTCGGAGGAAATCCCCTTGCTACCGCTTGCGGATGTGCAGCACTTTCCATTATCCTTGAAGAAAACCTCTTGGATAGAGCAAACGAAATGGGAGAATACCTTGTAAACAGATTGAACGAAATGAAAAAAGACCATCCGTGCATCAAAGAAGTTCGTGGAAAAGGTCTGATCGTAGGTGCGGTTATCGATGTGGAAGATGCTCACGTCATCACCGATCCCTGCTTTGAAAAAGGCTTAATCCTCAACTGCACGGCAGGAAACGTACTTCGTTTCATCCCTGCATTGACCATCGAGAAAGAAGTATTGGATGAGGCTCTTGCAATTATGGAAGAGTGCATGAAGGAAGCAGGTCTGTAAAAACAGGAGGCCGCGGGTTTTCTGTAAGTGAATTTGCTGATAGAACTAACTATCATATAAGTACACATTAATCTACTACAAAAAATGACGGAAACGTTTTTGCGTAATATTGCGAAGGACCATCCGTCATTTTTTGTTTTCACTTTGATCGGTCAAGGAACAGATTACAGAGGTATGAGGTTTGTGGGATATAAATATCGGGAGATTCATAAAAATGGGAAACTTGCTTATTGTACGATGACTACTCAGCCACAAAAAAACCGCAAAAAACCTCTTTAAAAAGTGATATACCGGCGGAAAGAAGGTCTTGTGCCGTTAGGAGAGAAAGAAGGAGAGAAGTATATCGGAACAACTCCCCACAGGAAACGGAGATCGTTTCTCTGTAGAGAAAAGCGATGGAGGCGGAGAGTCGTTTAAGTACAGGAACTGTGATTTGAGGGCGTCTATCCGATTTTTTTGCTGTAGTTTTCCGGACAAATATATCTGATCGAAGAATTTTTTGGATACCGCTGTAGAACAGAGGAGCATCTCTTTTTAAAAAATTTTGAAAAAAGCGAGGGACACAAGGGGGAAAACGATATTTTTCGCCTTTGAAACAAATACTTGAAAGAAGAGGAAGCATACACTATAATGAAGGATAAGAATAGAAACGGGAGAGAAGCACTATGAAGAAGGTAAAAAAAGCAATTATACCCGCTGCGGGTCTGGGCAGTCGTTTTCTACCCGCAACCAAGGCTCAGCCGAAAGAAATGCTGCCGGTCGTAGATAAGCCGACCCTTCAATACATCATTGAAGAAGCCGTAAATTCGGGGATTGAGGAGATCCTGATCATCACGGGAAGGAACAAATCTTCGATCGAAGACCATTTTGACAAGTCGGTCGAACTCGAACTGGAACTTGAGAAATCGGGAAAGACCGAACTTCTCAAGTTGGTTCGGGATATCAGCAATATGGTCAATATTCACTATATTCGTCAGAAAGAGCCGAAGGGATTGGGGCATGCGGTATCCTGTGCCAAAAGCTTCATCGGAGATGAGCCCTTTGCCATCCTCCTCGGAGATGATATTGTCGATGCAAAGATCCCCTGTCTCAAACAATTGATTCATGCATATGACGAACACGGAGCCGCTATTCTGGGAGTCAAGGAGGTAGAGCGGACACAGGTTGACAAATATGGAATCGTGGAGGGAGTTAAGAAGTCGGAGAACCTATATGAGGTTTCGGATTTGGTGGAAAAACCGGAGATTGAAAAAGCACCTTCCAACATTGCCATTTTGGGTCGTTATATCATTACCCCCAAGATTTTTGAGATTTTGGAAAATACGGTTCCAGGAAAGAACGGGGAAATCCAGTTGACGGATGCCTTGCGAACCTTGCTGAAACAAGAGAAGATGTATGCCTACATTTTTGAAGGGAAGCGTTATGACATTGGCGACAAGGTAGGTTTTATTGAGGCGACGATCGACTTTGCACTGCAAAGGAAAGAACTCAGGGATAAGGTTCTTGCTATTTTGAAGGATCGGGTGCTTCACGAAGAGCACAAATAAGTGAAACAAAACTGTAATCTTACTGTGTTGGAATTATCATATTGGTAGTATATAATGAGAATGGGTAGTAAAGTGAACATCTATAAGAGAAGAGGATTATAGAGCCGAATCAGAAGGAGGAAGTGTTAATGAACAAAAAGAAAGTGGCCGGAGTTCTTCTGCTCAGTTTGAGCATGATGTGTTCCACTGTGTCAACTTATGCAAACAATTTCAACGATATGAAGGGACATTGGGCATCGGTCCATGTAAATGATGTTGTTGCAAAAGGAATTTTGAAGGGTTATGATGATAATACCTTCAGACCGGCCAGACCGGTTACGAAGATCGAAAGTATCATTATGATCAGTAACCTGTTCCCGGATTCACAGATTGAAGAAATCTATTCCAAGAACAAGTCAAAGTATCAGGCAACAATGACAAAGAGTAAGATCCCTTCCTGGGCACAGAAGTATATTGTGTTCGGAGTGGAGAAGAAGCTCTTTCCCGAGAAAAGCATTCCCTACTTTATGACACAGACGAAGGGGACCTATGTGCAATCCCTATCGTTCAGGCAGGAGTATGCGATGCTGTTGGTAAATGCTTTGGGCTTGAACAAGGAGTTCTCCAAGGTGCCCAATGTAAAGTATAAGGATGTCTCGTCTATCGATGCCAAGGCCCTTCCCTATATTGAAGTTCTTGGAAAGAAGGGAATTATTCAAACGACAGGCAAGTTTAATCCGAAGTCCAAGATCACAAGGGCGGAATCTGCAGTAATGATATCCAAGAGTTATCCCTTCTCCCAGAAGGCAAAATCGGGAATTGATAATAATAAACCGCAACCGCAACCACAACCGCAACCACAGCCGCAACCGCAGCCGCAACCGCAACCTGTTATACCGGAAGGGAGTTCGACTCACAGAGGACGAATCCTCAGTCTTTCTGTAAATGGAAATGATTTTATCATGAATATGCTGGATTCCAATGATATCCCGAAGGTCTTCAGCAATGATGTAAGAAATATAGCCGTCTTGATTAACGGGCAGGCAGGAACTGTGGGTCAGTTGAAAAACAACTGGGAAGTCCTTGTCAGTGCAACAGGTCAGAGAGTCAACTCTATTCAGGTCTTAAAACAGAATGAAGAGTCTGTCGTTGTGCCTACACCGAATAAACCTGTGAGTACAATGGGTAATATTATGGGAACGGTAAGCTCCTATACGGATAACCGCATCGATGTCAAGAGCGGAGGAGGAATCAGTCGATTTGTGATCGATTATTCGACAAGAGTCCTCATCAACGGAAGAGAAGGAAGATTAAGCAGTATTCAAAACGGAGATAATATTACGGTCGTATCGGTCGGTGACAAGGCGGTACAGCTGATTATAACTTCAAACAACCAATCTGTGAGCGGCACCATCCGAAGTATCGGAAAAGATACGATTTCGGTTTCCGTAGGCACGGAGGTCTTCCGCTTCGACGTTACTTCCGCGACCAGGATCTATCGTTCAGGCCAGAGATTGAGTTCGTTGGATGAACTCTATACGGGTGAGAAGGTGTCGGTAAGGGCGAGCGGATTTGAAGCTTCGACCATTGATGTGGCGGAATCCAGCTTGAAACTTAGAGGCGTAGCGGTAACCGGAATTATGCTCAACAGCAACAAGTCTCCGGGCATCGTTGTAGAAGATAGGGACGGACAAAGTTATACCTTTACTACCGATGCCAAGACAAAGATCTATGTAAGAAACAAGCTGAAGACTATGGATGATATCAAACTGGGTCACGAGGTCGACATCCAAGCGGAAAACGGTGTAGTTACCGAAATCACGACCGATGCGAACTATTCGCTGTCCAGGATTCAGGGAACCGTTGTTTCCGTAGATTTTGCAAACGAAAGCCTCGTTGTGGAAACGGGCAACAGACAGGTGATTGTCAACATCCTGTCCGATACGGAGATCAGAAACTCCTACAATAACACCAAACGCTCGATCGACAATATCTATAAGAACTATACCGTTGTTGTAAACGGAATTTCGAGATCCGGCGGAATCGATGCCCAAAGAATCATTTACTTTGAATAAGAAGGTTGAATAGAAAGAAGGAACTTCCCTGCTGTATCTGCGGGGAAGTTTTTTTGTATAGAGGTCTCTGAAGAAGGAGGCTTGTAGGCCGATTTTATACTATTACCTGTTTAAATTGCCTAGTTATCTGTATGAGTATTTTTTAACACAAGGCTCATGGAATCTGTCAGAATTGACAGGTGGAACGCTTGGTAGCATATTGTCATCCAAAGGCTTTTTCGATAAGGGGATATATTCTACAATGATATAGGGCATTTTTATCAGGTTTTTAGTATCAAAAAACGGAATAGAGGGCTTGAAGATATTTTGACAATTATTATGACATACTATATAATAGAGGAAGATAATTAGTATAGAATAAATGGAGGGTACTATGGATCGAAACATTGCTTTGGAACTTGTAAGAATAACGGAAACAGCGGCTTTGGCATCGGCAAACTGGATGGGTCGCGGGGATAAGAATGCGGCGGACGGAGCTGCTGTGGAAGGCATGCGTATGTGTTTTGAGAGAGTGGATGTACGAGGAGAGATCGTGATCGGTGAAGGAGAGTTGGACGAGGCTCCGATGCTTTACATAGGAGAGAAGGTGGGGAGTGGCTACGGTCCTTTAGTCGATATCGCCGTGGATCCGATAGACGGAACCAACCTTATCGCCAAAGGGCTTCCCAATGCGATTGCAGTTATCGCTATGACGGAGAAGGGAAAGATGCTTAAGGCGCCGGATACCTACATGGATAAAATTATCGTAGGTCCGGGGGCAAGAGGAGTTATAGACTTGGAGGCACCCGTGAGAGAGAACTTGAAGAAGGTGGCACAGGCCATTGATAAACCTTTGTCCGATCTGACTTTGACGATTTTGGACAGAGATAGACACAGCGACATCATTAAAGAGGCGAGGGAGACGGGTGTCAGAATCAAAATCTTCAATGAAGGTGACGTTGCGGCAGGAATCGCGACCTGCTTTTCGGATACGGGAGTAGATATTCTGTTGGGTTCGGGAGGTGCACCTGAGGGAGTGATCACGGCTGCCGCAGTCAAGACTCTCGGAGGAGATATGCAGGGAAGACTGCATCCTATGAGCCCGGAAGAGATCCAACGTTGCCATCAGATGGGTTTTGACGAAGAGAGTATCAAGAAGGTTCTGACTTTGGAAGACCTCGTTTGCGGACAGGACATCTTCTTTGCGGCTACGGGAATTACCGATGGAGATCTGCTCAAGGGAGTTCGTTTCCTCTCCAAGAGAAAGGTTGTAACTCACTCCGTCGTTATGAGATCGAGCACGGGAACCATCCGTTTTGTCGAAGCCTCCCATGACTTGGACAGAAAAGAACTTTTGAAACAGTTGAAGCTATAGAAGGACCTTTGCAGGAGAAAGGAGTTCCTTCTGAAAGTCAAAGAGCAGGGACACGGGAGTTTATTTTGCGATAGGGGGCATCCGAACCATGATTTTTATTGTGATGAGTGCTGAAAGAAAAGTTTGTGAGGATCAAATCCGTTTGAGCGGATGACAGTACCAAGAGAAGCCTCCTTTTCCAAAACTCCGGAAAAGATGAGATGACTTTTATAAAGACCTTCCGGAGTATTTTTACGGAAGGTCTTTGTGTGCTCGAGCGTCTTCGGGGTGTAGGAGAAGGGGATGCCCTATCCGATTCAAAAGACTTCGCCCTCCATCCCTTTCAGGAGATATACGTTTGCGTTGATGGCATTTTGTTCGGGAAAAGGAATAAAAATTTTCTTCCGATGTTTTTTTTGCAAGAAGAAATCAGTCAATATAGGGATTTTGAGCCTGAAGTGAGATGTCTTCTCAATTATTTTATGATATGATTACAAATTTATTTCGTAATCATATTGTAATAAAGGGGTTAAAAGTTGTATAATAAGTAAAATATTTTAATTGGGGGAAGTTGTATGGAAAAGGAGGTCTACCTTCAGAAACTTGAAGAGCGCCTGTCTTATTATTACGATATAGAAAAAAATATCAACTATATGAAGATGTCTTTTGATATGTATGCCCGTTTTTTTGAGAAGAACGACAGGTACATCGTCAGCAAAAAGGCTGTCATCTACAGCTCCGAGATCAATCAGCATATCTTTGTCAAGTATCTGCCTGCTTTGGAGATGGAGGACTTGGAGCAGTTGAGCCATATTGCAAAGATGGCCGTGATGGACTATGTAAAACCCAAGGAGGACCATATGTCAAGCTTGATCTCGATGGTGGTTTTGGTGGATTCGATGCCCTCTCTCGAGGTGCAGAAAAAACTCAAGAAATACAGCTATTATAAGAGTTTTTTGTTCGGGTTTCACGGTTGGGTAAACATCGGTTTCTTACTTGTGGATATCAATTCGTTTGATATGATATACAATGCCAAGGGAAGGGAGGGAAAGGAGAATTTTATCTTAATTTAAGTTCTTATTATTATTTATTTAAGGAGGGACAGTAATGAACTCATTGTTATTGGTATTGGGAAGTATCGTACTGTTTGTTATCGCTTATATGACCTACGGATCTTGGCTCGGAAAGCAGTGGGGGGTAGATGAGAAGATACCGACGCCGGCACATACGATGATGGATGGGGTAGACTACGTTCCGTCGAAACCTCAAGTTTTGCTCGGACACCACTTTGCATCGATTGCGGGAGCAGGTCCCATCACAGGCCCGATCCAAGCGGCGATCTTCGGTTGGGTCCCTGTTGTTCTGTGGATCATTGTAGGGGGGATCTTCTTCGGAGGAGTGCATGACTACGGCTCTCTTGTAGCATCGATGAAACACAAAGGAAAGTCAATTGGTTCCATCATTGAAGAAAATATGGGTAAGACAGGTAAGAGTCTTTTCAGTATTTTTGCATGGTTGACCTTGGTTCTCGTAGTAGCGGCATTTGCCAACATTGTTGCAAAAACCTTTGCAAGTACCCCGGAAGCGGCAACTTCTTCTATTTTGATGATCGCTCTGGCGGTCATATTCGGATACTTTGTGTATCGAAGAGGAGTAAGTTTGGGTATTGCAACTGTATTCGGAGTGATCGGTGTTGTAGCCTGTATCCTTCTTGGAATCAAGTTCCCACTTGCTCTTTCCGTAAACACTTGGGTTGTTATTATAGCACTGTATATCCTTGTGGCATCGGTGGCTCCGGTTTGGATTCTGTTGCAGCCCAGAGATTATCTCAACTCCTTCTTACTCTATGCGATGATCATAGGAGCTGCAATCGGTATCGCGGTATATCAACCGAAGATCCAATTGGATGCGTTTACAGGAGTTGCTATTGAAACCAAGACGGGAACACAGTGGTTATTCCCGATGCTGTTTATCACGGTTGCCTGTGGAGCGATTTCAGGTTTTCACTCTCTCGTAGGTTCGGGAACCAGCTCGAAACAGATCGCGAACGAAAAGGATGCAAAACTTGTAGGATATGGCGGAATGTTGATTGAGTGTGTGCTCGCAATTATCGCCATCATCACTGCGGCTTACTTGACCAGGGATAAGTTCGGTGAACTTATGGCCAATGGAGGACCCATCGCTCTGTTCTCTGACGGAGTCGGAGAGTTTATGAGCCACTTCGGTATTCCGAAAGATACGGGAAAATCTTTTGTATCACTTGCAGTTTCAGCGTTTGCCTTGACATCCTTGGATACGGCTACGAGATTGGCACGTTTTATCTTCCAAGAATACTTCGAAAAACCGGAAGCACAGACACAGAGTATTTTGACCAACAAGTATGTAGCGACTGTTATTACCGTTGTTGCAGGCTGTATCTTGGCGGTACGAGGATATGAGGTCATTTGGCCGATCTTCGGTTCGGCGAACCAGTTGCTTGCAGCCTTGGCTCTTCTTGCTTTGGCTACATGGATCAAAAATGAAAACAAAAATTACCAAATGTTTGTTTTCCCGATGATCTTTATGTTCCTTGCAACCTTGAGTGCTTTGCTGATCGTTATGAAGAACAACCTTGCAGGAGGAAACTTCATCATGGTGGCAATGGCCGGTATTTTGTTCGTACTTGCCCTCATCCTTGTAAAAGAAGGTGCAGATGTACTGATCAAAAACAAGAAGGTCGACAAGGTAAACAAAAAACTGGGCTAAATATACTATTACCCGTTTGAATTACCGATGTCGTTCATTCTATAGGCGATAGAATAGATTTCTATGCTTGCAGGTGTCGAAACGAGGTTGTATTCGTAGAGGTAGATATTTTCGTGTATGGATTGAAGGATGGGATGAAAAGACGATGGATGCTGTTATCCGATCGAATTCCATACGGGTAGAGATGATATGACCGACAAAGACCGGGGATCCGTTGCAGGACGACCCTATATCTCAGTTCAGCTTGAAAAGAAGATAGTATAAAACGGAAGAATTTTCAAAATAAAACAACAAAAAACTCCCTTACTGTACAAAGGGAGTTTTTTGTTGTGTGTTCCTGTCGGATGGACGCTCTTTTGGACATCGATCTGACATACTATTCTCTATTTAAAGTGGCTACTTGACTACTTTGAAGTATACAATCATCCGAATTATTTTCCGGTAATCATATATTCTATGACCTGACATTTCAAACGGAAAATAGTATCGGAGGACAGCATTAGTATCGGATGCTTGTGGGATAAAGATTTTCGACATCCTTGGAGATCAGGATACTCTTATTTCCGTCATAGAGGTAGAGCTTGTAATTCGTTCTTCCATCTCCTTTTTTCTTGCTCTGTTCGACAAGGTAGATCGGCCTTCCGTTCTTTATAAAGTGAGCTTCGGCGACATCTTTGGCAACGGTTCGAGCCTTCTTATCTCTATAGAGTTTCAGAGTCGATTTGCTTCCCTTTTCATTCGTGAAGTAGAGTAGAGATTGTGTGGCATTGTCATAGATGTGACCGGAAGAGCCGACATGGGAAACGCGATCGATACTCTTTCCATTCAGTACCACGTCCTTGGTTTTGCTGTTGTTGAGCTTGAAGTAAAGCTCGGCTTCTCCGCTCTCTTTAGGAAAGCGTAAGGATCCGGAATTGCCCAGAACCATCGGACTGTCGGACAGGACCTTCGAGGCGATGAGCTTGGGCTCGCTGATCCCTTCTTCCTTGACAGTTAAGAGATAGAGGTCGGCAAGGCGTCTTTGGGAGTCGAAATTTCGTAAGGACCACAGCTTTGTTCCATCGGAACTTAGGAAGGTACTTCCTTCTTGTATGTCCTTTGCCTTAAGCGGAAGCTCTCTTACCTTGTCCCTGTTTGCAACAACGAATCCAAACTCACCCTCGATACGCTCCGCCTTGTTGTGGAAGTCGTCGAGGTCCTTGATTTGGGAAAGAGGGATCTTCTTGATCTTATCCAAGTCGATCTCTTCAAAAATGATCTCCTCAAAAATGATCTCCTCCTTATCTTCAGCTATATAGAAGGAGGTATAGATTTCGGGCATAATGCCGGATTGCCACCAGAAGTAACGGTCACTGACCTTTGTGGCAGTTGTTCCGTCAAAGTACCATAGGGAGTGGACCGTCCACCATCGGAGAATTTCCTCGGGAGCGTTGCCGTATGAAAAGATGTCCTTTTTTGCTCCTTCTGCAGGCACATCGACATCAATGATGTCTTTGAAGGACAGATCTTTGGATTTTGAAAGAAAGTAACCTCTTCCCGAGTCAAAGATCTTCAAGATAAAGGCATTATCGGAGATTTTCTCCTCCCTGCCCTTCTTGTTGCTGTATAAGGTTTCTGCTTTGGAGTAGAGAAAGTCGGTCGCATCTTCATTGAAATAATGGATGTGGTCAACGTCTTGTGCGACCTTTTCCGCTTTTTTTCCTCGAGATTTGGCGTAGAGGGCATCCTTTTGTATGAAGATCAGGGATGCTCCTTCTTTGGAAAACTCATAGTGTCGGACATTCTCGCCGAGGGCGTTTCCTTGTTTGGAATCAAAGTCCCATAAAAATAGTGAGTGAGCCTCTCCCTTGGTGTAGAGGAGATGTTTTCCGTCCTTGCTCACGATGTAGTCGTTGACCTTATCGTCGATCAGGAGGGCAGTCTCCTTTTTGTTCAGAGACTTATAATAGAGGGCATTGTCATGGGAAGAATTCAAGTCTTCGAAGAAAACGGCGGCCTGTTTTCCGGGAACAAGGACCACGTCGTTTCCCGGACGTTCGGAAGCGTTTTTTTCAGGGAGTTGTTTCTCTCCGGAGGTCAAGGGTGTTTCCTTGAGGTTCTTCGGGTCCTTCGTATTGACATAGTAGATCTTTCCGTTTTTGTTGTAGAAGGCGTAATCGGAATTTTGATCCTCCGGTTTCGTGCAGAAGCCTTGGGCAGGTATAGAGGTTAAAACAAGAAGCATCGCAAGGAGGCGATAACCTCTTTTGACAAGAGAAGGAAGATTCTTCCCGCAGTGTTTGAATGTACACATAAGTTTCTCCTTTCCGAGCGTTTGAAACGCCAAAACATTTGAAATATAAAAGATACCATATAGTTAAAACAAGGGTGATACAGAGTCCGCACAAAAGACGAGACGCTTGTATTCAAAGAGGTCCTTACAGAAAACAGGACTGTGTTTGGTGCAGATTATAGAGAAAAACAAGTATTTCGTCAAGGACTTACTCTGTTTTGTCAATAAACTGTAATCAAATGATAAAAAAGGAATGACTTGAGTATAATGGAGTTATTTCTTAGGGCTTTGGAGAAAGAGGTGTATTCATTTCTCCCCGACCTGCAATTAAACGTTGTGGAGGAGGTGTATTTTGTTGAGGTTCAAACGATGAGGACAATAGCGTATAATTCCAAAAATTAGAATAACCTGCGTTCTTTCGGGGGGAATATATTTTCGAAAGGGATCGTTTCACGATTTTTGTATTTCATAAAACGGGGGAGAGATTATTTTGTGTCTTTGTACGGTGTTTCTCAAGTTATATTGAAAAAAACATAATACGTGGTATAATACATAGGAGATAAATAAGGGCGAAACAAATAGAAGGATAAAGGGATGAAACTATGAATCAGTCAGTGAAACAGACAGTCAGCAATGTTTTGGTGATGATACTCGGAGTGATCGTTGCATCGGGGATTATCATTGTAAAGCCGTGGGAGGATGCCACCATTAAGAAGAACATTCTTTCACTCGGGGTTCAGGAACAGAGGGACGGAATCAAGGAAGCGATAGAAAAGGGATATCCACGTCTTTCTCCGATTGAAGAAAAAGATGGGAACTACGGACTGGAACTGTATAACATTATGATAGAAGAGGGTCGACTCTACTATGAGGCCAAGGTGAGTTTCCCGCAGACGAAGGAGATCGTTCTGCCTACTCTTGAAGAACAGGCACAGCAACTTGCCAAGGTCCAAGCGCAACCTTCGACTCAGGCACAGGCTCCGGCAACTCAAACCGGTGGAGGAGGGACAGGTCAAGCTCCGCCTACCGAGCAAAAACAGCCTGCAACTACACAGGCTCCTCAACAGGAGAAGGCTCCTGCTTCGACTACGGCTCCGACACAGGAGCAGAGAGGGAGTGAGAAGAGAGAAAGGATGAAGGGGGCCGCGTTCAGAGCTTTTCTCATCGATACGGAGAATCAGGAGGAAGATCATGAACTTGACGTTTCCTACGAATCGATACCTCAAGCGGAAGGTGAGGCATTGGTCTACAAGATCAACGGCATCATTTCCTCCGTGGATATCAAGAACCTGATCCAGGGCAAGAAGAAGCTTGTTACGGAAGTGTCCTACTTCGATACTCAGAAGGAGTTGGAGAAAAAACTTGAAGAGATTAAGGGTTCAAAGGTACCGATCAAACCGGACGAAGGAGAATGGGATCATCCGCTATACAGTTTCGGTCCTCTTTTGTTGCCGGTTGAAGCGGGGCATGTATTCCCTGCCCGCCACATCCCCGTAAACCAGGAGATTGCAACCGAATACGGTTCCATACTGGTCGACGAGCTGATCGTGGGTCCGAGCCAAATTGCAATCTCGACCAGGGATGCCTTGGAGAAGGGTTATGATTTGGCACAGTTTGAAGGAGGAAGACTGGTGGATAAGGAGGGAAACATCTATACGCTTAAGAGAAGTTACGCTTTTGAGGGTTCACCTGAGGGTAAGATGAGGTTTTACTTCAATCCGACCGACTTCTTTGATGAGAAGACCAAGAGGGAATATACCTTCCAGTTTGAGGACATCGCACTCAACGACGGAAGACGAGATAAGATCGAATTGAGCCTCAAGGGAGAATTTCCGAAGACGTTTGAAGTCATGGGAAAGCAGGTATCGATCGTTTCCATGGATTACGATGAAGACAATAAGCTTTTGAGCTTGAAACTCAAGTATAATCCACGGGAGATTCAGTTGGAGCCGAGCGTGAAGGGCTCATCCTTCCAAGTCTTTTCGCCTGCCGTTCTCGCAGAGGAGAAGCAGATGGATAAGGCTTCAGGTAAGGCGCTTGTGACCTCTTCGACCATCGTCCCGGGAGAGTTGAAGTGCAAATTGGAGAAGGAGGACAGTTATCTTCTTATCATCAAGCATAACGACTTTTTTGTAAGAAAGAGCGGAGAACTTGTCATCAGCGAAAAATAAAGAAACCGCCTGTGAAGATAATGATCAATATCGGATCGAGAGCAGTATAACAAATTATCACTGACACCATAGCCATAGTAAAAGGGGCTGTTGCATAATAGGAAAAAAACAATTGACAAATAGCAAAAGCACGCTGAAATCAGCGTGCTTTTTGTAGGATCCGTATTGGGAAAAGGCAGATCTCGGTATTGTGGTCGTTTTGTCAAACGCGAAGATCCTGTGGAAGGAACACTTCCAAAAACATAGTATCAGTTTCGTTTTGTGCTTTCATCTACTACAGATGATGCTTCAAACTTAATACATCCCGTAAACCTGACATTTTATACTATTCTTCCTTTGAGTTGTGGATATAAACAATCTGTGACCATAGAAGATAAAGAGATTTTTCGCAGGTTGAAAAAAACGGATATATCCATACTTCTATTGGAGAATAGTATTAATCAGGTTTTAGAATTAGCAGCTTGTCAATTCGATAAACTCCTCAATGCTCGCCTTAGCCATTTCGAGGGCACTGCACCAAAAGTCTTTGGTCGTAAGGTCGATGCCCATGACCTTTGCGGTGTCTTCCACCGAGCTTACAGTCGTTGCCTTCAACATCTTCTGATAGTTTTCGACAAAGCCCTCGCTCCGTTTCTGATACAGGGAGTAGAGTCCTTTGGAGAACAGGCCTCCGAAGGCATAGGGGAAGTTGTAGAAGCTTTCGCTCTCCGAGTAATAATGTCCCTTGTTGACCCACATATAGGGATGGAGGAAGTTTTCATCCAGACCGTCACCGTAGGCCTTCTTCTGTGCATCGAGCATGATTTTTTCCAAATCATCGGCAAAGAGGAATTCGTTCTTTCTTCTCTCAAAGACTTCACTCTCGAAGAGGTATCTCGAGTAAATGTCCACGATGATTTGAGTGAGATCTTGAAGCTGTTGCTCGATCAGATTGATTTTTTCTTCTTTGTCGGCGGACTTTATCAAGGTGTTGAGAAGGAGGTTCTCGTTGAAGGTCGAAGCGGTCTCCGCCACGGGCATGGAATACTCCCAGTTCAGCGGAAGGTGGTTTTCAATGTGCAGACCGTGGTAGGCATGGCCGAGCTCGTGAGCGGCGGTTACCAAAGAACCGATCTGACCGTCATCGTTAAGAAGGATTCGCGACTGTTTAATCATCGGAAGGTTGGCACAGAAGGCTCCTCCGACCTTTCCTTTTTTGGGGAAGACATCGATGTGTTTTTTGTCATACATATCTCGGGTCATATCGGCAAGATCTTGAGAAAATTTTGAAAACACGTCGATCAAAAACTCCTTGGATTCTTCGACCGTAAAGCTGCGTGAACTGTTGCCCATGGGAGCGAACAGATCGTAGAAGGGCAAAGAACCTTCGTGACCCAGGAGTTTCGCCTTGTGTTTCAAATAGCTTCGGAACACCGGCAGATAGTCCTCGATGGCGGACATCAGAGCGTCGAGGGTTTTTCTCTGCATCCTCGACTGCTCCAGAGTCTGTGCCAGAGGGCTGTCGAAACCGCGAAGTTTGGAGATGTCGTTCACCTGCGATTTGATATTGTTCAAAGCGAAGGAGATAGGCTCCTTGATATGCTTATACATAGCAAGCTCCGCCTCATAGGCGCGTTTTCGCACGGAGGAATCCTTGTCGTAGGCGAGGTTTCGGACCTGGGGCAGGGTGATGCTCTCCCCGTCCATCTCTCCCTCGACGATTGAGGTCAGATAGCTTTGGAGGGTGGACCAGGAGGAACCTGCACTGAGGTTCATCTTTGCAATGACTTCTTCCACCTCGTCGGAGAGAAGGTGACTGACTTTTTTCTTCGCTTCCTCAAAGTAAAAGTTGTAGTTTGCCAGATAGTCATCTTTTGTGATATCGGTGGAAGTGCTTCCCAGAAATTTCTGAAGTCTTGCAGAATCCGCGGAGAAGTCCGCCGATTTGGAGGAGAGAAGAGAAGAATAGTTTGCACTTTCTTTGTCTGTGGTATCCGTCGCTTCATTCAGAGAAATAAAAGAGCCCAGCTTAAAAAACAAGGTGTCGATCTCCTCCAGGAGATGGATTAATTCCTTGATTTCAGCCGAAGTATCTTGGGGCTTGCTCGTCCTTGCCTTCTCGATCAGAGCGTCAAGCCTTTTCATATCATCTTGAAATTCCCTGCTGTCATAAGAAGGGTATAGATCTTTCAATGTCCATTCGTACATACATGTACCTCCTTGTATATAAAGTTCATCTAAAGTATACCACAAAAACGGTTTTCCTAAAAATTATATATCGGAGTTTGTAGGAAAACCGGATCACAATAGCGACGATATATGCAAGGTATACATATTCGCAATACGTTCCATACTTGGCGGACGTAAGTGCGATTTTCTTGAGATGCCGTCATGTAGAATACAGTTATTCTGTGAGACTTATTTTCTTCTACCGTCTTTGTCGAAGTTTTTTCTTAGGGCGAGTTCCGTCGGAAAGATTGAACCGATAAACGGGATAAATTGAAGAAAACATATTGTGCCGCCTACCTTGCCTATGACATCATCGCTTTTTCCGATCACAAAAAGCAAGGGAAACAGGCTCAGGGGAAATATTACTAGAGACGAGATATACCAGAGACGACCGAAGTGTTTGTGGGCAAAGTCCCAAGTCTCTTTATTCTTCATGGACATGGATGTCCTGTAGCCGAACATCATATTGATTTCCTTTGGCGGGTTCTTACTGAAGAGTCTTCCAAATCCCAGCATTGTGAAGGGGATCAACAAGTCCATAACAAGCATAAAAATCCAAAATCCCATATTTGGCTCCCTCCTTTACAGTTCTCCGACATCGATGGAGATTTTTCCATCCAAACATTTTTGCACGAATCACGATCGTGCGATATATCTTTAAAAACAGTTATTAGATATCCTCCTTCTAAAGTAAACGGAGATAAGATATCGATTTAAGGATTATTCAATAGAAGTGCGGTTATATACATACTCACAAGCACAATTTTTTATTTTATCACGCACGAAATAAAAAATTGATATCAGTAGGTCGAATGGACAATAGTATTATACTGTTTTCTGAATTTTAAACGGATTGTGTCGATGACGTGCACTTCATAAGGATCAATAGAGTTTTTTGTACTAATTAAAGCGGACTTCAATCGAACAATAATATTAAGTATAGCATAGAATTATGGATAAACTTTAAAGAAACACCACACAGAAACAAAGCCGGATTTCTTTGTTAGTACGGATGTAAGTTAAAGATTGCCAAGGGAAAGAACTTCAAAAGAGGAAGCACAAAATTTGATTTTCTTTTCCTTGAATTCTAAATCCTCGGCTCTTATCCTTGTTTTTTGACTGTTAAAGATTTTTTTGTTGGGAGGGGGAACGATTATACGGGTCATCTTGCAACAAATGAAAAAATATGGAATAATAGAACGAGATATGTGAGGTGCAACAATAGGCAAATCAACACTTCACATACTTATAGGATGTAGATACCGTAGTATTGTGTTGGCAGGAAAATTGTCGAAATCAAGGAATAGAAGGCTTGTAAGAATTGGTTTGTAAGGAAACGAGGAAGCGACTTCGTCCATTGCGGTATTTTTTTAAAGAGAGAGCGATAAAGGAGAGAGAGTAATGGAATATTTCGGTGCAGTGTATAGACCGCCCAGCGAAGCGAGAAGCCTTATTGTTCAGGCGACGATAGGCTGTTCTCACAACAAGTGTACGTTTTGCGATATGTATAGGGAAAAGCAGTTTCGAGTGCGTAAGGTGGAGGACATTTTGCGAGACTTTGAGGAAGCGAGACTGAGATATCCGATGGTAAGAAGGATTTTTTTGGCGGACGGGGACGCTCTGATCATGAAGACCTCGCAGTTGGTCGAGATTCTAGATTACATTCAACTCCACTTTCCCGAATGTGAGAGGGTGGCTGTCTACGCCTCCCCTTACAGTGTGAAGAGTAAGAGTTTGGAGGAGCTGAAACTTCTTCACAGCAAGGGACTGGGTATCGGTTACATCGGTTTGGAGTCCGGAAGCGACAAGGTGCTTAAAAAAATCAACAAGGGAGTGACCTCTTCTGAGATTATAGACTGTGGATTGAAGTTGAAGGAAGCGGGGATCAAGGTTTCGGTAACGGCGATCTCGGGACTTGGAGGAGTGGAAGACTGGGAAGAACACGCGATTGAAACGGCAAAGGTCCTCTCTGAGATGAACCCTCACTATATCGGACTGCTCACTTTATTTATGCGTGGAGATACTCCTCTCAAAAGAGATTATGAGGCGGGCAGATTCAAATTGCTCAGTCCGGAGCAGGTTGTGGACGAGGCGATCCTGTTTCTGAGAAACATCGATTCTCCGGGAAGCGTTCTTCGGAGCAACCATGTCTCCAACTATGTCAATCTGTACGGAACGCTCAATCAGGACAGGGAACTGTTGATCAGGGAATTGGAAGAAGCGAGAAAAGACGAGGATTTCAGGGCGGAATATTTTAGAATGTTATAATGAATTGAGGAAGGTAAGATGAGGATAGAGCAGAGACTGGCGAAGGAGTTTTCGCTGAGGTTAACACAGGTCGAAGGGGCGATATCGTTGATTGATGAAGGCAAGACCATCCCCTTTATTGCACGTTATCGAAAAGAAGTTACCGGAGAGATGTCCGATGAAGTTTTGCGGGAGTTTCATGATCGACTTCGTTATTTGAGAAACCTGGAGGACAAGAAGGAGCAGGTCGCAAACTCGATCCTTGAACAGGGCAAGATGACCGAGCAGATCAAGGAAGCTCTTGAGAAGGCACAGACTCTGGTCGAGGTCGAAGATATCTACGAGCCGTACAAAAAGAAGAAGAGGACGAGGGCGACCATAGCGATGGAGAAGGGGTTGGGAGACCTGGCCCTTCTGATAAGGCTCGGGAGAGAAGAAGTCGTCTTGAAGGCACAAGACTTTCTGTCCGAAGAAAAAGAAGTTCATACCGTAGAGGAAGCGATTCAAGGGGCTCTTGATATTCTTGCTCAGGAGATTGCCGAGGATTTCGAATTGAAGAAGGAGGTCCGAGGACTTGTGCACGAGTCCTCGGTGCTTGAAACTTCGCCGAAGAAGGATGCGGAGGAAAAGGAGGACTACCTTACCTACAAGATGTACTTTGAGTATTCTCAGAAAGCCAAGGAGATTCCTCCTCACAGGATTCTTGCAATCAACCGAGGAGAGAAGGAAGACATTCTCAAGGTCAAGTGGAGTCACCCCGACGAAAGGATAACCGCCTTGGTTCACAAGAGGATTCCAATGACAGAGTTCAATCGCTCCTACTTGGAAGAGACCTGTGATGACGCCCTCAAACGATTGATGTTGCCTTCGTTGGAGCGGGAGTATCGAACACAGATGACGGAGCAGGCACAGGAGAGGGCGATAGAGGTGTTCGGCAAAAACCTGCGAGACCTTCTCTTGCAAGGAGTTCTGCCCGACGTTACCATCCTGGGATGGGATCCCGCCTATCGTACGGGTTGTAAAATCGCCGTTATCGACAAGACGGGAAAGGTATTGGCGACCGATACCGTATATCCCACCAAACCCCAAAACAAGGTGGAAGAAACCAAGCGAAAGATCCATGCCTTGATCGACAAGCACAAGGTAGATGTCATCGCTATCGGAAACGGAACAGCCTCAAGAGAATCGGAGGAGATCGTTGCACAGATCATCGCCGAGGAGAAGAGGGATGTCAGATACATCGTTGTCAACGAGGCGGGAGCGTCGGTCTATTCGGCATCGAAGCTCGGAACGGAGGAGTTTCCCGATATGAACGTATCGCTTCGGGGGGCGGTATCCATCGCAAGAAGGCTTGCAGATCCTTTGGCGGAGCTTGTCAAGATCTCTCCCGAACATATAGGAGTCGGTCAGTACCAACACGATGTCAACCAGACGAGGCTCTCGGAAGTCTTAAAGGGAGTGGTGGAAGGAGCCGTCAATACGGTGGGGATCGACTTGAATACGGCATCGGCCTCCCTCTTGACCTATGTGTCGGGGATTACTCCGAGTGTAGCCAAGAACATCATCGCCTATCGGGAGGAGAACGGCTCATTTACCCGACGAAAGCAACTGCTCAAAGTCAAAAGGCTCGGAGAGAGTGCCTATGAACAGTGTGCCGGATTCCTTCGTATCAAGGGTGGGGAGGAGATTCTTGATGACACCTTGGTACATCCCGAAAGTTATCAAAAAACCTACGAACTGCTCAAAACTTTGGAGATTTCCCCCGATACCCTCTCCGAAAACAACAGGGAAGTCTCATCGAAGATGGAGGAGGTCGATCTTAGAGAAATGGCGGGAAGACTCGACCTCGGTTTGCCTACGCTGAGGGATATCGTCAGCGAGTTGAAGAAACCGGGCAGGGACATCCGCGAGAGGAGGAACCCCGTCGATTTTTCCAAGCATATTATGAGTCTGGAAGACTTGGAGATCGGAATGGAACTCAAGGGGACCGTGAGAAATGTGCTGGACTTCGGAGCCTTTGTCGATATCGGACTCAAGCATGACGGCTTGGTCCACATCTCGGAACTCAGCGACTCCTATGTAAAAAATCCCATGGACGTCGTCAAGATCGGAGACATCGTGTCGGTTCGTGTCATCAAGATCGACACCGAAAGGCAGAAAGTCGGACTGTCGATGAAGTCTTTGAAAAAGTAATACGCGCACTTATTTGAAATATCGATGTACTGTGTTTCAACAGAAGATGAAACAATCTTTTGTGTTTGCAGATATAGGTATATAACCCCTCTTTAGTGGGAGAGCAGTATATACTGTTATCCAATAGAACGATTGTCTCCCTGTTTTGAGACTACGAAACTTTGTTTCATCTTCTGTGTAGTATAAATCGCTTATGTCGATGACTTAAATGAACAATAGTATAAAAGGACAGTGTGTGCGGTTTTAGTCCGGATGTAACGGTGTGTTGAAATTCATAGTGATTTTCGACTTTGATACGAACTCTTTTCGTTTATAACAAAGACAAAAAATAGAGCTGAATATCGATGTGTCATAGTGCCGGAGAGATGCCGCATAACTCGAAAAACTATTATAAAAACAAGGTCATAGAAATGACTTGACCTTTAAAAGTGTTGATGTGAAAGACTTCTGAGTTTCGTAAAGTTCCGGAGTGTGCCCACAAGATCATTTGCAGTTATCGATTTAAACTTCCCCTAGATAACTTTATTAAGGAGGTTAATTATGAAAAATAAGTATTACTTGTATTTATTTTTTCCAATCATAACAGGAGCATTGTCTCAACCTCTGCTCGCATACAGCTATATATTGTTGGGCGATTTTTTGGAAACGAAAAACGGAAATATATCACTGATCATAGCTTTAATTATTTGTTCTTTAACCGGGATTGGAATTTACCATTTTCTGACCGCTTATATAAAGAACAATTTTAGCCTTGAAATCAAAAAAGAAGTATTCTCAAATGTACTTCTTCAGGACTTATCCGAGACAACAAAAAAAGACTATTCGGAATATATCAATTTGTTAAACATCAAATTGGACAAGTGGAGAGACTTGTACATAACATCAATTTTAGCTGTTTTAAAAGATGTTCTTCAAACACTTTTTTTGGGACTTATTCTATTTAAAATAAATAAATTTATATTTATTTGTATGTCGATCCTACTTTTACCGCTTTTTTTGAACAATACAATCTTTCCAAAGATAATGAACAAAAAAGTTGACAAATATTTTGAACTTCAGGATAAGAAACTTGCAGAGCTTACGGATATTTTTAACGGCATAAATGTCATAAAAAACACCGGTTCGGAAAAAGTTTTTACAACTTTTATTTTTGCAACTTTTGACGAGGAAAATCGTTCGGTGCAATCTCTCTCTTTCGTAGAAAATGTGAGCGGTTTTTTTTCCAACACAAGTGTCGCCCTATCTCAAATAGGAGGGGTAATTCTAGCCTCATATCTTGTGACCTTGGATATAATATCTGTGGGTGCTTTTCTTGCTGTGCTTCAGATATCCTTCTTTTTGAATGAGCCTATTATATCGATGATCAATAATTATATAGCTATAAAATCTATGAAAAGCATTAATGAAGAGATAAGAGAATTTGTTAAGTGTGAAAAATCATATGTCTCCAATAAGTCTTCGCTTGCTTTCAAAAACATCAAATTAAATCATTTAAACTATATTTATGAGGACAAAAATGTATTTAAGGATGATATAAAAGTGGTGATCGAAAAAGGTAAAAAATATATGATCAGGGGAGAGTCGGGTTCGGGCAAAAGCACACTTGGCAAAATCCTGCTTAAAATTCTTCCCGGCTATACAGGAAGTATAACCCTAAACGATAAAGACTATGCTTCTTTTTCAGAAAGTGACATAAACTGCCTGATAGAAAATATTTGTCAAGACACATACATCTTTAATAACACACTCCGATTTAACATTGATATTTTGAGTCAATGCTCCGATGAGGAGATTCTGGAAATCATAGATAGAGTGAATTTGAATAAATTGTTAAACGATATTTCTTCTCTCGACGTTTGTATCGATATGAACAAAAGAGAAGTTTCGGGTGGTGAAAAAAGCAGAATTGCAATAGCTAGAGCTTTGGTTGCTAAAAAACAGATTGTAATAGCTGATGAAATTTTGGCTAATCTCGATGCTGAGAACTCTCTAAATATAGAAAATATCCTACTCTCATTAGAAGATATCACCCTAATTCATATTGCACATAAGCCGAATGAGAGTCTGGTTGACAAATATGATCATATTATTGAACTCTAATGAAAAAAGAAAACATAAATCGATAAAATTCAGGAGTTTTTTTCTTCTGTCAGGTGAGATACATTGCTTTGATTTAAGGAGATGCCGCATAACTCGAAAAATCAGCATAAAACCAATTTTATATGAAGGGTGAAATTCTTAAAAACATTGGTATGACAGACTTTTGTATTTTACAAAATCGAAAGAAAATCACAAACTTGCCTTTGTGAGGTGTTTTCATAGTATAAAATGTTGCAGTAGATCATTGCCCTTCACTCCATTGAAAAAAGATTATTACGAATATTCTAAAAATTTGTTCCGGAGTGTACTGTGTGGGAAATTTCAGAGAAGATATTGTTGTTTTGTACATTGGAGGATGTTATTTCAAAGAATATTGTATAGGAAATGTTTGAATTTATGTGAAAAATAAAGTATACTATAATTGTTGATAAAAGAAATTTAGATAGATATTGCACACTTAAGAAAACTCTTTGTTACAATGAGTACGTTGAGTGTCAGACGTTTTAAAAATATTGAACTTATGAGATGGATCATTCTGTCGAACCAACTTGTAACAATCAAGTTGCTGTTGTGCGATATGTTCTCGACTTTTATTGACAGTTCTTATTTAAAAACATTTTATACGGAGGTGCATTTATGGAAACTGTGAGGAAGGAAAAATTTTCCATGGGGCAAATTTTATTGTTTATCATTCCGTCCATCATCGGAGTGTTGTTGTTGATGACCCCTTTTAAAAAGGGCGCGGGTTCAACCGTAGCCGTATCGGTTATGTCAAAGGCGATCAACTCTGCAATCGGAAGCGTGGTACCGATCTACATTCTGGTTATGATCGTAATTTGTTTATCCTGCTTCTTTGCAATTATCTACAAGGTATCAAAGCCCGACTGGATCGAAAACAATTCTTTACTTAAAGAGATATCCGACATCTCGCCGTTTTGGCTGTTTGCCAGATTGGTCGGACTGGTATTAGGTTTTATGACAGCTCTACATATAGGGCCTGAAATCATTTGGGGAGAATATACGGGAGCACTGATCCTGTTTGATTTGATAGGAGGTTTGTTCACTATCTTCTTGGTAGCGGGTTTTATCCTTCCCTTCCTAACGGAGTTCGGACTTTTGGAATACATCGGAGTCTTCTTGACCACATTTATGAGACCGATATTTAATTTGCCGGGACGTTCCGCGGTAGACTGTGTGGCATCGTGGATCGGAGACGGAACCATCGGGGTAGCGCTTACAAACAAACAGTATGAAGAAGGATATTATACAGCCAGAGAAGCGGCTATTATCGCTACGACCTTCTCAGCGGTATCCATCACCTTCTGCCTCGTTGTTTTGGAAAACGTGGGTTTGACGGATTATTTCGGTCAATACTATCTGACAGTAGCGGTTGCGGGTATTGTTGCGGCGCTTATCGTTCCTCGTATCCCACCCTTGTCCATGAAGAAGGATACCAGATTGAAGGAACAGGCAAAATTGAATGCGGAAGTGATCCCGAGCGGTTTTTCCAAGCATGAGTGGGGTCTTCATCTTGCAGTTAAAAAGGCGGAAACCAATGGAAGCGTGTCGGGATATCTGAAAAATGCGGTAAGAACGGTATTGAGCATGTGGCTGTCCGTTACACCGATCATTATGGCTGCGGGTACTCTGGCTCTGATTCTGTCCGAGGCTACACCGATCTTTGATTACTTGGGAATGCCCTTCCTGCCTCTTTTGAAGTTGATGCAGGTTCCGGAAGCGGAAGCGGCAAGTGCTACGATGGTGGTAGGTTTTGCGGATATGGTCGTGCCGTCCATTCTTGCAGCAGAAATTGCAAACCCCATGACACAGTTCATCGTTGCGGCGGTTTCTGTAACACAGTTGATCTATATGTCGGAGACCGGAGCGGTTATTTTGGGCTCCAACCTTCCGGTAAACATTGTAGACTTGTTTATCCTGTTTATTGAAAGAACGTTGATTACCCTTCCGGTAGTCGTGGTGATGGCACACCTGTTCTTCTAGCGGATTTTTTTGTAGTATATAATAAAAAGGCGAAGGACTTTGGTAAAAGACCGAAGTTTCTTCGCTCTTTTTATTGACACAAAAGAAGGCTTGTGAGATAATTGTATTGAAAGATAAATTCTTTATATCAACATTCTTATCCGACGCTCTTGCATAGACTCATCATGCCTGTCTTTCGGCAAGGGATGAGATAGTGTAGTTTCATTTTTTTCATATTTCCATCATTCAAAATTTCGACTACTTCGTATAGGATTCTCTGATAAAAGTTTTATACAACATAAGTCTTAAAAACGGCAATAGCGTAGGAGGCTGTATCTGTTCTTTGGTTTTATTGTCATACTGTAACAGTATAACCCAATTAATATAAGAGAGAGTGAGGGATCTTCATTTCTCGGAGCTGATACAGGGGGTTTAATAGAAGAACATTGGAAACAATTTTAACAGGAATTGATCAACATAATGCTATGAATACGATTTTCGCCTTGAGACGATATATCAATAGGGATCGTATAAACAGATGGGCAACCCCTTACCGAATCTAATACTAAAACCGAATTAATACTACTATTCTTTTGAATAGGGGATATAAACAATCTGTGTCCCCTAGAAGACAGCATAGTTTTTCGTCATCGAAAAACAGATATGTCCATACTTCTATTGAAAAATAGTATCATACCCGAGTCCCGTGTTCAAACATACTCATACAGATAACTAGGTAATGCAACAGGTAATAATGTAAGGAGCATCAACCATAGACATATTGTAGTTGGGAAGGAGTGGATTGGATATGAAGAAACGTTCGTTATTCTTTGCTGTAATACTCGTGATATCCTTGTTTTTTAATGTTCTGTACATCCGAGATACCTACGAGCTTAAGAAGAGTGCCTTGTACGGCCTTTGTTCCGGGGTGAGCAACCTTACCGTTGCAGTGAGCGCAGTGGAGTTTGAGCTTGAGAGGGATGAGTTTCAATATGACATTATGCTCGATCATGACATAGAGACTGCGATCACTTCTATAAAACACGGGGAGTCCTTGCTCGATATCAGTGAGCCATCCTCGGAGTTGGGCGAGTTGAAGTATTATATCGCTTCGGAGTCCTCGGCACCGAAGGATAAGGAGAGGTTTCTTGAAGATATCAGGCAGATCCATTCTGCATTAAAGGAGTTGGAAGAGGCCTTACACAGAGAAAAATCCGATGAAAATTCCACGGAAGCCCCCGTGCCTGATTTCAGCTTGTCAAAGGGAGAGATTCGCCAAGCCTTCTTGGACTTTTCAAAAAAGGTCGGACCTCTTGTTGATCAAAAACGCAATTAACGTTAGTCTTGGATCTCTTTTATTTCGATAAGAAGAGGGAAATTGTGCATAAGTCGAAAGTTAGGAAAAAATCCATACAATGGCGATACCGCATAATTCAAAAAATCAACATTATACAAATGACGGAGTCTTTAAAAACTTTGATTTGAGAGGAGTTTGAGTTTTATCAGGTTCTGAGAAAAACAGAAATCCGCCTTTGTGCGGTGTTGCCGTATACAGGGAATAGTAGTATAATTCGAGCTTCGAACAAGACAAAGGCAAACACTTTGGGTGTTTGCCTTTCGCGTCAGGTCTGTGTTTAATACTATTCTCCAAGAGAAGTATGGATATATCTATTTTTTGACTACGAAAAATTGTTCTATCTTCTATTGTTCACAGATCGTTTATATCCACAACTCAAAAGAATAGTAGTATAAAATACCGAGTATACAGGATGGATTATTATCGAAAAATACTTTGGAGGATGCTATACACCAAGGTATTCAACCGGTCAACTTTAATAGATCATAGGATTACTTCTTCCTTAACATACGGAATTTTCCGGTCCGTATCTCGAAGATATAGTCCTCGGAGGAGGGCATATCGGTGCTTTGTACATCGGCTACGGTCTGTTCGATGTCGTAGGGAACCCGCACAAACTCAAGGCTGTAAGAAGAAGGTCTGTCGTCGTGCAGCTCTCCTCTTAAGATCACATAGGAAGGATCTTTGGAGTCGAGCGGATTGCCCAAACTGCCCGTATTGAAGAGGAAACGACCGTCGAAGTCCTTGAGGTAGGCGTGGTGGATGTCTCCGTAGCCGGCGATGTCCGCCTTTTTTTTGATGGAGAATTCCTCGTTCTCAAGAGAAAAGTCGAACATTTCTTCGATATGGGAAGGATCATCAAATTTGTAGAGCCTTTTGTAGACATCGAAGGGATGGGCATGGTAGAGACGTACGACCTTACCGCTCAAATAAAAGTCGAAGACCTTGGGTAGGCTGCGCAGGTAGGCCTCATTCTCTTTGCTGATCTTGTTGCGATACCAGCGGATGGGCATCTCGTCACGAGGGGAGTAGAGAAGGAAGTCGTCCCAGTTTCCGAGGACGGCCTTTGTGCAGTGGGTCCTGCACAGGTCGATGGTTTCGTTTACTGTGGGACCTTTGCCTACAAAATCCCCCAGGCAATAGATCTCGCTGATCTTTCTCTTTTCGATGTCTTCAAGCACTGCTTTAAGGGCAGGCAGGTTTCCATGGGTATCCGAAAAAACGGCGATTTCGGTCAAGCTTATCATTCTCCTTTATAATAATTGTGTTGTGATATCGGAACACGATTGAATTCTCAGGTGTAATACTATTCTTATAGAAATGCCGGGTGCATGGAATATATCATCTACGAAAAACAGTTTGTGCGATCGATTGAAAAAGCGGAAAGCGGAGCATCGCGTAGAAGAGAAGGGGGCACGCAGTGAATGACGAAGTTTGCTAAGCCGTTCCAAACGGATGAAACATATAAATCAGCTGTTTGAGCCTTAGAAAGTTCCGATGCTATGGTTCACGACTTGGTGTTCAGCTCCAAAAACGTCCTCGTTCCGTTTACACTTTCATTTACTATAAATTCCGATTTATCTCCATACCTCCCATACACCTGACATTTTAATTGGGTTTTAGTGTTAGTCGCAATGGAAAAAAGAAGCACCGATATTCTAACGCGTCGATACTGTTGTTAATTTCAACTGTACTATGAACCCTCCCATATTGCAATGGGGATACCGGATAAAAATAAAGGGAAAACCGCACAAAGGCAAATTTCTGATTTTATTCCGGTTTTTCGAGTTGTGCGGTATTGCCCAAATATCAATATGTTATCATATTATGCGGAGATGTCTCTGTTTTGAGAGCGGTACATATCGAAGTATCTCCCCTTTTTTTCCAGAAGTTGAGTATGGGTGCCTTCTTCAACAATCCTTCCCTTGTCCAGGAGATAGATGCGGTCGGCGTGCTTGATGGTGGAGAGTCGATGAGCAATGACAAAGGTGGTTCTGCCCTTCATCAGTACCTTCATTGCCTTTTGGATGATCTGCTCCGTTTCGGAGTCGATGGAGCTGGTTGCTTCATCGAGGATGAGGATCCTCGGATCCTGTGCCAAAGCTCTGGCAAAGGAGATCAGCTGCCGCTGACCGGCAGACAAGGTGGAGCCTCGTTCCACCACTTTTTCGTCGATCCCGTGCTTAAGTGTGCGAAGTACCGCTTCTCCACCGACTGCTTCCAAGGCCTTTATTGCTTCAGCTCGAGAGATATGGGTCTTGTTGAGGGTAATGTTGCTCAAGATGGTCCCCGTAAAGAGATAGGGTTCCTGCAGGACGATGCCCATTTGATCACGGATTGCTTGATCGCTGAGCTCTGCCAAGTCCATGCCGTCAATGTGTATCCTTCCCTTTTGGGGGGCATAGAATTTCAGCAGAAGGTTCATGATTGAACTTTTTCCCGAACCCGTATGGCCTACGAGGGCAACGGTCTGTCCACTCTCGGCACGGATGTTGATATCTTGAAGTACATAGTTCTCATCCTTGTAGAAGAAACTTATGTTTTCGAAGACAACCTCTCCCTTGATAGCGTTCAAACGTTCAGAACTGACATCCTTGCCTTGCATATCGATCATTTCAAAGACATGTGAGGATGCCGCACCCGAGCGAGAAAGAAGGTTGAGCTGTTCCATAATACGATGGATGTGATGGAAGAGGATACCGATATAGTCCACATAGACATAGAGCATACCCACCGAGGTGGCGGAGTTTGTCTTCAGGACTTTGTTCCCGAAGTAGTAGATCATAAGGACGAAGACCATGTTTCTCAAAGCGCTGATCGCGTTATAGGAGGTTATGATATTGAGTATGAGCATATTCATACGATGGCGAAAGCGCTCGTCGGCTGTGTGTTCAAACTCTTCTTGGGTTTTCTTCTGACTGTTGAAAGTCTGTATGATACTGATCCCTTGGATCGCTTCATTAAGCAGACCGTTGAGTTCGCTAAGTTTCGTCCTTATGGTATAGTTGTGGGGGCGGGCCTTTCTTATATAAAAGGAGAAGATGGCAACAGTCAAGGGTATGAGAAGCAGAAAGACTGCTGCAAGGCCGGGCTGGATTCGGAACATTACTGCATACACCCCTACAATATAGAGGAGGCTTGTTACGATTTGACCGAGGACTTTCACATAAAGATCCTGTACAGCTCCCGTATCATTGGTGATCTTCGAGACAATGCTTCCGGCGGGCATATTGTCAAAAAAGGAGATATGGATTCTCTGGATGTTCTCGTAGATCTGAAGTCGCATTTTACGAACGATCTTCATTGCCATGATCTGGAGTTGGATATTGCTGGCGAGTTGGAAGGAGAGTCCTGCATAATTGGCAAGGATGTAAAAACCGATCCACTTCAGTACACCGCTTTGACTTATGACCTGTTTCTTGAGTTCGTGGTCGAAGATTCTACGCACGGCAAAGGGGGCGAGAAGCTCGAAGCCGACTGCGACCAAGAGAAGGAAGAGACCCAAAAACAGGTGGAAGGAGTATGCGAAGGCATAGCTTGCAAGGCGCCTGATATCCTCTTTCGATGTCTTATGTTCTTCGTTTTGGTATTTATCCGTCATAGTTCTCTCCCTCCATCTGTTGTATTTGATATTGTTCGTTGTACCAACCGTCTTGAGATACCAAGTCGCTATGCGTACCACGCTGGGTAATCCGTCCTCCGTCCAGGACGATGATCTCATCGGCATGAGCGACGGCGGACAGTCGATGGGTCACGATGAGGGTGGTTTTTCCTCTTCGATTTTTGCGAATGTTTTCAATGATCTTGGACTCAGTCTTTGCATCCACCGCCGAAAGCGAGTCATCCATGATAAGAATATCAGGATCCTTGATCAGGGAGCGAGCGATTGAAAGTCTTTGCTTTTGTCCTCCGGAGATTGCAACGCCCCGTTCTCCGACAAGAGTGTCCAAACCTTGTGCAAAGCTTTGCACATCTTTTTCCAAGTCGGAGAGGCGCAGGCTCTCCAAGAGGGAGTCCTCGTCCGCCAGTTCATTTCCCATACGGATGTTTTCGCGTACACTCTTTGAAAACAGGATGTTTTCCTGTGACACATAACCGATATGCTCCATCAGACTTCCTTTATCGAGGTTTTGGATGGGCAGATCAGAGATGAGGAGCTCTCCTTCTCCGATCGGGTATTCTTTGAGCAGTTGTTTGATTAAGGTCGATTTTCCGCTTCCTGTCTTACCGACGATTCCCAAGGTACGCCCTCTGTCTATAACGAGGTCGATGTCGCTCAGACTGTCGATTTGGGAAGAAGGATAGCGAAAACGGTAGTTTTTGAATGAGATTCTGTCCACACAGGAATCCAACGTTTGCCTTCCCGATTGAATACGGTCATCTTTTGAGTCGAGAACCTCGTAGATCCGTTTGATTGAGGTTGCACCTCTCTGGGCGATGTTGACGAATTCTCCAATGGAGAACATCGGCCAGATCAGATAACTCAAGTAGACGTTAAACGAGATGAGACTTCCCAGAGTGATTTGTTCGTCGATGACAAGGGAGGTTCCATAGCCGATGGCGATTGCATAACTTAAGGTGGTGAACACTTTGGTTAAGGACCAAAAACTGCCGGCTAAGATCTCGGTCTTGAGTGAAGTGTCAAAGACTTCCTTGGTTGTCCGTTCAAAGTGAGCGATGCTCTGGTCTTCGAGAACATAGGAGCGAACAACGCGGATGCCGTTGATGTATTCCAGAACTTCGTCGTTCATCTTGCTGAAGACTTCCTGCTGTGTGGCAAAGAGACGGTGGATATATTTGCCGCCGTAACCGGTCACGATCGCAAAAAAGGGCAGGGGCAGGATGCTCAAGAAGGTCAACTTCCAAGAGACTGTAAAGCCCATCGCCAAGATGATGGTTCCCAGGTAGGTAATGGAGTCGCAGAAGGTCAACACGCCGACACCGAGCATCTCACTGACGGTTTCGACATCGGAGGTCGCCCTTGCCATAAGGTCTCCGGCGGAAAAGCGTTCGAAGAAGGTTCGGGGCATTCCCAATACCTTATTCATAATCAAAAGACGCAGTCGCAGATCAATGAGGATGGCGTTCTGAAAAATGTAATAGGCCCAAATACAGCCTAATCCGTACTCGGTTATCATGATTGTAATCAAGATAGCGAGTTTTTGAAAAAGTTCCGTTGCGGTAATACTGCCCTGTGAGATGCTGTCAACTGCCGAACCGATGAAGATGGGCGGCAGTATGATCAGGATGTTGAGAATCTGCAAGGACAAAATTCCCACCACATAACTTTTCCGTCGTTGCTTAAAAAACCAGTGCAATTTTTTTATTTCTGTAAACATAGATTTCCTCCATAATAGGAAGGCTTAATGAAAGTCTGTTCCTATCAAATGCGTATAAATGATTTTGTCAAGAAAATACCGTGTTGTTGCAAGACGGTTACAAAAATCGGCTTCCGAAGCCGGATACATTCGAAAAACATACTCGTTCTTTACAGATGTTATAGTAAGAACATAAACACAAGAAGCAATCCTTGAGCATCCATGAAGGCGGTTTTGTGAAATACGCATCGAAAACCTTACGGAGAAGTAAGAAGGCAATGCAAAGCGGTACAATGTTTTCAAAAGGAGGTGCTCAGGAAAAGGAAAAGCGGGAGTTTGCCTTTGTGTGATGTTTTCTCGAAATTGTTTCGGATATTTCATTATAACAAAAGAAGGGCTATAAATACAAGGATGGAAATGGCGGGGAAATACAGGCGAAAGTTCAGAATTGCCAATATATTAACGATAATAATATTTTTCAAATAAAAGGTTACGCCATACTGAAAGAGGGTAAACAAATCCTGTATCCAATATTGAAATATGATATAAAATGTATCGGAAAGGAAACAAAAGTATGAAAACAACCAACAGATGGATAATTTTGGCGGCATGTATCCTTATCAATCTCTGCCTTGGAGCGGGATATGCATGGAGTGTATTTCAAGCACCTCTGATCGAGCAATTCGGTTGGACAACGGCTCAGGCGTCTTTGGCGTTCAGTATCTCCTTTGCTATGGTACCCATAAGCATGATCATCTTCGGGGCGATGCAGGACAAGAAGGGACCCAAGTGGATTACCTTCGGAGGAGGACTTATGTTCGGTTTGGGAATGATCCTTACTTCCTTCATTACCAACCTTACCATGCTCTACATCTCTTATGGGCTTATCCTAGGTTTCGGAATCGGAATGGCTTACGGCTGTACAACATCTACAACGGTCAAGTGGTTTCCGGATAAGAAGGGGCTTGCAGGAGGACTTACGGCAGCGGGTTTCGGTTCCGGGGCGGTTCTGTTTGCACCCTTGGCAGTGCGTCTTATCCAAAAACACGGAGTGCTCTTGACGTTTCGTTACTTAGGAATCGGTCTTCTTATTGCGATTTGTCTGTCTTCTTTGCTTTTGAGTGCACCTGAGAGAAAGGCGGTCAATGTATCCGCAGATGACAAACTCAATAAAAGACCGGGACAGATTATTAAGACGGGGACTTTCTGGGGACTTTGGGTTGTGTATGTCTTCGGTTGCATCTCGGGTCTTATGATCATCGGTCACGCTTCTCCGATCGCAAAGGAATTTCTGAACTTCGATTTGGAAACGGCGACCTTTGTCGTAAGTATCGTTGCAATAAGCAATACCTTGGGCCGTATCCTTTGGGGCTTCGTATCGGACAAGATCGGTCGTTATGCGACGGTTGCCCTTATGTTCATCACTTCCTGTGTCGGTTTGGTTCTTCTTAGTATCAAAGCCGGAGCAGTCTTGGGGGTTATCGGTATTGTTTTGATCGCACTTTGCTTCGGAGGATTTTTGGGGACTTTCCCTGGAATTACCGCGGAGAACTGGGGTCCGATCTTTAACGGAAGCAATTACGGAGTAATGTTTACCGCCTACGGTTTGGCGGCGGTCGTCGGTCCCAGACTTGCAGCTCTGATCAAACAATCGGCGAATGGAGATTATACAAGGGCCTTTATTATTTCCGCCATCATGAATGTTATAGGTGCCGTTTTGATCATCGCCTTACAAAAAAAGAAGGCGGCAAAGACGGCCTAGTGTGTCGACTCTCGTAGGTTGTAACTCTACCGGCAGCTTTTTTGTAGAACCGTGTGGATACCCGGTGGGGGGCAAATATCGATATGCCGTTACACTGTTTTGACAAAAAGAGCTTGAGACGGTTTACAAAGAACAACGAATCCGATGTTTTTCGGAGACGTTGTTCTTTTTTTGGACAATTTTTTTGTGAACGAAAAAAAGAAGACTGCTGAAAATACGGATGAATGTTACGAAGCAAAAGGTTCGATATGAACATCAAGACAACAAAACAAAACTTCCAAAAATCGTTTTTCTTCTTTAAATACCATGAGAAATATTTAACCGCTTGAGTGTTGCTAGAGGGTTGTTTATTTGCTATAATAGAAATCGGAGTAATACCGGAATACATTTCACAATACGAAATACATAGACGAAGGAGGTGTTTGGATGGAGACGGCTAAAGTTACTGTTGACAGTCTGGGCGAGGCCTTAATGGTGTCCGCACTCGGACTTTCGACAGTATTTATTACACTGGTTTCTCTTGCAATTGCAGTGCTTCTTGTTTCTTGGGTTCTGCGGATACTCGGGATCGGAAAGGAGACAAATCAGGAGACACCGGTGAAGACAGCTCCGCAAGTTCCGAAAGAAGAGTTGGATGGAGAGCTTTACGCTGCAATCGTAGCGGCGATCAGTGAGGAGATGAATCTGCCTGTCGACAGATTTCAAATCGTTTCGATTCAAGAAAGCGTTTAAGTAAATTTGCAATACTATTATCATCTGTAAGTCCCGCTCCGCAGAGACGACAGCATTGCCCGAAGTGATCGGACAGATCGTAGAGTATGGCTACACAACGGGACATTTGAGAAAGAATAATAGTATAAAAACTAAACAGAAAAGGAAGGGTAAAGTATATGAAATATGTTGTTACTATTAATGGAAAAAAATATGATGTAGAGGTAGAAAAAGTAAACGCTTATAGGCCTTTGACCGTGGAGGAAGTACAATCCGGAAACATTCAGAGAACAGCTCCTGTGGCAGCACCTGCACCTGCGGCGGCACCTGTACCGACACCTGCACCTGCTCCGGCGCCTGCACCTGCAGCAGCTTCGGGAGGAGCAAATACGGTAGTAAGTCCGATGCCCGGAAACATTTTGGATGTAAGAACGGCGGTAGGCAGCAGCGTGAAAGCGGGACAGGTATTGATCATCCTGGAGGCTATGAAGATGGAAAACGAAATCGTAGCGCCGTCCGACGGTGTGGTGGAATCCATCGCGGTAAAACAAGGAGATGTAGTAGAGACGGATCAGACACTGGTAGTGTTGAAGTAGGGAGGATGCTTTTATGAACTTTTTTGAGATCATGAAGGTTATGCTACAGGAGTCCGGATTTGCTGCAATGACATTGAAGAACGGAGTTATGTTCCTCGTGTCTTTTGTTTTGATCTACCTTGCGATCCACAAAAAATTCGAGCCTCTGCTCTTGCTTCCGATTGCTTTCGGAATGCTTCTTGCAAACCTGCCTTTGGCAAACCTTATGAAAGAAGGAAGTAACGTGTATGAACACGGAGTACTTCGTGTCATTTATACGGGGATCAAGACCAATGTGTTTCCCTGCCTTATCTTTATGGGGGTCGGTGCGATGACGGACTTCGGACCCTTGATTGCAAACCCCATCAGCTTGCTCTTGGGAGCCGCTGCACAATTGGGAATCTATACCGCCTTTACCTTGGCGATTGCATCGGGAATGTTTACTGCCAATGAAGCTGCTTCCATCGCGATTATCGGCGGAGCGGACGGACCGACGTCCATCTTTACCGCTACGGCGCTTGCGCCCCATCTGGTAGCACCGATCGCAGTAGCGGCATATTCTTACATGGCGTTGATTCCTATGATTCAGCCTCCTATTATGAGGGCGTTGACAACGGAAAAGGAAAGAACGATCAAAATGGGGCAGCTCCGCAAAGTCGGCAAGATCGAGAAGATCATCTTTCCGGTAGTGGTAGTACTGTTCTGCTCTCTCTTGTTGCCTTCGGTTGCACCTCTTTTGGGGATGTTGATGCTTGGAAACCTGTTTAGAGAGTCGGGAGTTGTGGCAAGATTGTCCGATACGGCTCAAAACGCTTTGATTAACATTGTAACCATTATGCTTGGAGTTACGGTAGGGGCAACGGCAAACGGCGAGATCTTCATTCAGGCGAAGACTCTGCTCATTGTTGCTATGGGTCTGTTCGCCTTTGTCTTCTCGACGATCGGAGGAGTATTGCTTGGAAAACTTCTGTGCATTGTAACCGGAGGAAAGATCAATCCTTTGATCGGTTCGGCGGGCGTTTCGGCGGTTCCGATGGCGGCTCGTGTATCTCAGCTTGAAGGAGCCAGAGCAAATCCGACCAACTTCCTGTTGATGCATGCAATGGGACCGAATGTAGCTGGAGTTATCGGTTCGGCGGTAGCAGCGGGATTCTTCCTGTTGATATTCGGAAAGTAAAGACAAATACTTAATCAGCATGGAGACTTTCATGCTGATTAAGCTTGTAATAAAAAATATAGGTGGTAATATTATTAGTAGCAAACGATGAACATAGTGTTACATAAAACTTAAGGAGGTTTTTATTTTGAGTAAAGTTTACACACTTCAAGAAGCGATTGCAAAATTTGTAAAGAGCGGGGATCATATTTCCTTCGGAGGATTTACAACCAACAGAAAGCCTTATGCCGCAGTCTATGAAATTTTGCGTCAAGGACAAAAAGATTTTATTGTAGAAGCCGGACCTGCCGGCGGAGACTGGGATCTTCTTATCGGAGAAGGAAGGGTCAAAGCCTACATCAACTGCTATACCGCGAACTCCGGATACACAAACGTTTCCAGAAGATTTCGAAATGCCGTTGAAAAAGGAGAGATCCTGATTGAAGACTACTCCCAGGATGTTATCATGCTGATGCTTCATGCGGCTTCTTTGGGACTTCCCTACCTTCCGGTTCGACTGATGATGGGTTCGGATCTTACAAATATGTGGGGAATCAGCAAAGAAGTGAGAGAACAGATCGAGAAGTTGCCCGATGATAAGTTTGTCTATGTAGAAAATCCGTTCAAAAAAGGGGAAAAGGTTGTTGCAGTTCCCGTTCCCGAGATCGATACGGCGATTATTCACGTACAAAAGGCTTCTCCTGACGGAACCTGCTCAATCGAAGGAGACGAATTCCACGACATCGATATTGCAATTGCGGCGAAGAAGTGTATCGTTACCTGCGAAGAGCTTGTAAGTAACGAAGAGATCAGAAAAGATCCGTCCAAGAACTCCATTCCGTGCTTCGTTGTCGATGCGGTCGTTCATGTACCCAAGGGTGCACATCCTTCTCAATGCTACAACTACTATGATTATGACAAGGACTTCTTTATTGCTTACGACAAAGCGAGCAAGACCGACGAGGCTTTTAAAGAATTTGTGAACGAGTGGGTATATGGTTTGACACATGAGGAGTATCTTGACAAGTTGGGAGCGAGCAGACTGGTCAAATTGCATAATACTCCGGGACTTGGATATTCAGAAAACTTGAATAAATAAGGAGGACATGGAAATGGCGGATTACACAAATTATACAAATAAAGAGATGCAGGCGGTTACGATCGCAAAGACGATCGAAGACGGACAGATCGTTATTGTGGGAACGGGACTTCCTCTTATCGGAGCTTCCGTAGCAAAGAGATTGTTCGCGCCGAACTGCAACCTGATCGTAGAGAGCGGACTGATGGACTGTGCTCCCATCGAGGTTCCCAGAAGCGTAGGCGACAACCGATTGATGGCTCACTGTGCAGTGCAATGGCCGAATGTTCGCTTTATCGGTTTTGAGACCAACGAGTGGCTACACGATGAAAACAGGATGATCGCTTTTATCGGAGGAGCGCAGATCGATCCTTACGGAAACTTGAACTCCACTTGTATCGGAGACTATCATAATCCCAAGACGAGATTTACGGGCAGTGGCGGTGCAAACGGTATCTCCACCTTTGTAAATACGGTAATTATGATGCAACATGAGAAGAGAAGATTTATTGATAAGATAGACTATGTAACAAGCCCCGGATGGATGGATGGACCCGGAGGCCGTGAGAAGGCCGGACTTCCCGGAAATCGTGGACCCATCGCCGTTGTTACCGACAGAGGAATTATGAAATTTGATGAGACGACCAAGCGTATGTACCTTGCAGGGTATTATCCGACTTCTTCTCCGGAAGATGTTATCGAGAATACGGGCTTTGATATCGATGTATCCAGAGCAGTGCGTCTCGATGCTCCGGATCCCGAAGTAATCAAGATGATCCGCGAGGATATTGACCCCGGACAGGCGTTTATTCAAGTTCCGAAGTAAACATAACAGGAAAGAAGAAAGGAGATCATAATGGGAGAATATTCAATGAAGTCTTATTTTCAGAATATGCCGGTGGTAGGAACAGCACTTTCCGCACCCAATACGGAAAACATCAACTTGGTAAAAGCGGTGGAAGAAGAGATTCGAGCTGCGATTATGGAAGCGCAACAGGAAGGTCGTTCCGATGAGTCGCTCAACGAGTCCGGACAGTACACCGCTGCACAGAGAATTGCGATGTTGGTGGATGAAGGAACCTGGTGCCCTCTGAACAGCTTGTTCAATCCTGCGGATAACAGCGAAAAATCGACGGCGATCATCAAGGGGATCGGAAGGATTGAAGGGAAATGGGCAGTTATCGTAGCTTCCGACAATAAGAAACTTGCAGGTGCATGGATTGCGGGACAGGCGGAAAACCTCATCCGTGCCTCCGATGCTGCGAAGATTTTGGGAATTCCTCTTGTATATGTATTGAATTGTAGCGGTGTTAAGCTCAATGAGCAGGAGAAGGTATATGCAAACCGCCGTGGAGGAGGAACTCCCTTCTACCGAAATGCGGAGTTGCAACAGATGGGTATTCCGGTCATCGTAGGTATATACGGAACCAATCCCGCAGGCGGAGGATACCACAGTATCAGCCCCACCATCCTTATCGCACACAAAGATGCGAATATGGCAGTAGGCGGAGCGGGGATTCTTGGCGGAATGAATCCCAAGGGTTATATCGATCAGGAAGCTGCAGAGCAAATTGTTGAAGCAAACTTGAAATCCGGAAAACAGGCTCCTCCGGGATCGATCGGAGTACACTTTGCAGAAACGGGCTTCTTTAGAGAAGTATATGCGGAAGAAGAAGGAATTATCGAAGGAATCAAAAAATATATGAACTTCCTTCCCGCATACAACTTGGAGTTTTTCCGTGTAGATACTCCCAAACCCCCTCAGTTTTCGGCGGAAGATTTGTACTCCATCGTACCGATGAACCAAAAAAGAGCATACAACATCTATGATGTACTCGGACGTTTGTTCGATAACAGTGAATTTATGGAATACAAAAAGGGATACGGTCCCGAGATGGTAACGGGTCTTGCAAAGATGGACGGTCTTCTTGTAGGTGTCATTGCCAATACTCAGGGTCTGCTTATGAACTACCCCGAATATAAGGAAAATTCCATCGGTATCGGAGGAAAACTCTATCGTCAAGGATTGATCAAGATGAACGAATTTGTGACCTTGTGTGCAAGAGACAGAGTACCTTTGGTATGGATCCAGGATACGACGGGTATCGATGTTGGAGATGACGCGGAGCGTGCCGAACTTTTGGGTCTTGGACAGTCGTTGATCTACTCCATTGAAAATTCCGATCTGCCTCAGATCGAAATCACATTGAGAAAGGGAACCGCTGCTGCTCACTATGTACTTGGAGGACCGCAAGGAAACAACACAAACGCCTTCTCTTTGGGAACGGCTGCGACCGAGATTTACGTTATGTCGGGAGAGACTGCATCGGTTGCTATGTACTCCAGACGTTTGGTAAAAGATCATAAGGCGGGCAAAGATCTGAAACCGACCATCGATAAGATGAACGAGTTGATTCAAGATTATACCGACCGCTCCAGACCGGCTTATTGTGCAAAACACGGCATGGTCGATGAGATCATCGATATGAACCAAATCCGTAACTATATTTGGGCTTTTACCAACTCGGCTTATCAAAACCCGCGTTCCATCTGTGCGATGCATCAGATGTTGACCCCGCGTGTAATGAGAGATTTCGACACCCTACACAACAAATAAATACGAACCTTTTCTTTGTCCTGTGCCTGTGGTGCAGGACAAAGATTTGTCGAAAAACAGCTAAGAGGAAGTCTTGTTTTTCAATCAAACCTGAACCGAGCTCTATTAGTTGAAATAAGGCTCGGTTTGTGTTAGCATAAAGAAGAAGTACGATGATTCTTCACAAGAAGGTATCTTAGTTTCAAAAAAATTCGTATATACAGGAGTTAAGTATGAGTGATGCAATTTATACTATGGGGGTTGACATAGGTTCGACCGCATCCAAGAGTATTATTTTGGAAAACGGAAAAAAAATCGTAGCGACTGCGACGATCGATGTCGGAGCGGGAACATCGGGACCCTCCAGAGCGATCAAGGCAGTGCTTGAAAATGCAAACCTCAACAAGGAGGATGTCCAATATGTCGTTGCGACGGGATATGGAAGAAACACCTTGGAGGAGGCGGATTTTCAGATGTCGGAACTTTCGTGCCATGCAAAGGGAGCGTATTTTCTGTTCCCGAGGGTCCATACCATCATCGATATTGGAGGACAGGATGCAAAGGCATTGAAGATCGGAGATAACGGAATGCTTGAAAACTTCGTTATGAACGACAAGTGTGCTGCGGGTACGGGAAGATTTCTCGATGTAATCGCAAAGGTTCTGGAAGTGGATGTTAACGATTTGCAGGAACTCGATGAGAAGGCGACGAAGGAAGTGACGATCAGCTCGACTTGCACCGTTTTTGCGGAGTCGGAAGTCATATCTCAGCTTGCAAAGGGCACCAAGATTGAAGATATCGTCAGAGGGATTCATGTCTCCATCGCAAGCAGGGTGGGAAGCCTTGCGAAACGTGTCGGAGTTCGAGATGATGTTATCATGACGGGAGGAGTTGCCTTGAACAAGGGAATGGTGAGAGCCTTGGAGAAAAACATCGGCTATAAGATCCATACAAGTCCCTACTGTCAGTTGAACGGAGCACTCGGAGCCTCTCTGTTCGCATACCAGAAATATCAGAACGAAAAGAGAAAGTCCGGAAAATAAAGTGGAAGATAACGCTTAAAACAGAAGTAAGGAGGTAATGAAATGGCTAAGAAAGTATTGGAAAAAATTCCGGGGAAAACACCCAGACCGATAGAAGGACATAAACCGGCTGCGGCGATCCTGAGAGGAGTTGTAGACATGGTCTACGGTAACGCTTGGGAAGCAAAAAAGAGGGGGGAACTTGTAGGATGGAGCTCTTCCAAGTTTCCGATCGAGTTGGCGAAGGCCTTTGATTTGAACGTCGTATATCCGGAGAACCATGCAGCGACGACTGCGGCAAAGAAGGACGGGCTCAGACTCTGTCAAGCTGCTGAAGACATGGGATATGACAATGATATTTGCGGATATGCAAGAATCAGTTTGGCATATGCGGCAGGGGAACCTACCGATGCAAGAAAGATGCCTCAGCCTGACTTTCTGCTCTGCTGCAACAACATCTGTAATATGATGACCAAGTGGTATGAAAATATCGCAAGGATGCACAACATTCCTTTGATTATGATTGACATTCCCTTCTCCAACACGGTGGATACTCCGGAGGAGAAAGTGGATTATCTGATCGGACAGTTCGACTATGCAATCAAGCAGTTGGAAGAACTCACGGGTAAGAAGTTCGATGAACAGAAGTTTGAGCAGGCTTGTCAAAGAGCCAACCGAACCGCGGCAGCTTGGCTTAAGGCATGTTCCTATATGTCTTACAAACCTTCTCCGCTCAGCGGTTTCGACTTGTTCAATCACATGGCGGACATCGTTGCTGCAAGGTGTGAAGAAGAAGCGGCGATCGGATTTGAACTTTTGGCGGAGGAGTTTGAACAATCCGTCAAGGAGAACACCTCCACTTGGGAATATCCGGAGGAGCACAGGATCCTGTTTGAGGGGATTCCATGTTGGCCCGGACTTCGTCCTCTGTTTGAACCTCTGAAAAACAGCGGGGTCAATGTAACAGCCGTCGTATATGCACCTGCCTTCGGTTTCAGATATGAAAACATCCGAGAAATGGCTGCGGCTTATTGTAAGGCACCGTGTTCGGTATGTATTGAAACGGGTGTTGAGTGGCGTGAGACCATGGCGAAGGAGAACGGTATCAGCGGAGCGCTTGTAAACTACAACCGCAGCTGTAAACCTTGGAGCGGAGCTATGCCCGAAATTGAACGAAGATGGAAGGAAGACCTCGGTATTCCCGTGGTACATTTTGACGGAGACCAGGCGGATGAGAGAAACTTCTCCACAGAGCAGTATAATACGAGGGTACAAGGCTTGGTTGAGATCATGGAAGAGAGAAAGGCCGATCGCATTGAAAAAGGCGAAGAGATCTATACCAACTTTGAAAACACGAAAGAAACCGATTGGTCGAAACCGACTATCTAAGGGGAGGGTAGAACTATGAGTGAAGTAAGAGAACTACTGGAACAATTCAAACACTATGCGAGCCATCCGAGAGAGCAACTGGACAAGTACTTGGCACAGGGCAAGAAGGCTGTAGGGATATTTCCTTATTATGCCCCCGAGGAGATTGTACATGCGGGGGGGATGGTACCTTTTGGAGTGTGGGGAGGACAAGGTCCTATCGAAAAGGCAAAGGAGTACTTCCCGACTTTTTACTATTCCTTGGCACTCAGATGTTTGGAGATGGCGCTGGACGGAAGCCTGGATGGACTTTCCGCCTCGATGATTACAACTTTGGACGACACATTGAGACCTTTTTCTCAAAACTATAAGGTAAGTGCAGGCCGAAAAATCCCCATGGTGTTTTTGAACCACGGACAACATAGAAAAGAAGACTTCGGAAAAATCTACAATGCGAGGATCTTTGCAAAGGCGAAGAAGGAATTGGAAGAGATCTGCGAAGTGGAAATCACTGATGAGAACCTTAAGAAGACCTTTGAAATCTACAACGAAAACAGGGCGGAGAAGAGAAGGTTTATCAAGTTGGTCGGTGACCATGCACAGACCGTGAGAGCATCCGACAGATGTTATGTGCTCAAAAGTTCTTACTTTATGTTGAAGGAAGAACATACTGCTTTGCTCAAGGAGCTCAACGACAAGTTGGAGGCAATGCCCAAGGAAGAGTGGAACGGCGCAAGGGTCGTAACCAGCGGAATTATTGCAGACAATCCCGGTTTGCTTGAAGTGTTTGATAAATATGACATCTGTGTTGTTGCGGATGATGTAGCACATGAATCCAGAGGACTGAAAGTCGATATCGATCTTTCGATTGAGGATCCTATGATGGCTTTGGCGGATCAATTCGCCAGGATGGATGAAGATCCCATCCTCTACGATCCGGATATTACCAAGAGACCTAAGTATGTGGTGGATTTGGCGAAGGACAACGATGCGGATGGCTGTCTGCTCTTTATGATGAACTTTAACGATACCGAAGAAATGGAATATCCTTCCTTGAAGCAAGCCTTCGAAGCGGAAGGAATCCCGTTGATCAAAATGGGATACGATCAACAGATGGTGGACTTCGGACAGGTAAAAACACAGCTCGAGACCTTTAATGAGATCGTTCAAATGAACCGATTTTAGTGTATTGACGGAAGAAGTACAGTAAAAGAAAATTGCCCTCGGACGCTTGGCATCCGGGGGCTTTTTGTGTATAGGAAACCCCTTCCGACAGGGAAGGGGCGGTTAATACTATTCTTCCTTTGAATTGTAGATATAAACAATCTTTGATCCATAGAAGATAAAGCGATTTTTCGTGGGTTGAAAAACAGATATATCCATACTTCTATTGGAAAACAGTATAAATTAAACTCTGTTTACAAAAGTGTTGGGTTCAAAGGCCTTGGCATGAAGGTCTTCCACGGAGGAAGGTACATCTACCTCGTGAATATTGTTTTTCAGAAAGGCATACATATTGATCTTCTTTACGGAAGAAGGAATCTTTACTTCAGTCAAAGAATTTTTGTAGAAAGAAGAGGTATCCAAGACTTCCACAGTCTCCGGCAGGTCGATGGACTCCAACTCGTTCAAAGCAAACGCACTTGGAGCGATTACCTTCTCTTTGCCACCGAAACTTACCTTGGTCAGCTTGTTGCGATAGAAAGCAAAACCGTCGATTACTTCCAAGGCTTCGGGAAGGACAACTTCCCTGAGGTTACAGACACCGAACGCATCGTAGCCTATGTATTCCACTGTCTTAGGGATGACGACGGAAGTGAGCTTTCTTCGATAGAAGGCATTCTCGCCTATTTTTTTTACAGGAAGACCGTCCGGGGTAAACTCGGGAATGATCATATCCGTCAAGCCTTCGGTTTTTACCTTATCCTTTCCTTTTTTCGTCATGCCTTTAAGTTCGTCGCCTTTAAAAATAAAATCATCATACTCCCATACGTTATTCATTAGAACTACCTCCAATTCAATTTATTTTCAATGGATATATTATAACATATTAAGTCAAAACTTATAAGCGGGATTAGTCTAAAACGGAAATATATTTTATTCTTTCTACAGATGAAGGTGTTGTGAGTATCCCAGGTTTTGAGAGAGACTTCGACCTGCATGGACGACAAGTTCCTGCAAAACGGGTACGGTGGCTTTCTTGATCGAGGAAGTCGGGGCGATAATCCCGATTGAAGCGACGATCCTTCCATTGGAATCAAAGACGGGTGCTCCGATACCGAAACCGTTCTTGATATAATCTCCTTTTGAAACAGCAAATCCCTTGGTGCGGATCTCTTTCAACTCGGCAAGCAGTGCTTCCTTATCAAAGGCGGAGTGAGAGGGAGAGGCGCTCAAACCGTGCTCCATATATTCACAGATAAATTCATCGCTCTGGTAGGCAAGAAGGACCTTTCGCATAGCACCCCAGTGCAGGTCCACTTCGTAGCCGAAAGTTTCGACGACTTTGAGATTGTTCGGTCCCTCGGCTTTTTCCACCACATAGCCCTTGTAACCGGCGAGGATGACCAAAAAAGCATCTTCGTGGCTCTTTGAGGACAGTTCACGCAAGATGGGCTTGGAAGCATCCCTCAGATGGACATTGTGGGTGGCTGCCTTTCCCAAGGGGATGAGAGCGGGTCCCAGCTTATAGAGGTGAGAGAATTCGTCCTTAGTCACATAATTCAACTCACAAAAAGTTTTTAAAATCCTATGGACGGTGCTGGGAGGAAGGTTCAAGGTTTCCGAAAGTTCGGCAATCGAGTAGCTTCGATCGGGAAAACCCATTGCTTCCAATAATTCCATAGCACGTTGAAGACTCTGGATCATATAAGTACCTCTTTTCATTAATCTATCTTTAAGTATAGCACTTCGTTCCATGATACGCAACGCATTTCGAAACGAAGATCAGTGTAATACTATTACCTGCTGTATTATCCGGTTATCTGTATGAGCATGTTTCAACACAGGACTCGGGTGTGATACTACTATTCTTTTAAATCTACAACTCAAAGGAAGAATAGTATTAGTTCCGTTTGCACTTTCATTTACTATAAGTTCCGATTTATCTCTCTACCTCCCATACACCTGACATTTTAATTGGGTTTTAGGGCAATGCCGCACAAATGCAAAATTTTGATTTTCTTATGGAGTTGTAAAAAATAGAATTCTGTCAAATCAATGCGTTTAAGAGATTCATCATCCCTTTAAAAGTGATGTTACGATGATTTTTTGAATTATGCGGTGTTTTCTTAGTATAAGTAAGGATAGGAAGAGAGGATGTCCTGTACAACCATTGAGCAACTTCAAATTTTTGAAGCGGAGTGAGCAGTGATGGAGGTAGAGGAAAAGGGGTAAAAATAAAAATTGGATAAAAGAAATTCGGGTATGATAAAATAGAAAGGGAAGTTCAAAGAGGATAATAAGTCCGGATCCGAATGAACGGGGATTCGAGTTCTTGCATTTAAGAGAAACAGAATGAGAGGAGATAAGAGGATGACGAAGAAGGAGATTTATTTGGCGGGAGGCTGCTTCTGGGGAGTAGAAGCCTTTTTTTCACGGATGATAGGGGTGATCTCGACACAGGTCGGATATGCAAACGGAAGAGGAGAAGATACCGATTATCACAGGATCAAGGAAACCGGTCACAGTGAAACGGTTCATCTGGTCTATGATAGCGACAGGATCGGGCTTGCAGAGTTGTTGGAGAGGTATTTCACGATCATTGATCCTACCTCGGTAAACAAGCAGGGAGCGGATGTCGGCACCCAATATCGAACGGGAATCTACTATGTGGATGAGGATGCTCTCCCCGTTATCGACAGTGTGATGAAAAAGAAGGGGGAAGAGATATCCAAGCCGATTGCGGTCGAAGTCGAGAAGCTTCGAAACTTTGTGCGTGCGGAAGAGTATCATCAAAGATACTTGGAAAAACACCCCGGAGGGTATTGTCATGTCAATCTCTCCAATATCCCGGGGGAGAAACCCAAGATCAAGCCGGAGGATTATAAGGTAATGACAGAGGACGAAAAACGACAAACTCTTTCGGAGCTGGAGTATAGGGTTACGCAGAACTCTGCGACCGAGGCTCCGTTTCAAAACGAATACCACGACCGTTTCGAAAAGGGGATTTATGTGGATATTACCAGTGGAGAGCCGCTCTTCCTGTCCGATGACAAGTTTGATTCGGGTTGCGGATGGCCGGCCTTCTCCAGGCCGATCGAGGAGTCATCAATCCAATATGTGGAAGACAACAGCTTCAATATGCGTCGCGTAGAGGTAAGGACCAAACACAGCGATTCTCATCTGGGACATGTGTTTTCGGACGGACCCGAGGAGCTTGGTGGATTGAGGTTTTGTATCAACAGTGCTTCTCTGCGTTTCATTCCCTATGAAAGGATGGATGAGGAAGGATACGGAAAATGGAAGACATTGTTGGAAGACTAGGAGACAGAACTCTTATGTGGGGGATTTCCCTAAAAACAATTGACATCTATTCTCGAACGTGATATAGTGAGTGTGTAAATAAAATAATATGTTTCTTCAGGGCAGGGTGAAATTCCCGACCGGCGGTAAAGTCCGCGAGTTCAAACGAACTGAACCTGTGTAATTCAGGTACCGACAGTAAAGTCTGGATGGGAGAAGATTTCTATTCATAGCGATGTGTATTTGATGTGCCCGAGGATATTTTCTCGGGCATTTGTTTTGTTCACATCTCATAGAAATTTCTCAGGTATGAAAATCAAACTATTAGGAGGAATTTGTATGGAACAAGTACTTAGGAAATCAAAGGGACAGGTATTTACGACGAACGAGATGGTCAAGATATCGATTTTGGGTGTGCTCTCCTACCTCATTATGTTTGTTGAGTTCCCTCTTCCGTTATTTCCGCCGTTTTTGAAGATGGATTTTTCGGATTTGCCTGCTATCATCGGAGGATTTGCACTCGGTCCCGTAGCCGGAATCACGATTGAGTTGATCAAAAATCTTCTTCATTTTGTAACCAAAACTACTACGGGAGGAATTGGAGAGATCGGTAATTTTGCCGTAGGAGGAGCGTTTGTTGTCATGAGCAGTTATATTTATAAAAAGAGCCACACAAAAAAAGGGGCGGTTCTCGCACTGTTCTCGGCAATCCTGTCCATGACTCTTGTAGGTGCCATTATGAATGCGGTTGTATTGTTGCCGTTCTACGCACAATTTATGGGAGGAATGGAAGGGCTGATTGCCATGGGGCAGGGGATCAACTCTCATGTTAACGGGGTATGGAGTTTTGCCTTTCTGATTATGTCTCCGTTCAATGTTATTAAAGGGATCATACTTTCTTCGATCACATTGTTTATGTATAAAAAAGTATCGCCTTTGATCAAGAGGTAGAAAGACTTGTTTGGACCCATATATACCGATACGGATGTTTCGTATCGGTGTTTTTTTTGAGAAAAAACAGGAAGTTCGGGACCGTGTCAAAGGTTGTCTTTACTTGAACCTTAGAAGCGGTATAAGGATACTGATACTATTACCTGGTTAAATTCCGATTTATCTCTATACATCCCATACACTTGACATTTTAATTGGATTCTAGTATGAGTCATCTTTCCGCTGTTTCCCGGAAAACACAAACTCTCTTAAGCAAATACGGTGAGGAATGTATTTATCCGATTATTCCTCTTACTGTGTCTGAATGAGATAGACAATAGAAAAAATGAGTTTCAATAAGAAACGAACATACAAGGCGAAAGAGGAAGAAATACCGTGGCAGATGAAGAGGAGTATTGATTTAAAACAAATATAAATATTAAAAAACAATTATAAATAAAAATGTAGAAAACAGAGCTGTGATGTTTGAAATCACCAAAAATAATTATTAAATATAGAGTTGCTTTTTATATTATCCCGTCTTTGACAGTTTTAGAATCGAAAAACCCACCAAACACATTGCAACTAAATGTATTGGCGGGTTTTGTTTTTTA
>NZ_JBHSHL010000034.1:0-15625 GCF_042652965.1 Filifactor villosus
CAAAGACTTTAACATCGACATATAAGTCGAACAAAGCAGGAGCGCAGTTGGTTACTTTGACCTATACTCCTTAAGAAAAAGTTAGATAGGAGTTACCCCTTGGATAAGTCCAAGGGGTTCATCCTCTTGTTATAGGGTTAAAATTTCTAATTTGTAAAATTTGATATTTAGAATAAAGAGAACGATTATGTTTATAAATTTTATAAAGAATTTGTTGAAAGGAAACAAATATGAGCAAATAAGTTGGATTTGTTGATATTTGTTTCTTTTAGAATATGGGAGTTTTATATCAAAACTTAATAGATTTGTAGATATACAAAGAAATCATCAATTATAAATCTAAGTATACTTGAAAATAAAAAATGTGACAAAAAGTAAGGTTTTTGTGAGCCGGATTTTCGGAGCCTTCTAATGTTATTCTCTTTTTGAGACATTAGGGTTATGGAATATATAATTACTGAGGAAACACTGCACAAAGGAAAATTCCTAATTTTCCTTCGAGGTTATAAAACTTTAAAGTTTGTCAAATCAACATTTTTGAGAATTTTATCCTTCAGATTTGATTTTATAATGATTTCTCGAATTGTGCGGTATAGCTCTAATACTATTCTCCGATAGAAATGTGGTTATAGCTACACCTGCAAGCATAAATATCTTATCACCCATAGAAGAAAAGATATCAATGATTTAAAGGGATAATAGTATGAAAAATAATTTAGGTGATAAGAGCTCAAAGAAGTCAATTCAAAAATAATAGTATGAGCCGGTGATCGAAATTCGGGAGGGATGTAGGATGAAAACAAAAAAATATTCCAAGCACAAGGGAGGAGCCTTCGTCTTAATTATGGCGGTAATGGTCTTTATTACAATGGCTTCTGTGTTGATTGCAAACCTTGCGTTTAATAACCGTTATCAGGCGGTACATCAGTCGGAGGGAATCCAGCTTTATTATATGACGAAGTCGGGTTTGGATTCGGTTTCGGAGGTCTTGACCAACGACAGAGGAAGTATCCGTATCTCGGACTATGCTGCCAAGGACCCCAATATGAAGGTGCCGGACATCTCTTTCTTCGATGGCAAGGGCGAGCAGATAGGAACGTGCAAAATACGGGTCAAGCGTGTACTCCGTGATACAGGCGGAGCAAAGGAGCCTTGGATCGAGATCAAGGCGGATACTACTATGAAGGATATTCGGGGCGGAAAGGATCTTAGAAGGATAGGACAATTGAATATTTCGGTAAAGAATCCTCTGATTCGGGAATATGATATTGCAGTCAATTAAGGGCGTGAAGAAGATGAAAAGAATACAAAAAATCAAAAATACCAAAAACATAGGCAAGAGGAGAAGGGGGTTTACGGTTCTCGAACTGATGCTTGCTCTGAGTTTGACCGTGGTGGTTATGACACTGGGGATTCAATTGTTTTCGCTTACGGTATCGGGCTTGAATTTTACGGTAAATGAAACGAAGATGCAGGCGGATGCAAGGCTCTTTGCGGCCGAAGTAAACAACCATGTACGCTACTCCAAGGCGGTGTTTACCATTCCGCAATCGAGTTTTAGGGAAGATAACCTGACCAAGGATTGGAACTATATGGGTGTGATGGAAAATGTGACCGTCCCTGCCGGTAGGAGCCATACGGGATCTTCATTTAAGGCGAGAAAGGCCCTTGTGCACATCATTGCACAGGACAAGGACGGAAAACCAGCCAAGCAGCCGGAAGACAATCTGATTACATCGGGAGAGGCGACGTTTGTTCAGCGTATTCTCGGCTACTCATATGTAGATGATAGGACTGGTAAGGAGATCGAATACAGCTTGGTTTTCGACAAAAAAAATCCATCCGATGCGGATCAGAAACTAAGTTATACTTTTAAGACGGAGCTGATTCCCGCTTCGGGAAACAAGGCGGACTATCTAAAGTTTGAAACGTCTCTCGAATCGTTGAATTCTTTGCAGGTCATCCATAAGGGAAGCAAGACCAATCCGTCGGTTGCAATTGCCTATCGAACCGGAAACAAGGATCTGGTCGTCGGACATGTATCGATGGTCCTGGATATTTCAGGCAGTATGGGGTGGACGATGTCTGGAAGAGCGAGGCCTAAACCCGGGGAAAGCAGGATAGAGATTCTTAAGGACAAGGGTCAGGTATTTATCGATAAGATGTCGGAAAATGAAAATGTCGATATAGGACTGTTTCCTTTTGCAGGAAGTGTTGATTTAAGGATGTATAGTGGAGATTACAGCGATGGTAACATCTTTAAGTCTGCAAGCCATAATAAGGAAGAGTTAAAACGGAGAATAAGAGATCTGCCCCATGGTGGAGGGACCAATACGGGAGATGGACTGAGGTACTCCTATTATCGCTTACAAGACCACAATGCTACCGTTACAGCTCCTCAAAAACCTGTCAATTATCTTATTCTTTTAGTTGATGGAGACTCTAACCTGTATAGTTATACAGAGCCTACAGGAGTGGATCGACACTTTTTTATGGATGATGGAATAAAAGGATATAAAATCTCGCGACAAGATTTTTATAATGGAGGATATTACGTTGGAGAAATTGCAAAGTTATACAATAAGAACACAAAGGTATTTTTTATTGTTTTTTCCAGCGATGTGAGTACCAATGGAGTAAATTCAATCAAAAAGGCCTTTCATTTGGATAATAAGCATTTGTTTAGAGCCACCGATGCGACAAAACTCAACGAGGCCTTCGATCTCATTCAAGAAGAAATAAAAAGAGATCTCTGGTATTTAAACGGACCGAAACTGTAAGGGGGAAGATGCTATGAAGAAAAATAGAGGTTTTACCCTTGCGGAAGTCATCATGGCCCTTGTGATCGTGACCATCTTGGCTCAATTGGTCTTGATGACCTTGGGGAATATGAATGTTCAGCTCAGCCGTGAGCGAAAAAGGACGGAACATGCCTTTAAAGAACAAGGAGAGATGGAAAAGCGGATCGAAGAGATCGAAAAGTTGATTGAAACAAAACTGGACAGTTTGACAATCATCAACGACACTGCGTCGACGACCACTCAAATTACGGAGGCGAAGAAGAAGTTAAAGGTTGCACAGAAGGAATTGGACAAATACCCTTCCTTTGAGCAGAATCTAAATGGACAGAAAATCAGGATCTATAGGTTGGAAGTCCCTCGCTATAATACACAGGACAAGCAGTCTGCGGTACTGACTTCCTGGGTTGTTGAGTCCAAGGGATTGGTCTTTCCCATTCCCGAAATAAGGAAGGTTGAGATTGCTGTCAAAGGTAAAGCGGTTGCAAGCTATGGAATATGGAAAGACAAACAGAAGATGAGCTCTAAGGTGGAGTATGGGAAGAACAAAGACAAGCTTTTTACGGAGCAATATCTATGGCAATTGTCTCGTCCGGGATTTCATATGATATCTCCGGAGCAGGAAGCACACAAGCCTCCGGAGGCTTATACGAGCTTGAGATACCCGTCTTTTCCCAGAGATTACGAGTTTATTACCAAAACCGGGCAGAGTTCCCCGAGTGAAACGGGAAAAGAACTTAGCCTCATTACAAAGGAGATGAGGGGAAGGTTTGTTTCTCTGGGACTTCGTGCAACAACAAGAGAAGGAAAAATCAGTCCGGAGAAAGGAAGCAATCCCTACTACGTTGTGGGTTATCCCATTCCCGTCTATGCACTTTTGGACACCTCTCTTATCTCAAGTTTTCCGACGGATTTGAAGATACCTGTTATTGGAGGAGTATCCAATTCCTCGTTTTTTCAGGAAGTTACAGGAAATGAGATCCCTAAGATTGAGCCTCACGGAGAGTTGACGGGAAATGTGAAGTATAAGAATGAAATGTTTGAAACCTATTCACGCTTTGTTCATTTTACTTCCGACAGCTCTTACGATTTTACTTTGGGTTCTCCAAACCGTTTTCCCAAAGACTATACGATTTTTGTCGTTGCACGTCAAACAGCGGCTTCTCCGGGGCTTCCCATCTTTAACGGAAAAGCTTTGGTCACGGAAGGATCAAGAACGGGAGATGCAAAATTTGCCCTCAGCTTTGACAAGTTTGCATACAGGGAAGAAATGAGGGGGATGTTAAGAGAAACGATGATAGACAATGTGGGAGCCGATGACGGGAAATGGCATGTGCTTGCTCTTTCCCTTACAGGACGCCAGTTAAAGGTGTACTTGGATAGAAATACTCTGCACACGGCCTCGGCCAATTATACCTTTGCAGGTGGTGGCAACTATCTGAGATTCGGCAAGATTGTAGGAGTCTCCGGTGCGGATATGAATGTCGCGGAAGTTGTCATTTCGCAGAGCGTAAAAGATGATGAAATCACAGCAATGCAGGAATATTTGTGTAATAAATATGGAATTTCACCATAAAAAGACTTGTTATTGAACATAGCGATATTATATACTATAGATTAAGAAAGAAACAAAATGTCGGGAACTCTTCTTTATATTACGATTCTATGATAAACGTAGGAAAAGTATAAAAGATATCGAATTTTATAAATAACAGGTGAAAAAACTTAAGAGATTTGACAGCCTTCTTGGCTGTCGAATCCGGATAATAATGAGAACGGGAGGAAGACAGTTTGTCTATTTTTAAGAAGAAAAAGGCTGTTTCGAGCTCAAAGGGTGTCTCGCTTAACAAGGAAAAAACTGCGGAAGAAGCCTTGGAAGCGGTCAATGATGTAGCCGAAGGAGAAAATAAAGACAAAGATTCCGATAAAGATAAGAAAGAGAAGAAACAAAAGAAAAGCAAGAGGGCGAAAGAACCGAAAGCCCAAAAAACTTCTTTGAAAAAAAAGGAGAAAAAGTCGTGGAAGGATTCTTTGTTTAAAGGGAAGAAGGCATCCAAGGCCTCTTCGGAAGCTCTCGTGAGCCTGGATTTCGGAAGCAGGGAGATCAAGGGTGTCTATGGAAGGGTTCAAGGAGACAAGATCAAGGTCAATAAATGTTTTTCGACGTCGGTAAAGGAAGATTGGTATCAAAACGGTCTGATCGCAGATGTGAAGCAGGCACAGATCGTCTTGAGAGAGATGTTCGATGCCAACAAACTTCCGTCAAAAAACATCGTATGTACCATAGACAGCACCAACATTGTCAAGAGGGAGATCGTGATACCCAAGGTCTCGAAAGAGGATATCGATTCCCTGCTCTACTATGAGATGGGGCAATATCTGCCGATCGATCCCGGCGAGTATGTGATCCAGTACTTGGAGATCGAGGACTTTGTAGAAAATGAGATCGAAAAACTTCGACTCTTGGTTACGGTTGTGCCCAAGTCTGTTGTGGAAGGGATGTTGAACTTTTTGAAGGGGATGAAGCTGATCCCTTACGCCTTGGACGTCCATTCGAACTCTTTAAAGAAACTCATTGAATTCAATGGTGGGCATATCAACGATGAATATGTTGCAGACAAGACGATTGTTCTTTTGGATATCGGAAACAAGCATACCGACATCATCGTATTCAAAGAAGGCAGGTTTCAATTCAACAATATTTTGGAGTTCGGTTATGCCGACTTTAAACACATTATATTCAACGGTTTGGCACTTACCGGAGAAGAGTTGCACAAAAAGACGAGCCAATTGGTAAAAGAAATGTTGAACCAGTCCTATACCGATGAAGGCATCGAGGCGGAACACGGCGGAGATATCTATGAGAATATCACGCAGTACTTAATTCGCTCCCTTTACAGCAAGACGGAGATGTTCATCGGGGAGATCGATCGAAGTTTGAAGTATTACACAACGCAGAACGCGGAAAACCACATCGATAAGATCTATCTTTATGGGGGAAGCAGTCTGGAGTGCGACCTGTCTCCACTGATGCAGGAGAAACTGGAAGTTCCCGTTGCACACATGAAGTTTATGAGTGCAGTGGATTGGACCAATGTTCAGGACAAAGAGATATCACAGTATTGGAACGCTCTCGGAGCGCTCATAAGGCTATAGGTAGGGGGAGATTTTATGAAAGACTTAAACTTTTTTGCTCCATACCATACCGTCAAGAAGGATAGGGACAACAGCGGCAATTTCCTCATCGGTTTGGGTGTTCTTCTCTTGGTGGGTTCCATCTGTTTTAATACAGCTCTTCAGGTGATGAAGGTGATGGAGCTCACACGTGAAAAGGAAACTCTAATCGCCACGATGGAGAGTGAAGCGTATCAGGCGAAGTTGGAAGATGCCAGAGCTCAATTGGCGGAATTTCAGGAACTGAAACGTGAAAAAATGTTTTTTACGGATCTGCAGGGAAATATGACCAAGATCCACAGAGTAAATGAATATGTGATGAGATTTTTAAGTAAAGAATTGATCCGAGACCTGTTCCTGATGGAGTTGTCCATTGAGGATCAGCAGATCATCATTGGCGGAAGAGCTTTGAATAAGAAGGCGATTGCACAATTTGAGTATGATCTGAGAAATACGGGTAAATTTGAAAAGATACGGATCAGTGAGATTGTGAAGCCTGAAGAAGAGGATAAGTATTACGATTTTACGATGACGATTGAAACAAAGGATGTGAGTTTTAGTGAAGCTAAGTAAAAGAGAAAAGATACTTTTGAGTGTTACCTTTGTCATTGTTCTTGTAGCAGCATACTACTTTTTGGTTTTTGAAAGGCTTACGCAAAAGATCACTTCCTTGCAACAGGAATTGGAGCAAGTACAGACGCAGTATGATAACCAGGAACTGGTACTCAGACAGGCTGCTCAACTCGGAAGTCAGATGGATGAACTCAAGAAGGAGATCTATCCGATCGCTAAGCGATATTACGGAAAGACCGAACAGGAAGAATTTATTGCCGAGATCGACAAGATCAATCAGAAGAGCGGGATGGATATCCAAAAGATAAATTTCTCCGAGGATGCCTTAGTCTACCTCAGAGAACCGGACCCTGATGAGAATACACCAACGCCTTCCACTGCAACATCGGGTGAGGCACCCGCGGACGGTTCCTCGCAGACGAATACCGAAGGACAGGCTGCGCCCGAAACGGAGGAACCTCAAGCGGCTCAGGGTTCGCCCTCCGAGCCGCAGACTACTTCCGACGAGGGGATGAACCTGCAATTGATTCCCGAAGAAGAGGGTGCCGAAGCTCAGGGCGAAGAGAAGGAGATTATAGGTTATTCTCAAAATATAAAATTGATGCAGACGGAGATCGAATTTTTTTCCACCTACAAACAGATGCTCAAGTGGCTTCATGCAGTGGACAACAACCCCAAGAATATCATTTCGGGCAAGTTGGAGATGGAACGAAAGGACAATGAGATTCGACATAACGATAAGAACCCCGTCCTGAAAGGAACGGTACGTTTGAGTTTTTATCAGGTGAAGGATGTAGATAAGTACGATGTGCCTATGATAACCTTCCTGACAGAGAAACCCATTCCCAAATCCAGACGGGAAAATCCCTTCCAATCCTATCGTTGGGCTTGGAAGATCGTAGGAGGAAGTGATTCTTCTTCCAGTACGAGAGGTTATCCGGAGTACGGTTCTTCTTCCAACAGTCCTCTGCCTCCCCCGCCTGCCAATCCGTTGAATCCGGACGGAAACCAAAACAATCCCTTAAATGTTTCCTTGAAGAAAAAAGACTTGTATGACTTTGAAGATGAGATGATCAAAATCAAGAAAAATGTGGATTCCATTACGGCTATGGGAGAGATCGACAGGACTAACGTTGCAAAGGGAAAGTTTGCGGGAAAGGTCAGCTATAATTTTTCCGGAGAGTCGGCGAAAGAAAAAATTCTGATCGATCTGTCCGAGAAAGATCTTACTTTGGATAAAAAGATGGAGACGATCACCTTTTCGGTTTTTGCCGAACAGGAGCTGCTCAATGAAGTCGGTTTGATTATTTCGGATTCAAAAGATCAGGAGTACCAGATCGTCATGGCCAATGAGATCTCGTGGAGAGGTTGGAGAGAATTGAGTTATGACTTCCATGGAATAGAAAATTATCCGATAAAGATAAAAGGGATCTATATTGCTTATGGAGAGAAAAAAGGCACAAAGTCCGGAAAACTTGTTTTTGATGATATCAACGTTGGTTATTTGGATGTGAAATAACAGGAGGTTTTGACGAAATGAGGTATTATCTGTCAACGATTTGGTTCGTATGCTTGATATGTGTCGGACTTATTAAGCTCATGCTAAAATATGAGTTGATAAAAGTGAAGAAGTATTATATATTTATGGTAATAGCGGATACTTTTTTGTTGACGATAGTACCCTTTGTTTTCACTAGGGGAGTATTTGTGGAGCAGTTGCTCTTCCTCCTCATAATTATGAGTGTTATAAATAGTGTCATCAGCCTTGTGTTTATACGGATAAATACGAAGAAACAAGGACAAACGGACCTTAAGCGAGCAAAGATAAGCAGTTTTTTGAAAAAGGAGTGAGTTTGTTATGTTGTTGAAAGAAATAGTAGGAAAGCCGGTCGTCGGTATCGAAGAAGGAAAAAGTCTGGCAACAGTAAAAAAACTCTTGGTAAACAGAAAAGATCAGGTCTTGGAATATATATTACTCAACCTCCACAGTGTCAGAGATAGGGCGGTCACCTTCGTCATTCCCTTTGCAGACCTCGAAGGCATAGGAGATTATGCCGTCATGGTACGCAGTCGCGAAATGATCCAAAGATTGGATGAAGAAGAGTTTTGTACAGCTTTTCATGAAGAGTTGACGGAATTGATCGGAGAACTTGTCATCAGTGAAAGAGGAAATCGTCTGGGCAGGATAACGGATCTTTTGATTGATGAAAAGCAGGGAAGGGTTCTGGAGATCGGAGTGACGGATGAAGCCACTTCAAATCAGTTCAATTTTTCTGCGGAAGATATTTTGGTATTCGGTTACGATGTTGTGATTGTCAACGATGCGAGGGCGGCGAACATCATTCCTCCAAGGGGTGTCGCACAAGAGTTTCAACCGTTGAAAAGAGAAAGGGTGCCGTTTGAAGAAAGACCATCCGTTTCTTTCGCACAGGAATACAAAGATGCACAGGTGCAGGTGTCTCATATCGAAGAAGAGACTGAGGTCACAGCGCAAAATGAAACACCGGAAGAAGCGGAAGTGATTGCAGTTCAAAAAGAAGATGAGTTGACATCCTTTGAGTTTAAGAACGAGCCGGAAGAAGAGGTTACCTTGTTGGATCCCGAGCATTTATTTGAATCGGGAGAGGATATTTCAGAATTTGAGATAAGATCTGCGGAGGAACTTTCTTTGGAGAACGCAGAAGATGTTTCGGGACTTGTTGAAGAAGAAACCTATCTTTTGGATGAGCAGGAAGTGTTGTTTGCCGACCGAAGCTTGGATAGTCAAGAAGACAGTCTTTTTATGGAAGATAGTTTCTTGGAACTAAATGATTCCAAGCGATACGAGGAGGACGAGAAGGAAGATGTACCGATGGAATTCTTCAAAGACAAGTCGGAAAAAGAGTTTGTGTTTGGACATTCGGAGGAAATAAAAGAACAGGCTTTCTCGGACAAAACGCAAGAGACGAATAAAGAAGTCAAGCCGGAAAGAAAAGATAATATCAGTTCTTTTGACGAATACAAGAAGTCGCTTGTAAAGCAATTTATCGACAGACAAAGAGAAGTCTTGGTAGGAAAGAGAGTGACGGAGGACATCTTGGGGAAAGACGGAAACATCCTTATTGAAAAAGGTAATGTTATTACGATGGATCTGTTCAACCGTGCAAACGATGACAGAAAAGACAGTATTGTAGAAATGGCAATGTACTCCGAATAATAAACAGATAAGGATTGAATGGTTTGGGACGAACTTCAGTAATCAAAAAACTTTATACGGAAGGTGTCGGAGTCGCTTTCGTTTTCCTGTTAATCGTTTTCCTTTCTCTGGGTTCGGTGTATAAATTTTTGGGAAAGCCGATCCGTCTGCTCATTGACGGAGAGAAGCGCTTGTTCGGATCTTATGCGGAAATTCAGGAGTATCTCTATGAGAATATCCCACAGTATATCTTCATAAAAAACGAAGTGGATCCTACAAGGGTATTGGAGATTCCTCTTACAGAGGTGGGAGCGAGTTATATCAGTCCTCACGACAGGGAAGAGATTGAACGTATCGAAAAGAGCAGTTTTTTTCAAAAGATGAATTTGTTTTTTGTTCGAAGAAAGGGCTCAAAACCTATCGTTGTGGAGAAAAAGCATATTTATTATGAATCTCGGAAGGTACAGTCTTTTATTGAAAGAGAGACGACGAGACTGGACTTTCAACCCTATGATGCCTTTATTAAGGAAAATGCTACGGCTTTATATATTGCACCGGACAAACAGGGGATCAGTGTGGATCCGTCGGAATTGTTTTATGCTATGGAGGAGGCACTGCGAAACGGATCAATCACGGACGTGAAGGTCAGCGGATTTGCCGTTCCGGCGGAAGTAAGAGAGTCGGACATCCGCAAGTACAGTAAGAAGAAGGCATCGATTGCCTCTCCGATCGAAGAGGCTTTTCTTCAAAACTCGGCAGTACCTGCAATTTTATATGAACTCAATAATACTCTGCTTCCATCCAAGCAGTCGGTGGATGTCAAGCGGAGTGCAAGACAGTATGTCAATACGATTGTTGAACAATACGCTCTCTCGGAAGAGGATAAAAAATATATGTATAATGTGATGGAAAAGGTCTTTTCCATCGTCAGCCAAGCTCTTCAGGAATCAGGTTTCTCTATGAAAGAGAATGAAGACAAAACGGTTTTGAAGGTTTATAATCCCGAAAAGAAAGATGCAATCATCAGTGCTTATTTGGAACAGGATACGGTAAGAATTATTATAGCAACGGTGGAATAACATGGATGGATTTTTGTTGATTTTTATGTTTGTTTGGGGGCTGTGTTTCGGAAGTTTCTATAACGTTGTAATATATCGTATTCCACTGGGATTAAACATAGCAAAGGGAAGATCCTTCTGTCCTATATGCGATCATTCGTTGTCGGCAGCGGATCTTGTCCCCTTGTTCAGTTTTCTCTTTTTGGGAGGGAAGTGCCGTTATTGTAGAGAAAAAATTCCATGGAGATATCCTTTGATAGAATTCTTTACGGGAATTTTGTTTGCAATAGGATACTGGAAGTTTTCTCTTTCTTTTTCTTTGATTCAAGTCCTTATGTTTTGGTCGATGTTGCTGATTGTTGCAGTAATCGACTTTGATCAGATGTATATCTATGATTCGATCTTACTGTTTTTTTCCCTTATACAGATCCTGTTGATTTTGGTTTTGAAGCAGGATATCAAAGGAGCTTTGTTCGGTGCGTTGATCGGCGGAGCCATTTATTTTGTGATTCACACTGTTTCGAAGGCATATTACAAAAGGGAAGTCTTCGGTTTAGGCGATGTGTTTTTGATGGCGAGCATAGGTTTATTCGTTGGTAAAGAGTATATTGTGTTGGCTTCTTTTCTGCCCTTTTACCTCTCTATCTTCATGTTGATAGGGACGAAGTTGGCGGGGAAGAAGGTGTCCATGCAGTCGGAACTGCCCTTCGGTCCTTTTATGTGTGTTGGAGGATGGTTGATGTCGATGTACGGACATGAAATAAAATTAATCTTGCTTTCTTTGATGGGACAAATATAATGGAGGTTATTTTGAAAAGAGCAGTGGGAATTTTTTTGCTCGCTTGTTTTTTGATGACGGGAAGTGTTGCATATGCGGAGAAAAGCTCTTCTTTTGTAACATCGAGCGGAGCGGAAGTAGATCTTTTCTCTAAGGAGTTTAAAGAAAAGAACGATAAGATAAAAGAATCGTATACGGTAATCGATGGGAAGGGAACGGAAATTGAAGATAATGCATCCCTCTTCGATTTGAAAGAGATGTCCAAAGAACCGGTAAAGGTGGTATCGCCTTTTGTTCCGGGCGGGCAATGGAATAACGGAAGTTTTTTGATCTCAACGGACCTTTTGATCAAGAAGAGTGATGTATCTTCAGAGACCTTGGATCGGTTTTTGTATGGAACAAACCTTGTAGGTTTGGGTAGGGCATTTAAGAAGGCGGAAGAAGATCACGGAGTCAACGCTTTGTTTTTGATGGGCTTGGCAATCCATGAATCGAACGCGGGAACGAGCAGGATTGCATTGACCAAAAACAACCTCTTCGGTTTCCAAGCCTATGATGCTTCTCCGTTTGAAAGTGCGAAATCTTTTATGACGCGGGAGGAAGGCATTGATACGGTTGCAAAGTATCTGTCGAAGAATTATTTGACTCCGGGAGGAAAGTATTTCAGAGGGTATAGCATTGAAGCGGTAAACATTCACTATGCTACTGACCCGAACTGGGCAAGAGGTATTAAAATCAGGATTTCTAACTTTCTTAAAAAATAGGTTTCAAAACACCTCGTCCTTTCCGGAGAAAAGTTTTTCCGGAGGGGCGGGACGATACCTGTCGAGTTGGGGGAGAGCGGATGGGAACAAAATACGGAAAAACAATAAGACTTGTTTTTATTCTACTTATCCTGCTTATAGGTGCAGGGCTCTATCTTTTGTTGACGCGTCAAACACCCTTGCCTGAGGAAGAGCTTCCTGTGGAGACGGAAAGATGGGTGGAAGATCCCGAGACCATAGTCATTCCTCTGGAAAAGGAAGATGTTGCCGCTACAGTGCAACCACAGACACCTCAAAAAAACGAGGATATCGGCGATATGCAATCGAATGAGGAAGAGGAAACTTTGACGGATTACGGAGGAAGCTATGCGACGGAAGCCATCATCTACGGGATAGAACAGGGGTATCTTTTTGAATCCGAACCGGGGAAGTTTTTTCCTAAAAAGAATATCCAGCGCTTTGAGTTTATCCACATGATAAACAGAGCCTTCGGATTTCAAGAAGAGGGGGAAGTTCGCTTTGTGGATGTCAAGAAGGAAGACTTTTTTTACAGAGATGTTTGTATCGCTATGAACCAAAAGTACTTATATACGTTTAACGGAAACAGATTCGGACCCTATAAGTATTTCTATCGATGGGAACTTCCGTATATTTTGGGGAAGTTGACAAAGCAGGAGATTTCCGGAGAAAAGGCGGATACTCTTGAAAACTACTCCGACAGTCTTCAAGTTCCAAAAAATGCACGAGCTTACGTGGACCTTTTTTTAAAAAAAGGATGGATGAAGCCGGAGACCGCTTCGAAATTCGGTTCGAAGAGTATTTTGAAGAAGGAAGAGGTTGCATATACCCTTTATAAGCTCAAGACATCAGGGGTCTTAAAATAGGGTTGGATTCCTGTCGGGCACCTTGATGAAGACAGTTTTGGAGTCGACGTAAGGAAGAAGATCTTCTTGTCAAGGTTTTGAGATACAAGGAGGATACATGAAGCATCGGAGATATATGGTAAAATACTATCAAAGACGTATAAAGGAGAGGCTATGTCACAAAGGAGAGCAGGTTTTAAGAAAGGTATCATCTTAGTTACAGCAGTTTTGTTTTCGTTGAGCAGTTATATGGATGTGTCCGCGTTTACGGATGAAAAAAAATTGATCCAGATCGATACGACAAGGGAGTGGGTAGATGCCTCAAATGTGGTTTTGGATCTGCAAAAATTGCATTTCGACTACAGTGATGTGTATGGAGATAACGAGTTTTCGCGGCTCAACAGGATCATCAAACAATCTATGGGCTCATCGAGAGAGGATTTTCAGCTTCAATTTGTCAATTTTTCGGAAGAAAACTTCAATAAACTCAGCGATGCGATCGAAGAACTTTGCTTCTACAACGGATATTCTATCAAACGTTTTCGTTTGGACTACAAAAAAGATCCAAGCGAGGTTATCTATCGATCAAAGATCCATCTGGAGACCAGGGAGTCAAGGGAAGAGAGGAAGAAGGTGGAACGATGGGTCAATGAACAGGTAAAGAAGCATGTGGCCCCTTTGAAAAATGACGTGGACAAGATCAAGAGGATCAACAAGATCATTGCTGAAAATATAAAATACGATGATAACTTGTCCAACTTTACCGCCTATGAGGGAGTGTTTAAGGGAGCTACCGTCTGTGACGGTTATTCCGTATTGGGCCATAGGATGCTCAGCGCGGCAGGTTTTAAGGACATTCTCACTGTCAAGGGTTTTTCCACTCAAAGCGGCAAGAATGTGCCGCATCGTTGGAATATGATAAGACTGGGCGACAAGTGGTATCATATTGACTTTACCTTCAATGATACGGGACATTATCCGAAGAGCGAAAAGTATTTGAATAACTACCTGCTTAAATCGGATCAATATATGAGAAAAGATCATAAATGGGATGAAACGAAGTATCCTTCAGCATATTAAACAAGGGGAAAGAGAAAGGTGTGAGAAGAATGTTAAAAGTGGAGAATATTCCGACGACGATCATCAGTTTGGAGAACGGGTTTAATTGTGGAGTCGTCAAAGAGGTGCTATTGGATCCAAAGAAAAAGTGCATTGACAGCTTTATTGTCGAAAGGGCGAGAGACAAGAGTTTGAATAGTGAAGAAACGATGCACATTCTTCCCTTTTCTTCGCTTAGGGGAATAGGAGACTATGCGATCGTCATTCAAAGTGAAGATGAGATCGTGACCAAACAAGGAGGTTTCGAGCAACAGGAGATCTATCGAAATGGGAGTAAACTCTTAGATACGATTGCGATTTCGATTACCGGAAACAAGATAGGGACCGTATCGAACTATTCTCTTGATCAGGATGGAAAGATCCTCTCCGTCTTTGTAAACAAGGAGGAGGGAGATTTCTTGAAAGAGGTCGATGCTAGAGAGTTGATTAGTTTTGGAAACGAATTTTCCATCATCGATGATCCCGCCAAACTGCACCGTTCTTCTCAAAGCCCCGAAAATAAGGATGTTTACTTTTCGAGCAGGAGAAGTATGCCCTCTGCAGGCTTTGAACGCCCTCTTTCCTATGTCGAGGATGAAGTTGAAGAGGACATTCCGGTAAAGTATTTTACTCATGAAAAGCAAGCGGCGGCTTACGATGATAATACCATTCAAAAGCTGATTGAGAAGCAGAAGAAACACTTTATTGGCAAGGCTTTGATCAAAGATATCACCGATCCTGAAGGAAATGTCTTTCTTAAACAGGGCACTGTAATCACGGAAGAAATCTTTGAATGGACCAAACAACACCGAAAAGAAGTGATGATAGAGCTTGCAATGTTTGCCGAATAAATCTGTCATCAAAACGTGACCGCCTTTGAACTCTAGGGAAGTATCTCAAAGTTCAAAGGCGGTTTTTTTATGGAAACATCGTATTCGATGTAATTTCTTTGATCGGATTTCAATATCATACTATTCTTCAATGGAAGAATAATTGTATCCGACTTGGGGCTGTTAGAATAAAGCGTTTCAGATCTGAAAAAATAAAAACCGTCGATGTCAACGGTTTATACTATTTTTCGATAGAAGTGTGGATATATCTATTTTTTCGATGACGAAAAACTATGTTGTCTTCTATGGGTCACAGATTGTTTATATCCACGATTCAAAAGAATAGTAGTATTAAACGAAGAATAGTATCAGTTGAAACAGAGTCTTATTTATTATATTTTTAATAAATATTGAAAAAATAAAATAAATAAGATATAATCCTTTTAGAGCGTGTCTACGCAATACTTTACAAAACGTAAAAAATGTGAGATACTCGTATAAAACAGAGGAGGTT
>NZ_JBHSHL010000035.1:0-2128 GCF_042652965.1 Filifactor villosus
TTGATTGGACCGGTTTTCAAAGAGATTTTTTGTTGTTTGTGGACCATTTTTAGATTAGCATATACAGAATCAAGTTGAAAAAATAGAAAGAATTTAATGACAAAAAATCATGAGAAGTAAACATTTGAAATTTTTCATTCAAAAAAATCGAAAAATTTTGTTTGAATATCTTCAATTTGAGGTAACAAAAAAGAAAAAATACAATGAAAGCATTTGAAATAGATGATTATACAAAAACTACAAAAATAACACAAATGTAATACAAATGTTTTATTTTGCAATTTTACTTGCAAAAATCAAGAAACTGATTTAAAATGTTAAAATGATTTTGCATCTATAGATGCAAAATCATTTTAATGTTGTTCAGTTTGAAGATAAGTAAACTTTTTTGTTTGGTTTGCTTTCATCCGTACCGAGATGATGGATTCAAGAAGAAACAAAGATAGAAAGATGGAAAGGAGAGTGATAAAAATGTATGGATGCACAAAGATTTTCGGGATCGGATCGATAAGAAGGATCACAGTTTTTTTGTTGACGCTGTGTATGCTCACACATACCTCGTTTGCAGAAAAGGTCGTATTTCCACCCAGAATCGAGAGGGCCGTGGTCAATGCCTCAAAAAGGCAGGACATCCCTGCAAAATACATTTTTGCCATGATACTTGTAGAAAATGATGAGTTTGATCCTTATCTACGTTCCGTTACCCGAGACAGTGGAATCACGCAGATCAACGATGCCTTATTGGATGATTTTCATTCTGCGGGGTTTGAAGATGTATATGACGTTGAAGATAATATCGAATTTGGTTCTATGAGGTTGAAGTGGGCCTATGAAAAATATCAGGATTGGCATCAGGCTTATATGGTGTACAACATGGGAGAAGGACGGGCGAAGTGGTTGTTTCGTAGGGGGATCTACCAAAGTCGATACAGCAGGAAGGCAATGAAAAAACTTTCGAACAAGGATCACTGGGTCTTGGAAGATCCCTCGGTGATAGGAAGGGTGTATGAGATAAGGATTCTTCCCGGGCTGTTGGCGAAACAGCTTCCTAAGGAGTCAGAGTACGAAAGAGCTTTGAGCGAGATAAAAGATTTGAACTTCGCTAAGATATTTTTGGCCCCGAAGAGAAAATTCGATGTTGTAAAGAAATAGGATGGCTGGAAAAACAGAAAAATCTTAGAAAAATCAATCGAAAAAAAGACGAAACATTGCCTGTGTTTCGTCTTTTTTTCTGGTTTCGGTTTATTCCATTGTATGGTAAGATAATAAAGATATAGCGATGTATAAAATGTGAGGAGGAAACTTACAGATGTTGGATTTATATATTACAAGGCACGGACAGACGGTATGGAACATAGAAAGAAGGTTTCAAGGAAGGCATGATTCGGACCTGACCGAACTTGGAAGATTGCAGGCATCTTTGCTGCACGACCGGATTAAAGATCTGGGACTTAATGTGATCTACACTTCTCCTTCAAAACGGGCATGGGATACTGCGATGTTGTTAAAGAAGGAGCTGGATATCCCGGTCTACAAGGCGGAAGAACTCTACGAGATGGGCTTTGGAGAATGGGAGGGGAGGGTACTTGAGGATGTGATGAAGGAAAACGCCCGCCTTTATTCCCGGCTGATACAGACTCCGAGCAAGTATGTTCCGGTGACCGGAGAGAGCTTTGAAGAGCTTTTCGAGAGAACGAGTTCTTTTATCGGAAGGATAAAAGCGGAACACGGCGGACAGAAGGTCCTTCTCGTAACACACGGGATAACGAGGAAGGCGATTATGTCGTTGTTTCAAGAAAAGAGCATCGATGAGTTTTGGCAGTCGGAGAATATAGCCAAGCAGACGAGCTTGACCCACGTTCAGATCTCCAAGGACGGCAAGGGAGAGGTGCTTATGAACAACGATTATACGCACTGGAAGCATCTGGAGGAGAAGTAATACCGATAAGGGAGGATCGGCTGTCAATGGCGGCCGATCTTCGGTCTTTGAGTTTTTGTTGTTTTGGAGAGGTGGCGGATCATTCGAAAAAAGGCGAAATTCAGTTTTTTGTGGACGGGCATATTATCGAACGTGTTGGTTTTAGAGGTTTTTTATTTTTTGAAACGAAGGGGTCCATCATTTTGTGTC
>NZ_JBHSHL010000036.1:0-2834 GCF_042652965.1 Filifactor villosus
TATCTTTTATTTTATCATAGTTTTGTTCCTTATAGGGAACTATTAGCTCTTTTTGTGCGGTATTTCCTTAACAATAAAGTGATATGTTCTCGCTTCTTTATCGTCTTCCAAGTCATATCTTCCTATCAAGAAACTATCGAAATAATCAAGTGAAAATTCCACATCATCTTTATGCTCCCCGGTCTTCAACTTATCCTCTTCATCAGAAAGGAAAAGACTTCTAAAATCGCATATATCACTTTTGACTCTTTCCATCACATAGGCGGCCGCTTCATTCTGAGAAATCTCCAATCTCGAACCATCAAGCATTAAAGCATACGGTCTGAACATCGTTGGAACACGATATGTAGGATAGACATAAATATAACCATCCTTTACCTCATAGTCCTCTCGGATATCTTTGTCTTTAATCTTTTTAATTTCATAACCAATTACTACCGAAATGGTATTATCAACTTCAATCACCGGAAATTTGTTATTCACAACACCGAAACATCTGTAGCGATGAATAATCTCCTGCTTTGTATCTGCATGATATTCGACATACATCTTATTCGTGTGTCTGTACTTCATATAAAATGTCATCGTCTCTTCGTTAAAGCCAAGTATCTCTGAGTACTTAGTTGAAATAGTGTGATTGGTTTCTGAATATGAAACCATATCCGTATCAAAGTCTTCAAAGAAATCCTGACTAAACTCCAACAGGTCTTCAGCACTACTAATATGAATACATCTGAAATAATGTCTGTCCTCATCCTCAATCATGTAGTAAAGCAGCTCATGCACGAGATATACCTGCGGAAACAATTTCATAAGAATACCTTTTGTTTCAAATACCCATGACGGAATTTCAGTATTATTAAGCACACCCACCAACTGCTCGAAATCATCAAACGTAAACTTTCTCTTCAAGTCTCTAACTAACAGTTTTGAAAGCTGCATGAACTGGTTTTTCTTCATAGAAAGATTATCTGCTTCTCTATCAAGAACTGTTCGAACCCTAGCAACAGTATCCTTTGACAAATATCCTTTTAAAGCAAAGTAGGTTACAAAGGCTTTTAAGTTTAGATTATGTTTATCACTAGGATCTTCATTTCCGATTAATTCATGACCAAGTCCATAGCTTAAGCACTCTCCCGCTTTTCTATATTCCATATAGCAACACCTCCTATGCTTCTTTAATTATCTTTTCCATTTCAACCAAGAAAGGTCCAGGCAATGCAATCGCTTTCTTTCTTGACATTTCTGCTTTCTTTTCTTTTGGATCTGGTTTACTTGACTCCATCATTTTACGAAGTCTGTTTTCGAACATTTCATCCACAATCTTTGCAAAACGTCCTGTTTCAACATCAATTTTCTTTCGTGTTGGAATATTAAATCTTTCCAACGGCTCAATCATTTTATAGAAAGACAAATCAGGGAGTGTTGTTATGTAAGGGTAATGCCTGTCTAACAGCATCAATGTCTCTCCCGTATTCTTATCTAAATGAGTAAGTCTATCTGGACTCAACAAAGGCCTTCGTTCATATGTATATGGATCTATCATAGTTCCACATCTTTTACTAATCATTCCAACCAGATTCATATCTGTTGATGACATATAAACCAGGTTCTGTGAATTACCAATCAACACCTCTGCAAGTTCTTTAGAATATGTCAAATATAGCTGGCACAAGCTCTGAAGTACTACCACAATTCTTATAGAACGGCTTCTACTAGCCGTCATCATATCGTTGATATTCTCAAGTTTTGCAATATTTCCAAATTCCTCAAGAATAAAATGCACAGTTCTTGGAAGTCTTTTATTATACTTTGTATGTGCTAAATCAATAAGAGTCGTGTATATCATATCTACGATAGAAGACACTACTGTACTGTATGTCTGTGGTGCTTCATCTCTTGTGATAATAAAAAGTGCCAATGGCTGCTTTCCAGAAACCACTTCTTCAATTCTGAATGTAGATTTTGTGGTCATATCCGCAATTTCTTCATTCAAAAGCACTCTTACTAAACCATTAGTAAAAATCGAATATATCGATGTTCTCGTCTCATTCGGGGCTGTAACAGACGGAATTCCAAGTTCATAGCATTTTTCATCCTTATGCTCATCCAAATATGCCTGAATTCTCATTGTTCCACGAACTTTTTCTATTCCCTCAATATGAATTCTATAAATCGTTTCAAGCGTTACATACTCCGGCTCATAGATAGTTGCCGCAATTGTGAAGTAACAAAGGAACAAGTTAACACTACTCTGCGTCCAAAACTTATCGTCCTTATCTTCTAAAGGGGAATACAGTGTTTGTGCAATACCTCTAGCAACCTCAAGCGCTCTGCCATGATTTCCTTTTCAATAAAGGTTTCCTTACCCTTTACCTTTAATGCTAATGATGAATCCACAATTTCGGAATACACTCTTCCGTAACTAGAAAAACCACAACCCTCACCAGCTGTCACAAGCAGAGCAGAAGCACTCTCACGAATTTTGCTAGAGCGTGTCTACGCAATACTTTACAAAACGTAAAAAATGTGAGATACTCGTATAAAACAGAGGAGGTTTTATACGATGGAACAACTACAAAATAGGCATGATTTAACCGATGCACAGTGGAATAGAATTGAACCGATCATCAAACAGCACTTAAATAAACGAGGTGGATCAAACGCCAATGACAACAGGGTGTTTGTCAACGCCTGCCTATGGATCGTAAGAACCGGCTCTCCTTGGAGAGATCTCCCTCCTCAATATGGAAAGTTCAATGCGGTCCATCGCAGATATAAACGATGGTGTGACAACCATATTTGGGAATATATCCTTGCAGAACTCATAACGG
>NZ_JBHSHL010000037.1:0-2891 GCF_042652965.1 Filifactor villosus
ACCTCCTCTGTTTTATACGAGTATCTCACATTTTTTACGTTTTGTAAAGTATTGCGTAGACACGCTCTAGCCAATATCTTTAAGTCCATTGAAGGAAGTGCGGTGGGATTTGCATCAGAGGATGACATCAAAGGTCTGTTTGAAGATGTCGACACGACCAGTAATCGTTTAGGATCAACAGTAGCAGAAAAAAATAAAAGATTGGCGGATATACTGACAGGCATAGCCGGAATTAACTTTGGAAACTTTCAGAATAACGATATAGATGCCTTTGGAGATGCGTATGAATATTTGATTTCAAATTATGCGAGCAATGCCGGCAAATCAGGTGGAGAGTTTTTTACTCCACAAACAGTCTCTAAACTTTTAGCAAGACTTGTTATGGATGAAAAAACAAGTATTAATAAGGTATATGATCCTACCTGTGGTAGCGGGAGCTTACTTTTGCAAATGAAAAAGCAATTTGATGAACATATCATTGATGAGGGTTTCTTTGGTCAAGAAATCAATATGACCAATTTTAACTTGGCTCGTATGAATATGTTTTTGCATAATGTGAACTACAATAACTTTTCAATCAGAAGAGGAGATACGCTTTTAAATCCATTGCATAAAGATGAAAAGCCCTTTGATGCCATTGTTTCAAATCCTCCTTATTCAATCAAGTGGGTGGGAGATGCCGATCCTACTCTGATAAATGATGAGAGATTTGCTCCGGCAGGGAAGCTGGCACCGAAGTCTTATGCCGACTATGCCTTTATTATGCATTCATTATCCTACCTTTCGAGTAAAGGTAGAGCCGCTATCGTATGTTTTCCGGGGATCTTTTACAGAAAAGGGGCTGAAAAAACGATCAGAGAGTATCTTGTGGATAACAACTTTATTGATTGCGTCATTCAGCTTCCGGAAAATCTCTTTTTTGGAACATCCATTGCAACTTGTATCTTAGTGATGGCGAAGAATAAGACCGAAAACAAAATTCTGTTTATCGATGCGAGTAAAGAATTTAAGAAGGAAACCAATAACAATATTTTAGAAGAAAAGAATATCCAAGCGATTGTCGATGAGTTCAGAAACAGAACGGACAAAGAATATTTTTCAAGATATGTAGACTTATCCGAAATAGAAGAAAATGACTATAATTTGTCGGTGTCCACCTATGTGGAAAAAGAAGATACAAGAGAAAAAATCGACATCAAGGTGCTGAACAAACAAATTGAAGAAACGGTTAAAAGAATCGATGAACTCAGAGCCTCTATCGACAAAATCGTAAAAGAGCTTGAAGATGAGTAAGGAGTATAAGAATTTAGTTATTCGAAAATTTCGAACAACTAAGGGGGAATGGGTAAGATGAGTAATGAAATTATTTTATACAATACGGAAGATGGAAAGTCAAAAATAGAACTTCATGTAGAAAATGAAACGGTTTGGTTAAACAAAAAGGAACTTGCTGAGCTTTTTCAGACAACAAGGCAAAATATAACCAAACATATTAAAAATATATTCGATGATGGAGAATTATATGAGAATGTGGTATGCAACTATAAGTTGCACACCACTGAACATGGTGCGATTTCAACAAAAACTCAAACAAGAGAGCTGGCTTATTACAATCTGGATATGATTTTGGCAATCGGGTACAGGGTGCGTTCCGTTCGTGGCGTGCAATTTAGAAATTATGCAACTACCATATTAAAAGAATACTTGATCAAAGGCTTTGCTATGGACGATGAAAGACTTAAAAATCTTGGAGGAGGCAATTATTTTAAAGAGCTGCTGGATAGAATTCGTGATATTCGTTCAAGTGAAAAAGTATTTTATCGTCAGGTTTTAGATTTGTTCTCTACAAGTGTAGATTACAATTCAAACAGCGAAGAAGCGAAACGTTTTTTTGCAACTGTTCAAAACAAACTTCACTATGCCATTCATCATCATACAGCAAGTGAGTTGGTTTGTAGCAGGGTAGATGCAGAAAAAGAATTTATGGGACTTACAATTTTCAAAGGAGAGTTACCCACATTAACGGAAGCAAAGATAGCAAAAAATTATTTGAACGAAAAGGAATTAAAAAGTTTAAATTCTTTAGTTTCGGGATACTTGGATTTTGCAGAAAGACAAGCAGAAAAAAAAGTTGTGATGACTATGAAAGATTGGATAGATCATGTAGATAGAATATTAACTGCAACCGGAGAAGATTTGCTCAAAGATAATGGAAAAGTATCAAGACAACAAATGATAAAAAAAGTTGAAAAAGAATACAAAAAATATAGCGAAAAAACTTTGTCTCAAGTGGAAAAAGATTATTTAAGCGAGATAAAATCCATTGAGCAAAAGGCAAAAGAAGGTGGCAAAGATGAGAAGTAATAAAACGGGAAATGTTTTGATTTATCGCTTGTCTGATGAAAAAGTGGTATGTGAAATTTTTGCACATACCATTGAATACGTGCTATTAAAAGAATATAACGGTTTCCAAAATGGAAATAGTTTAAAAAGAAGGTGATAACTATGAGTAAGATAGACGAATTATTAAAAGATGAAAAAGTGGAGTGGAAAAAACTGGGGGAAGTTTGTGAATTTCAAAGAGGTCAAGCTATAACCAAAAAAGATATTATTGAAGGTGAAGTGCCTGTAATTGCAGGTGGACAAAAGCCTGCTTATTATCATGGAGTTAGCAATAGGAATGGAATAACTATTGCTGTTGCGGGTAGTGGAGCATATGCAGGATTTGTGAGTTATTGGGAACGACCGATTTTTTTAAGTGATGCGTTTTCGATAGAACCAAATGAAAGTTTAAATAAACGCTATTTATATCATTGGATGTTAGAGCGTGTCTACGCAATACTTTACAAAACGTAAAAAATGTGAGATACTCGTATAAAACAGAGGAGGTT
>NZ_JBHSHL010000038.1:0-32356 GCF_042652965.1 Filifactor villosus
GGGAGTGGCTAAAATAACGGGCCGTTTTTCGATGAGATCCCTGGACCATTTTTCGCTTGACAAATACAGATAAAAAAGGCATTAGCACAAAGAGAAAGATTGGAAAGACCACCTATGAGGTTGTTGTCCACTTCAATGAAAATGCAACTGAAACAATGCAAGATAAACTTACAAGAATAATGCTGAGGGAGCTTAGGAGAAAATCGAACGAAAAAAAAGATGATTTTGATTAAAAGGTCCTTGACAAGTAGCAACAGACAAAACTGCCAAGAGCATATTGATTTCCTGTGGTGCAAGGCTTGCTCCTTTTGATATTGGTGAGCTTAGAGAGTTGATGAGTGAAGATGAACTGGAGCTTGACACCCTTGGAGAAAAAAAGACGGCTCTATTCGTCATTATTTCGGATACTGATGACACCTTCAATTTTGTGGTATCTATTATGTACTCGCAGCTCTTTAACCTATTGTGTGATAAGGCTGATGACGAGTATGGCGGTAGGCTTCCGATTCATGTGAGGTTTCTTCTGGATGAGTTTGCAAATATCGGTTTGATTCCAAAGTTTGAGAAGCTGATTGCAACTATCAGAAGTAGAGAGATTTCGGCGAGCATTATCTTGCAAGCACAATCTCAGCTAAAGGCAATTTACAAGGATCATGCAGACACCATTGTCGGTAACTGTGATAGTACCTTGTTTTTAGGAGGGAAAGAGAAAACAACATTAAAAGAGCTTTCCGAAACACTTGGAAAAGAAACCATCGACCTGTATAACACTTCAGAAACAAGGAGTAATCAAAAGAGCTTTGGATTGAATTACCAAAAGACCGGGAAAGAGCTGATGAGCCAAGACGAGATTACGGTTATGGATGGAGGAAAGTGCATCTTTCAGCTTCGAGGTGTTCGACCTTTTTTGTCGGATAAATTCGACATCACAAAGCATAAAAATTATAAGCTCTTAGAGGACTACGACAAGAGAAATTCCTTTGATATTCAGAAGTATCTTGCCACAAGAGAAAAAGCAAAATTAAGAAAAAATACAGTGATTACAAGAATGAATATTCAACTTGATTAAATGACAGAATGTGGAAAAAGTGATAAAATGGGATGGATAATAAATTTATAAATCAAAATTCATCAGAAAAGAGGAATGAATCGGATGAATATTGAAGAGATAACAAGTTATATGTATGAGCAATTAAATGAGGATGTTTCTTTAGAGGCAGTTGCCAGGCACTTTCATTATTCCTCTTCCTATTTTTCTCGTCAATTTAAAAAAATAACAGGTGTAACCTATCGCAAGTATTTAGAGTCCATGCGTATACAAGTAAGTATGCGAAAATTTTTGATGGAAGAGGGTAATGTAACGGATGTTTCAGGACAGGTAGGATATGAATACAGTAGTAATTTTTCAAAAATTTTTCGTAAACATACAGGTGGCAAAGCCAAGGGATATAAAAAAACTGCGTGTGTAGCTTATCGGCTTTTAAGGGATTTTATGGATAGAAAAGGGAGTTTGTGGTATCGGCATCTGAAAGATGTAGATACACAAAATAGACTCGAAGTTTCTCTATTGTATCCGGAAGGCTATAAGCCTGAATTAGTTTTTGTCGGTCTTTTTTCGGAGCCACTCCCTAATCAGGTGCCTATTGTGGGATTGGCTACAACCAATATAGAGTCAATTTTATTGGATAAAATTCCAAAGGGAACCTATTACTTGTTGGCATGCGATACATCAACAAGCGCTAGTTTTTTTTCAACATTTATTATGCTGGATAATTATCGTGGCATTCATGATAGTCCTTTAATTTTCGAGTATCAATCCACTTATACTGTCTATCTGTTTATGGAAGAACCTCAGCCATATCATCCGTTGATTACGGTTAACCTTCCAAAATTGGTTATGGACAGTCTTCTAAAAAGGTCAAAATAGGATAGTTTTTTTTGAAAAATATTTGATATACTATAACCCAAGCAGACAAGTAGGCTGATTATGGCGATATTTCGTATAGAGAGTACAGTATTAGTTATAATGGACTTAGACTTAAAATAGCCCGTTGGGAATCGAGTTAGTTTGGTAGAGGTATAATAATGAAATTTGATAAGAAAATTGCTGAGGCTATAAAATTGGAGTTGGAAAAACAGCTATCATCAGAAGTGTTTGAAGAACACTTATAGCAAACGACATAAATATCTGCACTTTCGAAATGTATCTCGATTCTATTTTGAAGAATAGGGATTCGGCAAAGTGAAAATAATTTTTGCGTTCACTATAGTTACAAAGAAAATGTTTGGTGGATTAGCTTTTATGGTGCATGGTAAGATGCTAGCGACTGCCAGCGGTAGAGATGGCGTTATGGTCATGGTGCGTATTGGAAAGGAGAGGCAAGATGCCCTTTTACCTGCATCGGGTGCAAGTGTTACTGTTATGAAAGGTATCCCTCAAAAAGGCTATGTGGATCTTGATGAGGAAGGGGTTAAGGCATTGTCCTTCTGGATTAAAGAGGCTATAGCTTTTAATGATGAGTTAATGACCTGAAAAAGAAACTACAAGATACCGTTAATAAATAGATGTGTTCGATTACCCATATAAATGTAATAATTAAAAAATTTTAATGTTTATTTTATGCGATTTATAATTTTTTAAAACTAAGTTATCGAACAGGTCTAATAGAAAATTTCAAAGTTCAAGAGAGAGGTGTTATCAATGTATAAAGTTAATGTATTTTTGGGATTTAAAGATCAAGCAGAAGAAGCTTTTCAACTCTATAGTCAAGTGTTTAATACTCCGATAGAGAAAATCCTTAGGGTCAAAGATTTGCCTAATGGTACTGATTTTTCAAGTGAGGAAGGACAAAAAGTTGCATGGATGTGTCTTCAACTGGGAAGCATTCAGCTTTGGGGAGAAGATAGAGGTTATTTTGCACAATACGGCACAGAACCGGCAAATCCCAATCAGATTCCCCGCCAGTTTATTTCTGTCTATTTAGCTGATAAGACCGAGGCGGATAAAGTCATGGCAAAACTTGCTCAGGGAGGAAAAGTAATTCTTCCTTTCGGCTCTAATTTCTTCAGCCCGTACTATGGGCGTGTTGTTGATGCCTACGGTATAGGATGGGAATTAATGGTACCTGGACAGCCATAACAACTATAATAGGAATACAAATAGAGTTGTTGGAGTATAGTATAAATTCCAGTTTGTCGAAATATAACAATTAAATGAAACCACTAAGAGGAAGTAAAAGCAAATAGCCGGTACTTCCTTTTTTGATGCTTAAAAACAAGGAGGATACGATGAGAATAAGGAACAGATCCCCAACTATATCGGTGGAAATAATCAGAATAGGCAAGTAGGTTAGGCGATAGAGAGAAATCCTATTGTCTATTTTTTTACGGGGAATACGAAAGGATAAAGAAATGGACAAAGAAAAAATGATTAACATCAATGCCAGTCTTGTGGAAGAGCCTGTGTTTAGCTCGTTTGAAAAAGACGGCGAAGAGGTAAAGATTGCAAACTTCACTTTGGTGAAAAAGTACGGAGGTGGTAAGGAATACACCAAATGCTCAGTGTATGGCGAAAAAAGTGAGATGGCAAGGGGTTTTAAGAAAGGCGACTTGATCCATGTGTTCGGCTACTTCAAGGAAAGAGCTAAGGGAGATAAGATCTTTAAGAACTTCATCGTGAAATCCCTGAACAAAATTGAAAACAAGAATAAGAATGAAGATAACAAGGAGGAAAACTAATATGGAATTTTTTACACAGGCAGTAGATGTATTAAAAGTTTTGGTAATGGCGGTAGGTGCAGGTCTTGGTGCGTGGGGTGTCATCAACCTTATGGAGGGGTACGGGAACGACAAACCGGGAGCAAAGCACAGGGCATAAAACATTTAATGGCAGAATAAAGACGGAATGACACAACCACTCTCTAAAGTAAAAAATAGTAAATAAATAAAAGATGGAGCACACTTAATTTTTTTTTTGATATAATGATAAAAAAGAGTGACGATATGGTTTGAAATTATACTCCATTATGGATACAGCTTGCTCAGAAAGGCTTGAAGAAAACAGATGTGATTGTAAGGGCGGAATTTATCACCCATGTGATGGTGCAGATAGATAAGAATAAGGATACCGCATTTAAGAATTTTGTGAAGAAGTTCGAATCACAGGGCATAATTTTCTTCGTTTTTGAGATAACTTTAAAGCAAATAGTAGATTTGTAAAGAGGAAATGAAGTATGGATGATAAGATTGATCAATGGATTAAGAAGAAACCTAACATTTTTCAAAAGATAGTAGCGACGGTACTCTTTATTTTTGGTATTCTTTTGATGGTGGGGCCTGTCAAAAATTGGGATTGGTTATATACATCTGATAAAGAATACCATAGCGAATGGAGCATGGGACAACTCAGCAGGTATTTTGGAAGAAAAACGGCATGCGTTATAGGGTTTATTGGCGGGGGTGTAATTTTTGCTGTCGGCTCTGCTTTTGTGTACAGTACATTTTTTAAGTAGTTAAAAACATTTGAGGAGGAAAAGATGTTTCCGAATTATTTAGATGGTGCAAAAGTTTTGTTCTATTCTCAAAAAGATGATTTCGGCAAAGTAAATTATAGTACCGGCGAAAAATATTCGGATATCAAGTATCTTGCGATATGCAGATACGGTAATAATAAAGAGTACTATCTATTTTCTTGCAATGAAGACTTTGAGGTGGTCGGTGATTTTTCTTTTGATAGCGTAGAAGAGTGTAAAGAAGTTGCAGGAAATTCAAATAAGGGCAAGGATATTATATGGACGGAAAAAACACAAAGTAAAGCGGAATTTACATTTGAAGAAATTAAGTATTTCTTGCTAAAAAGTATTGAAGAATATGACTGCGAAGCGGAACTTAGCATTTATTTTGAGGGCAAGCTCTATGAATATATGATTATTATCTATAAGGAATATTGTTCATTTCACCGCTGCGGTACAAAGGAGATTCGAAGCGGTGAGCGGAAATTTAAGACATTGGACGAATTATATATAGCAAGGCAAGTGGATGATATTGTCTTAGCGAGGGACTGGGATCATATCAATGCATTTGATTGTATGGATTTTGAACTCTTGGGCTTTTGGGAGTAGAGAAGTTGGAGCAAACGGTATAACATTTTTTTAAATGGCAGGAAATAAACAATTTGTAAAGAGATTACGGATGGAGGGGAATTACGGATGGGCAGTCAATACTATTGGAAATGTTGGGAAGAGTGCATCTCTTATTTGGAGGAAAAAAACAAGCTGGAAATCATTGCTTTTTCAAAGGAGCTTGCTCAAAAATTTGGTGTGTCTTCTGAATTGATGGAAAAGATTTTTGCGGTCGATTTAAAAAGTTATTCTAAGAAAATCGACCACTATATGGAACAATGTATCGAAAGGGCAAAAAAAGAATCGGCGAGGGCTCTTTGTCTTTATTATGATATCGAAAATGGCTGGGACAGTACAATATATATTTGCAAAGAGTTTACTCGCGATAACAATCAATGGATTTCGTCTAAAATTTGGATTGAAATTGGAAAAGCACGGGGTTTTTCGGGAATTTATAAGAAAGAGGCGCATGGTGCATTTTTTGCAGATGATATAAGCACGGGCATTTGCATATTGCTTATGGTAAGGACGACATTGGCATTTAAAGAAGTTGTAGAAAAATACAAAGATTGCGGATTGCATATAGGGATTACCTGCACGGACAGTGATTTTGTAAAAGTGCTTTGAATGATTTATCGAAAGAGGTTGTTATTGAGGTGGTATTATGACAAGTCTAAAACCAAAAGATATTTTCCAAAAAATGGTGGATTATCTATTCTCTTACATGGAGCCTTACGGTTTTCGTTTAACGAAGAGCAATGAGATCAAGAAGAAAAATAAGTTATTTTCAACGAGAATTTTCTTTTTTAGAGACTACAAAAACTATATTGCGCCTGACGGTTCCTGGGGAACGGTAAATACCGAAATATATTGTTTTATCAATATTAAAGGGAAAGAAGGAGTTTATCGCTTGGATTTTGCGGATGTAGCCTATCATAGATTTCAGTTGTATGATAAGAATGCAAGAGATTTAAATTACACTTTAGTAGATGAGATATGGAAAATCATAAAAGAAAACTATGTCAATGTAATTGTTGGATTGGAAACAAAGCCACATTCTCAGCTTTTAGCGATGCCTCTCGTACCGGAGACAACATCCAAAGATAGCAACCTATTTTACACTTGTTCGCTGAAAAGAGAATTGCTGGAAATATTTGATTTTCAGGATGTTCTTGATAAATATGATAAAAACTCCGAATTTTATTATCGTCCACAAGAACAGGCAAAGCGTCGTCAAGATTCCTATTTTCTCACCAACGGTTCTCGTATAAATCGTGAATTTTGCGAGAGACTGGATGAAACATATTTGTTTGAACTTTTGGATCGAGCCTATATTTTTTTAAAGACAACAGAGATACATACAGCGAGATTGGATGAAGAATATCGTATTTGCAGAAAAAATCAATTTGCAGAAAAAGAAAGATTTGTGTTAAGTGTTTTTATGATTTTATACTGTGATGTTTATATTCCTTTTAAAAAAGAAGAGTCGGTTTCACAGCTGACTCAAGAAATTTCGGAGTTGCACATCAAGCTGTTCAAAGAATAAAATCACAAAAGTATGGAGAGAATTGAACCCGCTTAGCAATCTTGACATCGCACACTATTTTTGAGTACATGCTATCGAAATCTCATCGGATTTAGGCGTGGTGTAATTCATATAATACTATTCTTCCTTTGAGTTGTGGATATAAACAATCTGTGACCATAGAAGATAAAGAGATTTTTCGCAGGTTGAAAAAAACGGATATATCCATACTTCTATTGGAGAATAGTATGATATGAGAATCAAGGTAAATTGATGTTATACAGCCGGTGAATATAGAATAAAGTGAAAAACATTTTGCGGATTTTTTTGTAGAACAAAGATATTTTTATGGAGGATGCCGATGATCTATATACTCAAAAATAAAGAAATGCCGTGGGGACCTTATGGAGAGATCCTATGGCAAGGAATCTATTATTTTGATAAGGAGAAAAAAGAACATTGTTTGTCAAGGACTGCGCCTTTTTGCCCCGGGATATACAGAAGTCAATATGATCGAGAGCGTCCGGTGATTATCGTAAGAGAGCAGGTAAAGGAAGTCATGGAGAACTGTTTTTCGGATCTCCGGTTTGCAAAAATCTTCAAAGAAAGAATTGTCAAATTGGATTGGCAGACATGGGATTTATCCGCAGACGAGCCTAAAATTTATCCTTCAGGCGATATGGATGCGGAAGAATATATCACTCGCAGAAAACATCATGAGGCTTTATCACAAGCATTAGGAAACCTATATGCCTTGATTCCGGAGAAGGAAGGATATGCTTATTATGACGAAAAAGAGCATGTGGAGAAGTTGGCAAGCTCTCCCCTCTCAACCAACGACATTTTTATTGCGGATTCTTTAAAAAATCAGGAAATTTATGTGAGCGAAAAGATGAAATCATTTTTAGAGTCGAACTTTTCAAGTGCGATTTCCTTAGAGCCGGCAATATTGGGAGAGCCTGAACATCCCGAAGAATGGAGAGAAACATTTTTGCGGCGGGAGAGATTAAAAGAAAAATCGGAGAAAATGTCTGATAAAGACTGGCAGAGATGGCACAGATTAAAGAACGAGGCACAAAAGCTGATTGAAGGAATAGAAGAGTTAAAGAGCGAAAATGCAAAAATGAGGCGGAAAGAAAAAATATTGCTCCTGCTAAACGAAGCGAATGAGATCTATCCCCTGAATACCGAGAAATGGATGCACGGATTTTGGGGTGTCAAAGTCACCACGGATTGAGGGTTAGCAATGAAGGATTTGATTGAGAACAATTATTATTCGGAGAATAAAAGCTTTATGTATTATCTGCACGAAGAAAATAGATTTAATATAGAAGCACTAAACGATTTATGTGAATATATTCGAGCTCAAAAAACAGTTGATAAAGAAACTTGCAAAAAATTATTTTTTATTCAAATACAGATATTAAAGCATATCATTTATCATTTTGACAGTAATGATATGAGCGTAATTAAAGATTTACCGAGTGAGTATTCTCATTATCTTGATGATTTGCAAAAAAGTGTTGAAGTATATATAGAAAAATGGAGGTAGTGATATGCCGAACGCAGTCAATACGGATAAATACAAACTGCATATGCAAGAGTTGATGCCGCTATTTTTGGATGAAAATCTGACGGACACTAAAGTCATAGAAGTAAAAGGAAAATCAGCGGATTATAAGATTAAGGTGTATCTCTACTCCGCAAAAATTGGAGAGTATAATTATCGAGGTAATAAGTGTTTTCTTTATAAAGATGATGTTCTCCATACAAAATGGTATTGTTTTAACGATTCTTCTGTGTTTTATCAGCTGATTTCACATAAAAACGGCATAGAGTATCTGATTTTCAGACAGGATTTATACGGATATAGTGTACTTGATATGGAAAGTGGAGAAATCATGCAGTTTTTTCCGGAGTGTTCTTTTGATGGAGTGGAAACATTTATTTGGACGAAAGTGCATTATAATCCTGAAAATAATGTGCTTGCAGTGGAAGGATGTTATTGGGCTTGTCCTTATGGCGTTCAACTTTTCAACTTTGAAAATCCGATGAGTGAGAATCCGAAATTTGTCGATATCATATCCTGTCTTGACGGAGATTACGATGTATACGATGAACTGACATTCATTAGATGGGAAGAAGGGACTTTGCATTTAAAAGCGTTTTTAGTTGAGAATTCAGAAATAATGGAACTGGTGATACCGCAGGAGCAATACCTCTGCTGGCTTGGCGATGACGAAATCGCCAAGTGTTTATAAGAGCGGAAGGATTTTAATAGCATTACAAAAGAAAAATATAGCATATTCCACAACATGTTGAAGGAAATTTCAGAAAGGGAAACTGTGAGAGGTGAGATGATGAAGTATTGCTACATCTATGGCGATAGTGCTGAACATTTGTATTTAGGTAGAGAATCCATACTGAATATAAAACTCTGTCCACATTGTAACATGGTGTTAAATCGTGAAGAAGTGATACTGCAAGCGGCAGACACAGTAAAGTGGAGAAAAAAGAAATTCTTTGTTACCACATACGATGGGGTAAGTATTGCGAGTCAGCGTTTTTATGAATTATACCAAGAGTACCAAATGAGAGGTATTGAATTTATCCCTTTTAAAAAAGCTTTGGACTACTATATTTGTCGTTTCATCAATACGGTTGCTTTTGACCTTGAAAGAGCAAAACAAGTTCGCGTCGAATACGAGGGTAAGATTACTTATGGAGTCGTGGATAACGGTATATGTCCCACTTGCAAAAGAAGCAAAGGACACCACCATCCTTGGCCGTATCGTATCATTGAATCCGATGAACAAAAACTACAGGCAAATACCTTTTATCGTAGTGATATAGAGTTTGCCGAGAATAATGCGCAACATCCGCTTATATGGGCAACAGAGGATATTATTGAGGTGTTTACACAGAAAAAATGCGGGATTTTTTATAAGAATGTGGAAGGAAATTTTGGCAAAGGAGATTGCGGCAAATGAAATGTAGGGTTTACTATGAAGCTTGGGAAATGGCATGTTGCGGGATTCCATTTAGCGTAGGAGATGTTGTAAAATGGGAGGTCAGTAAGAATAATACCATACTTACACCTGTTAGTATCGGCGAGATTGACTATTGTTATGATGCGCATTCTTTTGAAGCGGATAAACTTTTGCTATTAACGGGAAAGGTTGAGAGTATAAAAATTTTGTATCACAAGTATGCACCCAAAAGTGATGAGCCGGAAAAATTAATCGCAACAAGCGGAAAGTTGTTCGATGTAGAACAAGCTCAAGGTTTTGAAGAAGATTTTGAAGATATGCAAGTGGCAGGGTATGTGGTGGAATTATCGGAATGTGTTTTTGAATAGGAAGGGTGAAAGATGTGAATGACAAGGTGAAAGAACTATGGGGAAGGCGCAAAAAGATGCTCCCGAATTTTAATTGTATTTTATATCCTGATGGAACCGTCACCGTTCTTAATTTTTTCAAAATTTATGATTCGAACGTAAAAACATATCATGTTGTGATATCTCCTTTATGTGATACTACATTGGACAGTGTTTTGAAATATCACGATAACTCATGGGTGCTGATTGACGAATGGCATCGCATTTCAAATGATTCGGGGATCTTTTTAAGCGGGGAAGGTGCTTTTGGAAGCGATGGATTTGTGGCGCATACGGATTTTGACGGAGAATTAAAATGGGCTATCTTTTTTAATCAAAGCAATCCGATTAAGGAGTTAAACATACACAATGATTACTTGGTAGGGCTAAGCGAACATGAAAATGCAAAGATTGAAATCAATTTAAAACAGTTGACGGACATTACATTTACATACATGGAGAATCATAAAATGACATTTATGTAAAATTGAGTGTTGACAAATTCAGTTGCTTGAAAATGAAGCGAATTGTTCTGTCAAACGTGTTTGATAAATCTTTTAAAACAAGAAGCTGATATGTTGGTTTTCCTATATGAAAGCTCGCTTGCAATATAGACAACGAAAGCGTCGGTAAAAGAATTTGATATCAAGGCCTACCATAATGAGTATGGTAGCGGAAGGATTTATGGGGAACGGCTGTGCTATATTTTAGGTAAGGAAATACAAAACTTGGGATTTGGCAAAAACTAATTTTCCGCATACGGTTTCACAATTACAAAATGCGATTGTGGACAGTGTTCTCCCGATATTTGAAGCATTTTACCGCTCTCCGGAGGAAATCATGAAGCATTGCCTTGAAGGAAAACTGGATATTTCACTCTCTTATTTTCTCGTTTTCGGAGATGAGGAATTGGCTAATTTAGCATTACAAAAGAAAATCGAAAAGAGCTTCAATAAGGGTCGAATTGTCGAATTTTTCAATGGTATATCACAGATGAATCCGCAAAATATAGATCCGAATTACAATGAGTTTGTAGGTGCAGATTGGATAAAAATGGAATATTTGCAAGGGCTTGGATTGAAATGATTGAGGTATGAAATGAAAGTGAAGGATAAAAAAGTTAAAATTTGTGATGAATGTAGCAGAACATATTTTGAATATTCCTCAAAGATGGCTCAATTATGCCCGCATTGTGCTCATATACTATATGGATATCCGGATTGTGGACATGTTTTTGAAGCTTATAGATGTGTAAAATGCTTATATCATCATAATAAGGAAGAATATATAGATAAATTATTGGGTGAGGAGTGAATATGGAATTTAAATATACTGATAGAAAGGAGGTTGTGATATGGCATTAAACTATCGTCCGTTATGGATACAGCTTGTTCAGAAAGACTTGAAGAAAACCGATGTGATTGCAATGGCAGGACTTACCACTAATGTGATGGCACAAATGGGTAAGAACCAACCAATCACTCTAAAAAACTTAGAAAAAATCTGTAAAGCACTTAACTGCACACCCAATGATATTCTTTGCTTGAACGATGATGCTAATTCTAATTTTTCTAAGAAGAAATAGTGAGCTTTAGGGAATACTTACAAAATAAAACTGAATATGATAGTAAAATCGTGGAAAGTTGCTATTCACATTCTCAAAAAATGCAGACAGTTCGTACAAGAACCATAACAACTGAATGATCGGACTGTTTTGTTTTTCAATTTCATACCCGAGTCCTGTGTCGAAACATACTCATACAGATAACCGGTGTAGCGGCACGTTGAAATTCAAGGTAATTCCGACTTTGATATGAATTCTTTCGGTTTATAACCGAGATAAGAAATAAAGCTAAATATCAATATGTCAGTACACTGGGCAATAGTATAACGAGTCGTATTCCACGTCGATGAGATAAAGTTTCGTAGTTGGAACATGGATATAGCAACACTGTCACAGTCATCTCCGGCAGTGTGGTTGAAATTAATACGGGTATCAATATCGCCATGGCACAGAAGATGTTTTGGAGCGGGGACTCTCGAAATAGAGATCTTTTAGACTCGAGAAACGATTGTGACCCCCTCCTCCGCCTAAGAACCGGGAAGCTGTGGGGAAGCAGAGTATCAATAAAAACCGAAAAGGGATACTCTTGGTTTACCGGGGGTAGTTTCCGATGTTTTTAGGTTTTATTTTGGGGGTATACAAAAAGTATTGGTGCCGTTTGTCGTTTAATGACACAGCTGCCTGAACTGTCGATATCGTTGTCCCGTTAGTTCTATGGGAACGAGATGTTTTTTGTTTGTGGATCGGGCATAACGTCAGTCTGACCGGAGAACAGTATAATACGATTCTTCCTTTGAATTATAGATATAAACAATTTGTGGCCCATAGAAGATAAACCGATTTTTCGTGGGTTAAAAAACAGATATATCCATACTTCTATTGGAGAATAGTATAAGACCCGCAGGAGATAGGCGGAAAGCGTTGTTTGCGGCAAAATAAAACCGTACCGGTAATGGTTCGTGTTTTTTCGAAAGGACGGCTCTGCAACGGGAGATGTTCTTTTGTATCGGTTTCCTATCGGTAGTTTTCGTTGGTGTGAATGACACAGAGATAGAAAGATGGAGTGGTGATATTGAATCAGGTTATTCAAGTAGAACATATAAGTTTTGTTCTGGTATTTTTGGAAGGAATCATATCCTTCTTTTCGCCTTGTGTGCTGCCCATCCTTCCGATCTACTTCGGAATGATGGCGGGACAGGATGTTCGCGACAATAAGTCGAAACCGAAGCTCAATATGTTGTTTTTCGGCCTTGGAATTGTACTTTCGTTCTTCTTGTTGGCAGTTGCCTTTACGATGGTAGGGCAGTTCTTTAACGAGAAGAAGATGTTGTTCAGTCGGATCGGCGGCATCATCATTATTTTGCTCGGACTCTATCAAGTGGGCTTCTACAAGAGCAATTTTTTGAATAAGGAGAGAAGGCTTCCCGTGATCGGAGGAGACAGGGAGATAGGTCCTCTTGTTGCCCTCGTCATGGGTTTTACGTTCAGTTTTGCATGGACGCCCTGCGTAGGTCCGATGTTGTCATCGGTCTTGATCATGGCCTCGGGTGCCAAGACGGCGGTAACGGGTAATTTGCTGGTGGCTGTCTATGCCCTCGGTTTTATGATTCCCTTCTTCCTGTTCGGAATCCTCACGCAGAAGATCATGGGATGGTTGGAGAAAAATCAGGCGATGTCGAGATGGATCCCGAAGGTGGGAGGAGTCATCCTCATCCTGATGGGGATCAGTGTATTTACCGGTTGGATGAACTCCGTGACGGGATATCTCAGCAAAACTCCGGCCCCTTCCATAGTCACTCAAGAGCCTCAGGAACGTTCGGAGACGGAGACGCCTGCGACCGAGCAGGAACAACAGCCCGAATCGGCAACGAATACGGAGCGGGGCAGTGGGGCGCAGGAACAGGGAGCGGAGGCTCAGGAAGGAGCGAGCGAGGAGTATGTGGCACCCGAATTCAGCGGGACGGATCAGTACGGGACCGTGCACAACCTTGCGGACTATAAGGGGAAGGTTATTCTTCTCAACTTCTGGGCGAGTTGGTGTGGACCTTGCCGAAGAGAGATGCCCGATGTGGAGGCTCTCTATCATGAATATGGAGAGAACAAGGGGGATGTCATCATTCTGGGAGTTACCAATCCGAAGAATGAACAAAATCCCAATTCTTCCGACATCGATGAAGAGAAATTGAAGGCCTTTTTGCAGGAGGGAGATTTTGCCTTTCCTTCGATCTTCAATGCAAGCGGAGATATCTTTGAGGCCTACGGAATCAGTGCATTTCCGACGACCTTTATTATTGACGGCAACGGCACCCTTGTCGGTTACGCACAGGGAATGTTGACCAAGGAGATTATGCAGTCGGCGATTGAGGATGCACGAGCGGCGAAAAAGAATTGACGATAAGGATTTCTTTTGGTAGAATAGATAGACAGAGGGTAATTCTCTTTGATATCGTAAATAAGGATTTGCTGTGCTATATGGGGAGTTAGCGGTGCCTTGTAACCTGCAATCCGCTTTAGCAGGATAGAAGCCGTCCCGAGGGCTGTTTTCGGTTGTTATGCCTAAGGAGGAACGTGTTGATTTGTCGGTCCCGCGCAACGGGAGCTTACGAACCGTGTCAGGTCCGGAAGGAAGCAGCAATAAGTAATGTCTTTCGTGTGTTGCGGGAGTGCCGGCAATGAGCGTTGCTTGTAGACACAGATCATTGAAAGAGTTCGAAGGACGGTGCACAGCTCTTATTTATATAAATATGACAAAACTTAAAAATCGGAAAACTACGGCAGAACAACCGTAGTTTTTTGTTGCGAAACTCGGATTTTGGACAAATCGGGTGAAAATATAAGAATATCGTGATATAATCAAAAGATAAGTCGGGAGGAAGGAGGTTCATATGCATCAGGCACTGTATAGAAGCTACAGACCCAAGAGGTTTGAAGACATCGTTGGCCAGGAACACATCGTATCCGTGCTCAAAAGCCAGATACGGGAAGGGAGCATAAGCCATGCCTACCTGTTCTGCGGTTCCAGGGGTACGGGTAAGACATCGACGGCCAAGGTCTTTTCAAAGGCGGTCAATTGTCTGTCCGAAGACAAGCCCTGCTATCAATGTAAGGCCTGTGTAGACGGGGACCTCGACGAGATTGAACTGGATGCGGCGTCCAACAACTCGGTGGACAATATCCGGGATATCAGGGATAATGTCGTCTTTATGCCGACGGTCGGCAGGTATAAGGTCTACATCATCGATGAGGTCCATATGCTATCTCAAGGAGCCTTCAACGCTCTGCTCAAGACCTTGGAGGAACCGCCGAATCATGTCATCTTCATTCTGGCAACGACCGAACCTCACAAGATACCGGCAACGGTGCTTTCGCGTTGTCAGCGTTTTGATTTCAAGCGTTTGGATGATGAAGTGATAGCAAAGCACCTCCGCCACGTTCTGGAAAAAGAAGGAAAGCCTTTTGAGGAAGCGGCACTCGAGTTTATTGCTCGGGAGAGCGACGGAGGGATGCGCGATGCCCTGAGTCTTCTCGACAAGACGATGAGTTTGGAACATGTGGGCTTGAAGGAAGTCCTCAGCCTGGTCGGAGGTTCGGGCGAGGAGGAGAAGAGGGATTTTTTGAGGGCAATGGATGCCTCGGATATCCCAAGGATTTTGGAATTGATCGAGGAAATCCACGCGACAAGCTCGGATATCAAGCTTTTTGTCAGAGGTCTTCTTCTATATTTGAGAGAGTCTTTGATGGAGCACTACGGGATAGAGGCTAAGGATGATTTTAAGGATGGGTACGAGATCGAGAGTCTGATTTCGCGGATGGAGTTTTTCGGAGAAACACAGGCGAAGATGAGGATGTCGTCAGCACCTCGAGAGACCTTGGAACTTGCCGTTATTCGCTATCTTTCTCAGGGAGAGAAGACACAGGTGGAAGAGTCTTCCGGTATCCGGGACCTCAAAAAAGAGATCGCTATGCTCAGGGAAGAACTCCTTCGGCTACAGGCAGAGCTCAAGAGATTGAAAGAGTCTCCTGTGCCCGAGACCTTCGGCAGAGGAAGGCGGATCAAAAACTCCCGGATCGATGCCGAGCCCGATTTGAAGGAACTTGTGCAGAACTGTTCCGACGAAGAGAAGGAAAGGATCGAACAGGCGAACCAAGCGATGTTGCAGGTCTATGACCTTCTCAAACAGCAACGTTTTGCAAGCACCAAGGCCTTGTTGCAGGAGGGGAGGGTCGCACGGCGGATCGGAGGCAAACTCTACATCGCTTACGATGAACCCTTTGATTTTCACAAGAATAAAATCGATACCGAGGAGAACAGGGAGTTGATCAGCAACTTGTTTTCGCAGGCTCTGGGAGAAGAAGTCGAAGTTTATTTCTTGTTTTCGAGCCAAGTTTCAAACCTCGATCGGGAAGAGGTGGAAGAAGAAGCGGTATTACAGGAGCTCAGGGAGAGGTTTCCCGGGGTCCCTATTGAGATAAAATAACAGTTTAGGAGGAAGTACAATGGCAAAACAAAGAGGCGGATTTCCGGGTATGCCGGGAAATATGAACAATATGCTCAAGCAGGTACAAAAGATGCAACGCGACATGGAGAAGATGCAGGCCGAATTGGAAGAAAAGCAGGTCGAAGCATCCGTAGGAGGAGGAACGGTAAAGGTCGTAGCCAACGGCAAGAAGGAGATCCTCTCGATTGCGATCGATCCCGAAGTCGTAGACCCCGAGGATGTCGAAATGTTGCAGGACCTTGTATTGTCGGCAGTCAACGAGGCACTTCGTCTTGCCGATGAGATGGCAGGCAGCAAGATGTCTCAACTTACGGGCGGTATGAATATACCGGGGCTGTTCTAATGCAACACTATTCCGGTCATATCGATCGGTTGATTGAGCGTTTGGGGAAATTGCCGGGAGTAGGCTATAAGACGGCACAGAGGCTGGCGTTCTACATCATCAATATGCCGCAGGAGGAAGTTACGGGCTTGGCGGATGCGATACGCAATGCCAAGGAGAATATCGCCTACTGTCAGACCTGTTACAATATCTCGGATAAGGATCCGTGCAGTATTTGCAATTCGCCCAACAGGGACGAGAGTCTCATCTGTGTGGTGGAAGATCCTCGAGATGTAGCGGCGATGGAGAGGACAAGAGAGTACCACGGCAAGTATCACGTCCTGCACGGGACGATATCACCATCGTCCGCCGTTACTCCCGATATGATAAGGATCAGGGAGTTGGTTTCAAGATTGCATGACGACAAGGTTAAAGAGGTTATTATTGCGACCAATACCACGATCGACGGAGAGGCGACTGCAATGTATATCGCAAGGCTGATCAAACCCTTCGGTATAAAAGTGACCCGTATCGCTCACGGGCTTCCTGTCGGAGCAAACCTGGAGTTTGCGGACGATGTTACGATAGGCAAAGCCTTGGAAGGGCGAAGGGAGATCTTGTAAGGGAAGAGGGCGTTTGGACCGAACAAGGGTCCAACCCCGCCTTTTTTCTTTGAAGAACTACCGGACAGGGCGGCAAGAGAATACGAGATGTCATCCGAATCCTTGCAAAAAGACGGTCATACCTGTGAGAAACAAAAGTGTTTTTTGATAAAGAGGGATGATCCGCGTGGAAGAGAGTTATAGCTACATAAGAACGGAGAGATAAGACATGGAGATGAAGATAGGAACGATCCTGTTGATCGTTGTCATTATTTTGGAAGGTCTTGCGATTTATTTGCAGGTACAACATATGAAGAAGGTGGGTGCGGAGCTCAGGGAGCAGGGAAGGGTCATTGCAGGTAAGCACAAACCGACCTTTGCGAGAGGTTGTTCCGTAGCACTTGCGGTCAACAAGAGGAAGGTCGTCAAAAAAGCCAAAATCACAAAGGGGATGGGGGCCTTCAGTCGATTTAAGGATTATCCGGAGATTGAAGGGATGAGTTTGGATGAGATCAGAAAGAAGGTCATCGCCGTATCCATCGACAAGAAGGGCTTTGTAAAGAGTCGGGCAATCGCCTTGGATAATGCTCTGAATTCGTACAACGAAAAATAAGCGACATCGAACCTGAACAGCAGAACCATAGTTTATACCTATTCCCATTCGTTTGAACAAGAGATATCGCAATCTTGACTTTTCTCAGGCTTGAAAAACCTTTGTTTTTATAAGCAAGACGGATATAATTGCAAGTGTTCATCGAAGAATAGCATAAATTTGCCGGCTAAACGGAATATGGGATGATGGAAAGCGGTTTTGAGTGATCGCAGAGTTCAAATTTTTGAACGGGGACAGCATAATAAAAAATATTCGGTATCAGCCGTACAAACGGATAACGGAAGGGGCGTTCTCTTGCTCTTCCTGTATTCGGGACAATGTAAAAACCTTTTCAGGCAATAGGAGGGTTTGTGGAGGGTGATAGTGAGAACGGGAGTTTCTCTGCTATCGCCCTTTTTTTATTTATGTTGTTCTTGAGAGTGTGGAACTAATATTGATATTCTTTTGAGCTGTGAATATAAACGATGTGTAATACGATTCTTCCTTTGAATTATAGATATAAACAATTTGTGACCCATAGAAGATAAACCGATTTTTCGTGGGTCGAAAAACAGATATATCCATACTTCTATTGGAGAATAGTATAACTCGGATAAAACGAATTTTTGTAGTCGCAGAACAAATATATCCATACTTCTATTGGAGAATAGGATAATACTATTATCTATTAAAACTGTCCGGGCGTTGAAGTTTGAATCCTACGATTAGTACAAAATGTTTCCGTCAAACATATATTCGGTTTACCTGACATTTTAAAAGGAAAATAGTATAAACGGATGATAGCATCAAACAGAAGATTTTCGGTAGGTAAAGCCTTCTCCGAGGACTTCATGCACAAAGTTGATGGAAATAAAGGCTTGGGGATCCAAGTCTTTGACAAAGTTTTTGATCTTGATATACTCCTTCCTCGTTACAATGGTGTTGATTACAGGCTTTTTGTCCTTGGAGTAGCCTCCTTCCGCATAGAAGATGGTCGTTCCTCGCGAGAGTTCGGTCAGAATAAAGTGGTTGACCTCATCCTTGTACTTGGTGATGATTTTAAGGTTGACACGGGTGTTGAAGCCGGCAATCGCCTTGTCGATGATCACGGAGTTCATCAGAATCCCCAGCAGGGCGTAGAGGCCGAGCTTGGGTCCGAAGGTCAGACCTGCCATTACGGTAATCAGGAAGTCGGACAAAAACAAGGACTTACCCATATCGATATGGGTGAACTTGTTGATAATCTTAGCGACAATATCGGTTCCTCCGGTCGAGGCATTCTGGTTGAAGATCAGGGAGTAGCCGACACCGTTGATCAAGATACCGTAGAGAAGGTTGATCAAGAGATCATCGGTAATCAGGCGGGTATCGGGAAAGAGGATCTCCCAAAGCGTAATCATACCCGACAGGGTAAAGCTGGCATAGATGGTATATCCTCCAAACTCCTTGCCGATAAAAAGGAAGGCAAAGACAAAGAGGATGGAGTTGATTACGATCATAAACAATCCCGTAGGGAAGGAGGGGATGATTGATCGCAGTACGATCGCCAAACCGGTGACTCCTCCGACTGCAAGGTTGGAAGGCATTAAGAAGAAGTAGATTCCCATAGACATGATAAGCAGACCGAGGTTTATAATAAAAAACTTTTTGAAATTAAATTGCATTACACTATCTCCTTTTCTATTTTATACAGGTGTGGCTTTCTACCCTCTCGCTATGTGATCGCAACAAAAACATCTGATCCGGGTGTTTACGAGAACATCGAAGAATGAAGAGAAGTTTTATACCGTTTTCTTTTTAAACTGTCATCAGATACAGTTTTGTGCTACGATCGTTCAGTTGTTTTTGACGGTTACAGCTCTTCTGTAAATAGGGTGTTTTGATCGAATAACGGTATCAAGAAAAACGGCTTTTGATGCAAGTTTTGTTAAGATCGGAGCCGATTGGACGCTGCGGTTTTCTCTTCTTGTTCTGTCAGGATTTTATACTATGATTCATTTGAGTTGTGGATATCAGAACCCTGTACTCAACAGAAGATAACAAGGATGTTCGTAGTCATAAAGTGGATATAACCACACTTCTATTGAAAAATAGTATTATACAAGACGGGTATTGAGCAATAAGTTAAAATTATAAGACCTTTGGGGAGGAACGTCAATGGTTTTTTTGATTGTATTCAAACTGTAATATCCGAAGAAGAACTCATTCAATAATTAGGAAGAGGGATGTTTTTCGGAATATAAAAATCACACCTCTTGGTCGGAGGTGTGACGATTCGGTGTTTTTTTCGGTTTTTTATCTCTCAAAGGTAAAGCCTTCTCCGAAGACTTCGTTTACAAAATTCATCGATACAAAGGCTTCGGGATCGACTTCCTTGACGAAGTTTTTGATTCGGATGTATTCCTTGCGTGATACTATGGTGTTGATTACAGGCCTTTCATCCTTGGAATACCCGCCTTTTGCCGTGAAAATGGTCGTTCCCCGCTCGAGATCGCCGATGATAAAGTCGTTGATTTTCTGATGGTGGACGCTGATAATCTTGAGATTGATCCGAGTGTTGAAGCCGGCGATCGCTTTGTCTATGATGGCGGAGTTGAGCAGGATTCCGAGAAGAGCATAAAGGCCGAGCTTGGGGCCGAAGACGAGGATCGCCATTGCCGTTACTGCAAAGTCCGCGATAAACATCGATTTTCCAAGGTCCATATGAGTAAACTTGGAGATGATCTTGGCGATGATGTCTGTTCCTCCGGTCGAGGCGTTCTGGTTGAAGATCAGGGCGTAGCCCGCACCGGTGATCAGAATACCGTAGAGCAGGTTGATCAGGATGTCATCGGTGAGCATGGGACTGCCCGGGAAGAGGATCTCCAGAACCGTGATCATGCCCGATAGTGCAAAGCTGGCATAGAGAGTGTAGCCTCCAAACTCCTTTCCCAGGAAGACAAAGGCCATAACGAAGAGGATGGCGTTGATCACAAGCATAAAGATACCGGTCGGGAAGTTGGGTACAAGATGATTTACGATGATGGCAAGTCCGCTCACTCCGCCCACGGCAAGGTTGGCGGGAATCAAAAAAAAGTAAAGTCCGAAGGCGATAATTGCAAGTTCCAGGTTGATCAAAACAAATTTTTTTACATCGAAATTCATAGTTTTCCTCCTTACATAAACACACACAAATACTAAGTAATCAATACCCTTTTTCAAAGAAGATTATTCCCTGTGTTTTATCGTCTTTACATAGGGAATAACACTTCGGTATAATACCAAAACCATGATCTGTTAGAATTGACAGGTTGAATTCTTTGATACTATTTTTCACTAGAAGTATGGATATATCTGTTTTTCAACCCGCGAAAAATGGGTTTATCTTCTATGGGCACAGATCATCCATATTCATAACTCAAAGGAAGAGTAGTATTAGAGATGAATTTGAATGGAAGATTGTAGGGTTTCCATTCATAAAAAAGCGCATAACAAAAATCCTGCGAAATACAGGATTTTTGCACACCTTATATATAAGTCACGGACACGGAACCTTGATTGCTCTTGCTTCCATGAGTCCGAGGAAGAAATAGACGAGACAAACGATCGGTCCTTTCTTTTTTATATACCGATATACCGACGGATCAAACACCAAAGCTTTTGTAGTAGAAAAATATCGCACAAAGATGAAAAATACTTCCTCCGATGTTTCGTAAGACATAGAATGTCTTCTCAGACAAACACTCTCGAGAATGTTTTTGTTTGAAAAAAATCGGATTTCTTCCGGCTTTTGGAATTATACGGCATATCCATGGAGTTGCACAATAAGCCCTATGATCCGTATATCGTCGCTGTGTTAGAACTGAAGGGCATCTTCGATATAGGCCTTCAATTCGGAGATCTTCATACGGGTCTGTTCCATGGAGTCGCGATGTCGAACCGTTACACAACCGTCCTCGAGAGAGTCGAAGTCGAAGGTAATACAGAACGGGGTACCCGCCTCGTCGTGTCGGCGATATCGTTTGCCGATACTTCCCGCCTCGTCGTAGTCGACGTTGAAGTATTTGGCGAGGTCTTGGAACAACTCGGTAGCCGGTTCTGCAAGTTTCTTGGTCAGAGGAAGGACCGCAGCCTTAAATGGAGCCAAAGCGGGATGGAAACGAAGCACGTTTCTTGTCGTGCCGTCTTCAAGCTGCTCTTCGTCGTAGGCATCGCACAGGAAGGCGAGGGTTACACGGTCGGCGCCCAAAGAAGGCTCTACACAGTAAGGAATATATTTTTCGTTGGTGACGGGATCCTGATACTTCATATCGACTCCCGAATGTTCCATATGCTGTTTCAGGTCGTAGTCGGTACGATCGGCGATACCCCAGAGTTCTCCCCAACCGAAGGGGAATTTGTATTCAAAGTCGGTGGTCGCATTGCTGTAGTGCGAAAGCTCTTCAGGCTCGTGGTCACGCAGGCGAAGGTTGTCCATATCCATACCGAGGTCTTCGAGGAACTTGCGACAGAATTCTTTCCAGTAAGCGAACCACTTGAGGTCTTCTCCCGGAGCACAGAAGAATTCCAGCTCCATCTGTTCGAACTCCCTTGTACGGAAGGTAAAGTTGCCCGGAGTGATCTCGTTACGGAAGGATTTTCCGATCTGAGCGATACCGAAGGGCACTTTCTTGCGTGCAGTTCTCTGTACATTGCGGAAGTTGACGAAGATCCCTTGAGCGGTCTCGGGTCTCAGGTAGAGTTGGGCCGCCGAATCTTCGGTCACTCCTTGGAAGGTTTTGAACATTAGGTTGAACTGACGGATTGCGGTGTAGTCGAACTCGCCGCAGTCGGGGCAGACCATATGGTTCTCCCGGATAAAATCCTCTAACTGCTCGTTGCTCCAACCGTCAACGTTGATCTCTTCCCCCTTGTTCTCCTTGACAAAGTCCTCGATGATCTTGTCCGCGCGGAAGCGGGATTTGCATTTCTTACAGTCGATGAGAGGATCGCTGAATCCTCCGACATGTCCGGATGCGACCCAGGTTTGAGGGTTCATTAGGATTGCCGCATCGACTCCTACGTTATAGGGGCTCTCCTGAACGAACTTCTTCCACCAGGCTTTTTTCACATTGTTCTTTAGTTCGACGCCTAAAGGACCGTAGTCCCAAGTATTGGCAAGTCCTCCGTAGATTTCCGATCCCGGAAATACAAAGCCGCGGGACTTGCTTAGTGAAACGATTTTTTCCATGGTTTTTTCAACAGCCATTCTTATCCTTCCTTTCCTTTTGAGAGAAGAGCGAAACGGAGTCTCCCGTATATTTTTGTCACTCGGGGGTTGCAAAGCGGGAGTATACAGGATGATTGCGAATATAAACCCGAGCGTTCAAGGAGAGCTTGATTCTCAGCCTTCTCCCGATTGTGGATGTATAACAAAAAAACCTTCCATACCTCAGCAGCCGAGCTGCCAAGGGACGAAAGGTATGATTCCGCGGTTCCACCCTTGTTACGCCTGACAATGCAGACGTCACTTTTTTCACCTTGCTCCGAAGTTCCCTTCAAAACATTTCCGTTACCGAATTTCCACCTACATCGGCTCTCTGCGAACATCCCTGCTCCTACTCTTCTTCTTCAACACAAGCTATTGTGATAGATGAATTGTATCATAGAATGGGAGGAAAGTAAAGCACAAGGACGGGGGATTTTGTAAGATGGGGATAAGGGCCTCGGTCATTTCAGGCAAGATCCTTCTTTGTTTCGGTTCCAACACAGCAGCGTTACAAAATTGTGACAGGAGTTGACGCGGAGGCCGAAGGCGTGATAAGGTGAATCAGGCAGAAATGATTTGTGAAACCGGTGTGACACCGAGGAAGGAGGAATTGAGATGTCAAAGGACAGTCTAAGTAGGAACAATATGAGAGAAGAGAAGCAGGAAAGAATCGGAGCGACGAAGTACGAGATTCCTCCCTTTGTATGGAAGGATAGTGTAGAAGGAGCTGTGAGGCTCTTTTTTTGTTGCCCGAAATTAAGGAGGCAAAATGGCAAGATTAAGAGAAGCTGTATGCAAGCACTATATCTGTATCGGTCAGTGCAACAAAAACAGAGGGGCGGAGCATAAACGCTACTGTCAAACCTGTGATAAGTACGAACCGCGTGCAAAGCTAAGGCTGAAGAACAAGAAAAAGTTTCGGTTGGAACAGATCAGAAAGAAAGAGTGTGATTACAGATGATAAAAGTAAGGGGACGAGTGTCCGAAGCCCTCATCTATACGGATGTCGTCGAAGATGAAGCAATTAAACAGATAGAACGTCTTTGTGACAGGGAGTTTACCCAAGGTTCAAGGATAAGGATAATGCCGGATGTTCATGTAGGAGCGGGTTGTACCATAGGATTCACAATGACGATACAAGATAAGGTTGTGCCCAACCTCGTCGGGGTGGACATCGGTTGCGGGATGGAGACGATAGAACTCTCGGATAAGCGCATTGAATTGCAAAAGCTTGACAAGTTGATCTACGAAAAGATCCCCTTCGGTACCGATATCCGAAAAAAGGAGCATCCCTTGGTGGAAGAAGTCGCCTTGGACGAGCTCCGGTGCAAGGACAAGAGAGGGATAAACCTGCATAGGGCGAGGCTGTCCCTCGGGACTCTTGGAGGAGGAAACCACTTTATTGAAGTGGGCAGGGATGACGAAGGGAGGTTGTTTGTCACCATACATTCCGGTTCACGAAACATCGGGCTTCAGGTGGCCAACTATTACCAAGACCTTGCATACCGAAGGCTGAACAAAAATTCTCCCGAAGATGTCCGTGAACGGATCGAAGAACTCAAACGCGAGGGCAGACACAGGGACATTGAAGAAGAGCTTATAAGGATGAAGTCGAAGAGCAGGAGCGATATTCCGAAGGATCTCGCCTACTTGGAAGGCAAGGATATGGAAGACTACCTTCACGATATGAAAATCATTCAGGAGTTTGCGCGTCAAAACAGAATGGCTATGATGGATGAACTGATCAGAGGGATGAAGTTCAAAGTGTGTGACCGGTTTACGACCATTCACAACTATATCGACACCGAACACAAGATATTGCGAAAAGGAGCGGTATCGGCACAAAAGGGAGAAAGGATCCTCATTCCCATCAACATGAGGGACGGCTCTCTTGTGTGTATAGGAAGGGGCAACGAGGAGTGGAATTTCTCGGCGCCGCACGGAGCAGGAAGGCTCAAATCACGCAAGCAGGCGAAGGAATCGTTTACGCTCAGCGAGTTCAAAAAGCAGATGGAGGGCATCTATACGACGAGTGTGAGCAAGGACACCCTCGATGAGTGTCCAATGGCCTACAAGCCGATGGAGAGTATATTGGAGAACATCGAAGCTACGGCGGAGGTCGTCAAAAGGATTGTACCGATCTATAATTTTAAGGCACAGGAGTAGGAAGATGATTGGAGATTTTTCGAGTAGAAGAAAATGGAGGACGAGTCATTTTTTTACTTGTCTTCTTCTAAGTTCAAGCTTACGATCAAATGTTTGATAGAGTAAAGAAGAAAGGATAGTCGGACTATTCCGTTTGTCCTCCTCTGTATACAAGGTGGAGACAGATAGTGAAAAGAAGGTGTTTCCTTTGGAAGGCCTTCTTTTTATCTTCCGTCGATATCGGGATTGTATACAGATATCGGACGGGTTAAAGAAATAGAGCACTATTACATACTTCAAAAATGCAGAGCAAAACCGGTGTGATGCGAAAAATAAAGCTTGTGAAATCATCTGCTTTATACTATTGTCCGTTTAAAATGTCAGCTAAACAGAATATATATTTATCGGAGATGTTTTGAATAATCGTCGAATTCAACCCTCACGACCGAATAATCTTAAAGAAACACCGCACAAAGGCAAAATTCCGATTTTTCTTCGATTTGATAAAACACAAAGGTTTGTCGTATCAATATTTTCGAGGATGTCATCCTTCGTACAGAAGTGAGGGTATGCTTATTTTTCGAATTGTGCGGTATCGTCTTAATAGATAATAGCATAACAGGATTCTATTCGGATCGTTGGAGGAGATAGAATACACCATCACCTAAAACAGTTTAAACTTTTATGTGTTCAAACTGCAATCCGTCCATTTAAACAGTAGATAATAGTGTAAAAATGGACTATAATAGAAATGAAGTTGAATGATCGTATGAAATGAGATTGAGCCAAAGAATTACAAATGGAGGAGTTGTGATGGGATTACAGGTCTTGGAAATACCTAAGGAGAGGTTAGGGGATATCAGGGAAATGTGGGAGAAGAACAGAGAATTTCATTCCCGAACTTCCGAGTATTTCGGATATTGTTATGAAAATCTTGATTTTGACAGTCGGATGAGGGCTTTTTTAGAGATGAGAGAGGAAGATGTCAAAATCAGCGGAGGATATAATGAGGACGGCAAACTTGTGGGATATGCGATGTCGGCCATAGAAGGAAGTAAGGGAGAACTTATAACCTTGTATATCGATGAGGAATATAGAAGGAGAAATCTTGCGACAATCCTCTGTAATCTTCATATTCGCTGGTTCCGCGAGAAACGATGTAAGGAAATTGTTGTACATGTATTGAACAACAATAAGGGAGCGATTGAGTTCTATGGATTGATGGGTTTTCAAAGGGATATTTTGGAAATGAGGATTCCTTTGAAAGAGAGCTCTGAACAACTTTAACATATAAAGGTACAACAAGAGGGTTCAATCCGATTCTCCAATAGAAGTATGGTCATATCCGTTTTGTAATCACAAACCTTTGTTTCCTCTCTCACGGAGTACAAAGCGGTGTTATTCATACTTCAAATGACGAATAGTTAGAGTTCGTGATGTAAGAGTTTTTTAGGGCAATACCGCACAAATGTAAAATTTTGATTTTCTTATGGATTTGCAAAAAATAGAATTTTGTTAAATCAACGCTTTGAAGAAATTCAGCATCCCTTTAAAAGTGATGTTACGATGATTTTTTGAATTAGGTGGTGTTTCCTTAATAAAGTAGGTTTGGAATAAAGGAGGAGGAAGAATGTTTGCGGAGCTTTTGGAAGAGGTAACGGCGGTTGCCGAGAAGAAGTACGCTTTTTTTGAACGGCATCGGGGAGGCTACCTGGTCTCTTCCATGTGGGCGGGAGCTGCGATCGGTCTGGGGATGATCCTGATCTCGGTCGTGGGCGCCTATGGAGAAAAGTACGAGTATGCGATGACGAAGGTGATGATGGGGATCTCCTTCAGTATGGCCCTCAGTATCGTCCTGATGATGGGAGTCGACCTTTTTACCGGCAACAACCTGTTGATGACGGTGGCGGGTTTGCAGGGAAGGCTTGGATGGGGGCATGTCGGCACTCTGTGGATATTCAACTATACAGGCAATTTTTTGGGTGCGGCGGTACTCGCCCTCCTCTATGCCAATACGGGAGTAGGGGGAGGTCTCGTTGGAGAGTACATTGTAAAGCTCGCCGAGTTAAAGACGTCGCCTTCTTTTGTCGAACTGTTTATGAAGGGGATCTTGTGCAACGTTCTCGTGTGCATGGCGGTATTGATCGCCATCAAACTCAAGAGCGAATCGGGAAAGCTGATTATGATTTTTTGGTGTATTTATGCCTTTATCATCTGCGGTTTTGAGCACAGTGTTGCGAATATGACCTTGTTTTCGCTTACGCGGCTGTTGGATCACGGTCAAACGGTCTCGATGGCAATGATGGTACACAATCTTATACCGGTAACTATAGGAAATATCATGGGAGGAGGCTTTCTGTTGGGAGGCTCTCTGTATTACATGGGCAAGAAATAGGGGGAGGACTCCCTCTTTTTTTGCGGGTGTTTTTGAGGAATATATCGTACAAAGCTACGCTTTCTGTTATCCTTCAGAGCGTCGCGAATTTGCAAAATGAATGTTTTCAAAACTTGGTTTTTCGTATCGAGTAGATCTCAATCTGTTTTCGGGACAATATCATATAGTACTATTCTTCTTTTGAGTTGTGGATACAAACAATCTGTGACCATAGAAGATAGACCGATTTTTTGTAGGTTGAATCCATGCTTCTGTTGGAGAATAGTATAATTTGCAAAAGCAGAAGGAGTCAAGGGGAACACTGCACAAAGTCAAACTCCTGATTTTTTTCTGAGTTTATAAAATACAAAGAGTTATCTCATCGATGCGTTTAAGAATTTCATCCTTCGCACAAAAGTGAGGGTATGCTTATTTTTCGAATTATGTGTTATCTCCTGAGGGGAAACAGAACAGCTGTAAGAGCGGATCCGTTTTGATCCTTGGAGGGGATATAACTTTTCCATTCAGGCAGATGAAAAACAGGTTTGCTCTTCTTTACAGCTTTAGGTAAACGTTGTATAATAAAATTTAACCATAAATTTGGGAATATGTATTTTATTCTGTAAGCGAAGCGGTTTTTCGCTTGAAAGAACGGGTGGGAAGAGTGCACAATTGCAGTCTTTGAGAGGGAAAAAACATTAAGGAGGAAATCATGGCGAGAATTTTAAAAGAAGCATTAACCTTTGATGACGTACTGTTGGTACCGCAAGAATCAAATGTATTACCGAAGGAAGTAGACACTTCAACCTATCTTACCAAGCAAATCAAGCTTAATATTCCGATCATGAGCGCGGGGATGGATACCGTTACCGAGCATGAGATGGCCATTGCCATAGCACGAGAAGGCGGGATCGGGATTATTCACAAAAACATGTCCATTGAAGAGCAGGCACTTGAAGTTGACAAGGTAAAGCGTTCCGAACACGGTGTCATCATAGATCCGTTCTACCTGACCAAAGACAAGACCCTTAGGGAAGCGGACGATCTGATGGCTCGCTATCGCATTTCCGGAGTTCCGATTGTAGATGAAAACAAGAAATTGATCGGAATTCTCACAAACAGAGACATTCGTTTTGAACAAGATTTCAGCAAAAAAATAGAAGAGGCGATGACGTCCGAAAACTTGATTACGGCTCAGGAAGGGGTCAAGCTGGATGAAGCGCAGGAGATTTTGAGAAAACACAAGATTGAAAAACTCCCGATCATCGACAAAAATAACACCTTAAAGGGACTGATCACCATCAAGGACATCGAGAAGAAGATCAAGTTTCCCAATTCGGCAACGGACAAAAACGGCAGACTTCTCTGCGGCGCCGCTGTCGGAGTGACCGTGGATATGATGGAGAGGGTGACCGCCTTGGTGGAGTCGCAGGTCGACGTTGTGGTCGTCGATACGGCTCACGGACATTCTGCGGGCGTGATCGGTGCGATCAAGGAGATCAAGGCGAAGTATCCTCAGCTGCAGGTGATCGCCGGCAACGTTGCTACGGCGGAGGCGACAAAGGCTTTGATCGAAGCGGGAGCGGATTGCATCAAGGTAGGGATAGGGCCGGGATCCATCTGTACGACGCGTGTGGTCGCTGGGGTCGGAGTTCCTCAGATCAGCGCGATCATGGACTGCTATGAAGAAGCGCGCAAGCACGAAGTGCCCATTATTGCGGACGGAGGAGTCAAGTATTCGGGCGATCTCGTCAAAGCGCTTGCTGCCGGAGGTTCGGTGGTTATGATGGGTTCGCTCTTGGCAGGGACCAAGGAGTCTCCGGGAGAGACCATTCTCTATCGAGGACGTTCGTTCAAGGCTTATCGCGGTATGGGTTCGATGGCGGCTATGGAGAAGGGTTCGAAGGACAGGTACTTCCAGGAAGATTCCAAGAAACTTGTGCCGGAAGGCGTGGAAGGGATGGTTCCCTACAAGGGAGTCGCATCGGATCTGATCTTCCAAATGGTCGGAGGTTTGAAGGCGGGCATGGGTTATTGCGGCACCAGGACGATCCGCGAGTTGAGCGAAAACTCCGTTATGGTCCGTATTACCGCAGCGGGACTTCGTGAGAGCCATCCACATGATATTACCGTAACCAAGGAAGCGCCGAATTACAGTGCAGGAGTGGAGGACTAAGATGAAAGAGATGATCATTGTTGTCGATTTCGGCGGTCAGTACAACCAGTTGATCGCAAGGCGAGTGAGGGAATGTAACGTCTATTGTGAAGTCTATCCTTACAAGAAGGCTCTGGCAAAGATCAAGGAGTTGCAGCCGATAGGTGTGATCTTTACAGGAGGCCCCAACAGCGTATATGAGGAAAAGGCCCCTAAGATTGAGGCGGAGCTGTTTGAACTGGGGATTCCCGTACTCGGACTCTGCTACGGGATGCAGTTGATGGCACAGATGCTTGGAGGCAAGGTATCGAAGGCGGATTCCAAGGAGTTCGGAAAGACCGTTACCGAGCTTGATACGACATCCCTTTTGTTTAAGGGGCTTGAAGAGGAAACGCTCACTTGGATGAGCCATGTCGACTATGTACAGGAACTGCCGAAGGGTTTTAAAATCATTGCAAAGACGGAGAATTGTCCGATCGCAGCGATGGAGGACAAGGAGAAGAAGTTCTATGCGATGCAGTATCATCCGGAGGTCCTCCACAGTGAGAAGGGGACCGATATGATCCGAAACTTCCTCTACGAGGTCTGCAAGGCAGAGGGAAGCTGGACGATGAAAAACTATGCCAAGCAGGCGATCGAGTCGATACGTGCTCAGGTCGGTGACGGAAAGGTTGTATTGGCTTTGTCGGGAGGGGTCGATTCTTCGGTGGTTGCAGCTTTGATCTCCAAGGCGATCGGCAGTCAGTTGACCTGTATCTTCGTCGATCACGGTCTTATGCGTAAGAACGAAGGAGACGAGGTGGAAGCGGCGTTTAAGGATTCGGGGATGCATTTCATCCGTGTCGATGCCGAGAAACGTTTCCTGGACAGGCTTGCAGGAGTGAGCGATCCGGAAACCAAGAGAAAAATCATCGGCGAGGAATTCATCCGTGTGTTTGAAGAAGAAGGACGAAAGATCGGCTCTGTGGATTTTCTGGCACAAGGAACCATCTATCCCGATGTAATCGAGAGCGGAGAAGGAGATGCCGCCGTGATCAAGAGCCATCACAACGTAGGGGGACTTCCTGCGGTCGTTGACTTCAAAGGCCTGATCGAGCCGCTGCGTGCCCTCTTCAAGGATGAGGTGCGTCAGTTGGGGCTGGAAGTAGGTCTGGCGGAGTATCTCGTGTGGAGACAGCCCTTCCCGGGACCGGGACTTGCGATTCGTGTCATGGGCGAAATCACTAAGGAGAAGCTCGATATCCTAAGAGAAGCGGATTATATCTTCCGAGAAGAAATTGCAAAGGCAGGGCTTGATCGAAGTATCAACCAGTATTTTGCCGTACTGACGACCACCAAAACCGTTGGTGTCATGGGAGACTTCAGGACCTATGACTACACCCTTGCTCTCAGAGGAGTTACCACCACCGACTTTATGACAGCGGATTGGGCGAGGATCCCGTATGAAGTCCTCGACAAAGTATCGAGCAGAATCGTCAATGAAGTCGACCATATCAACCGCATCGTGTACGATATCACAAGCAAACCGCCGAGTACCATCGAGTGGGAGTAGCCTAAGCACTAATTGAAACCATTGGTAATACTTACTATTCTAAGGTTTCAAGTGGTTAGCTGAAGTATTTTTGAAGTACTTTTTTATAAGAAAAAAGTGGTAAGCCACTTTTAAGAGCAAATAATTAAGCCAACAGAGTATAAATTCTGCTGGCTTTTTTCTATCTACGTAAATGGTTTAAGGAAGTAAAATTTACCATGTTAAGAAATTCATTACTTATACTACTATTCTTTTGAATAGTGGATATAAGCAATCTGTGACCCATAAAAGACAACATAGTTTTTCGTCATTGAAAAACAGATATATCCATACTTCTATTGAAGAATAGTATTAATCATGATTTCTTTTTCCTGGGGTTTTGATTCCGCTATAAGAAGCGTTAGGGCAACTAAGGTGCTGTCCGACAGTATTTTCTTGTTGTTGTTATAGAGAATTCGGTTCATATCCAAGAAATATAAAAATGTTGTAGCTGCAATTCTTTTGCATCCATCTACAAAAGGATGATCTTTGATGATAAAGTAAAGAAGGTTTGCTGTTTTTTCTTCTTTTGTGAAGTGGGTGATAGAGATTTTTTGTTGTTTGTGGACCGTTTTTAGATTAGCATATACACCTATTTTATAAAAGCAATTTCGGGTTGTGTTTTCGTTATTTTATGTGGTATAATTAAAATAATTTTGGAGGTGCTTTATGAGTGTTTCTTATAAAAAATTATGGATCCATTTAATAGAAAAGAATATGAAAAGAACCGACCTAATCAAGCTCACAGGAATTACTTCAAACACCTTAGCTAATATGGGCAAAGACGAATATATATCCATGAAAAACTTAGAAAAAATATGTAGAGCAATGAATCTGACTCCGAGTGATATCTTGGAATTTGTGGAGGATTAGCACATGAAAGATGAGAACACTTTGATGCCGATAGATGAAACAAATATCACCGACATGATCTATACCATTCGTGGGAAGCAGGTAATGATTGATAGTGACTTGGCTAGCTTATACCATGTCACAACAGGTAATTTGAATAAAGCAATGAAAAGAAATGTTGCAAGGTTTCCTGAACGCTTTTGTTTTCAACTAACGGAGGTGGAATCTCAAGTACAAACAGTACTTATGGCGGCAGAAGATATATGCCTTATGCATTTACAGAACAAGGCATTGCGATGCTTTCTGCTGTTCTTAAAAGTGATATTGCAGTAGATGTAAGCATAAAAATTATGGATACTTTTGTTAGAGCGTGTCTACACAAATTAAACAAGGCATCTTAACCATAAAACGATCGATGCCAAATGAATTGCTC
>NZ_JBHSHL010000039.1:0-14548 GCF_042652965.1 Filifactor villosus
TCGAGGAGGCGGAGAACTATCTTGAGAAAGAGCTGATAAAGCTCAATGAGACAACTTCCCGTGTGCAAGATGGAAGGAGGTGTTTAAAGATCCGGTGCTAACGGGAGCCTTGGTGGACAGACTGGCCTATAAAGCGTATGTTTTGGATATGAGCGGGGAGAGTTATAGGGTTAAAGAAACGAGGGAGTGGCTAAAATAACGGACCGTTTTTCGATGAGATCCCTGGACCATTTTTCGCTTGACAAATACACCAATAATTGATGCAATGACCATACAGGCAATTAATATTCTTTTTGAACTTACAACTGAACAATCATCTAACGGAATGAATAATAAATTCTTATAATTAAGGAACATAATAAATATCCAATATGAATGCTCAATAATACATCCCAACGGAGATATTGACGATACATCCTTCATTCGCATTTTCTTTTCCATAGCTATCTCCTCCTTCGTTTCTCATGTTCTTTCGACTTCCCACGACAGGATTCTTGACTTAATATGCCAAGAACCCCGTTTCGACCAGGTGTCATCTGGTTGCTCATTCAGGTGGGCATTAACTGTTAGGACAATCTGGATTGCTACATACAAGACCGTCATCATTAACAATTGCATCACTGCCACAATCTGGGCAATCAACTTCTGCTCCATCTGGATCACAATAATATACTCTTGCCATATCTGTGTTCTCCTTTCATTTATTTGAGCCGTGTAACATTTGCTCTACCATAAGCCTAAACCCTAAAAAAAAGTAAAGCAATGAACTATGTGTCAAACTCAATTGTGTATTCGACAATTTCTTTCCTTGCGGTAAAGAATACAAAAATACGTCTTTATTCCAAATGCATTTATTATAGAAGAAACTCATTCAGATTTACTCAATAATGTCAATTTATTGTTCGTTATATAACCTCAAATAATCCTCATTATTTCTCTATGAGAAATAATTCTAGTCAAAATAGCTTCTATGATACTTTCGCACCAATTCTTGACAAAATAGTTTCCCATTTTCCGAATAATCAAGCCCATAATTTCCCACAGAGAAATTATTTTCTAATAAACAGATTGTAATATGTCGAATGTGGACTTATAATGTAGAAAATAACATATGAGGAGGAATGGCTTATGAACAAGAACGCAAAGAACAATTCAACCGTAACCCCTGAAACAAGCAAGGACTTCGAAGCAAAGAGAATCGAGGACTTAGCACCAACAGTTGCAGCAAATCTCAACAAGTTGCTGGAAACACAGAATATCAGTGCAAAGGAGTTATCTGAAAAGACCATTTACAGTGAATCAGCAATTTCCAAGTATCGTACTGGAAAGCAGTTTCCTCCTTTAGACTTCTTCTATCAGTTAAAGACCTTATTCGGCATTTCATTTGATGATTTTCTTTTCAAGGAAATTAATCGTGGTGATATTCATGCACAGATGCCATTAAGTGCTGTCGAACAGGCCGAGAAAGTATTATATGGAAAGTTCTGTGGAACCTATCTCGTTTACTACCTTAATACAAGTGATTACAAGGGCAGAGATAAGAACACCCCGGAAGAATCATTACTTTACGGCATTCTTACTATTTCAGAGGATAAAACAAACTACGATGAACCTAACTACAGCTGTATCGCTGTTCTTGGTCTCAAGTGTCGTAGTACTGCAACCAATCTTAAGAAGACAATCGATGCAATGGATAGCTACTCCGATATTGAGAAATACATCTCTGAAGATGAGGAATTAGTTAAAAAGACCTATTACGGAGACTTTGAACTGTCTGCTGAACACGCATTCTTAACTCTTGCCCATGACAGAAAGGACAAGGCGCTCATTATTCTTCATCGTGTTAACAGCAACAAGAAAGAGTATATCGGTGGCATGGGAACAATCAATTCTGTTTCAAAGGGTCGTGAGCCTATGCCTACTGCACAGTATATTGCTCTTTCCAGATATCCTATCAGTCTTTCCGCCGAAGAAATCCATCATCAGCTTCTTCTCAGCCACCCTACATACAAGGCTGATGCACAGGCAAAGGAACTCATTTCTTTATTCAAGAAGACTTATATGATGCCCGATCCTGACGGAGAGATGCACACAGAACTTGAAAAGGAACTTATTATCAAGGTGAATCTTGAACGTTACGTCAAAACAAGCCTTACTAACAATATGTTCCGCTATGCTAAGATTAGCGAACGTGATGACGGTGCCTGGTATGATCTTCTCAAGGAGGTATCCATCACAGCAGAAAATGTAACAGATAACTCATCAGACAACTAGGAGGTGATTGTTATGTATACATTGGACATTTGCTTTGAAGACATTACTAGAGAGGTCAAGAGAAACCACAAGGTTGCTAACAAAGGCCTTATCAAGAGTGCTTATGATTATGCAACAGAAAAGCACAAGAATCAGAAGCCGCGTAAGACAGGCGAACCATATATTATGCATCCTCTTCGTGTAGCATATCTCGTTGCTTCATGGGGATTTGAAGCCGACACTATCTGCGCTGCTCTCCTTCATGACACATTAGAGGACACAACTGCTACTTACGATGAACTTGTAGAACTGTTCGGAAAAGACATTGCTGATATGGTTGACGCTGTTACCGCTATCGATAACGAAATCAAGGATAAAACTGGACTTACAAAGGAAGAAATTGACGAGCTTTCAGACAGACGTCTTAAGGAGAAAATGAGTGAAAAAGCACTCTTCATTAAGGTGGCTGATAGAGTAGATAACTTACGTACAATTCAGCCTTTTAAGGAAGAAAAGAAGATTGCAAAGGCTAAGCATACTCGTGAAATCATCATTCCTATGATGATGAAGGAAGGTGCATATCAGCTTATTGATGTTCTCGAAGATCTTTGTTTACAGATTGAACACCCGGAACGTTATGCAGAAATCACATCTACATATTCTGCTATCCGTACCAATAATGCTTACACAACATCCAAGACATTGAAGCTGTTCTCCGAGGTGTTCTCACCTAACAATTCGATTGATTCCAGCGAGTTCCACACCGTCCTCGGAAGCATAGTTGAGTTTACCCACAACCCTCGTTCTGCTATCAGCGTCTATAGACAGATTAATGCACAGGCAAATAATATTGCTAAAGACTTGCCAAAGCTTTTATGCAAAAAAAATATCGCCATGTATGACCTTACATTGGTCATCAGTGACGATTATTGTTCAAAGTCGAACGCCCCTACAAATGCGTTCTTCAAATTATATTCAAGTTTTCTTGCTGACAAGAATATTACTATTCTTGACTTTGGTCAGACCACATATCATGACTCAAAGTATTATATTCTTTCTGACGAAATGGACAACCTTTACCGTCTTTTTGTAAAATCAGAAACCGAATATATGCGTTATAAGTTGGGGCATATTATCGATGCTGAAGATGTGACTGATTTCGGAGCTGCGATTGACGGTAAGAAAATCAAGGTTTACAGAAGAGACGAAAGCGCTATGTATATCGAAGCCGGAGCAACCTTCCTTGATTTCGCCTTTGCTATCCATTCAGAGATTGGCCTTCACTTCAGTTACGCAACCACTGACGGAAGTAAAACCCAGCGTAAGCCTTACGAAAGAATTGATGAAGGTGATGTTATTACTGTAGAAACTGACCCAACAGTTGAGCCTAACCTTCACTGGTTCAAATATGTAAAGACAAGTAAGGCAATGGATCATTTAATTAAATATTTGTCTGGAAAATAGAATTGAGGGTAACTATCCGCTAGATAGTTACCCTCACTGTAATTTTACCCGGTACTTAAATTAGGCTTTAAGCAAAATGCCCTTATTCTTTAAATAATCAATTATGCCATCGGTAATACTTAAAACTTCTTCTCTTGTGAGTGTTCTCTCATTATTTGAGAATACTATTCTTACAGTAATAGATTTCTCTGTAGCAGATTGATACACATCAATTACTTCAACCTTCTTAATCAATTCTGATTTCGCAGCCTTGATTGCCCCATTAATTGGTTCAAATTTATCTACCACAAATGATAAATCTATCTCAATGGTTGGGAACTTAGATGGTTCAATATATTGTATGCCCTTATTTACCAATTCTGAAAAAGCCTTGACGTCTAATTCAGCATAAACGATAGCAGCCCTCTTGTCTATTTTTCCAAGTACTGTAGGATGTGCAACACCCAATTCTCCAATCACTTTATCCTGACAGATTATTTCATTTAAATTCTTAGGATGCTGATATGAATGAGTAGCTTCTTTAACTTTGAATGATAAAGAATCATGCTTAATAATCCTTGTCATATTCTCAAGCATATCCTTCAATTTATAATAAAGCTTCTCGTAATCCGTTTCCTTCGAGTATAATGTAATCGCCAAATTTTTACGCTCATCACAAGTGCCATCTTCTCTGCAGCCATTTACTACTCTTCCGATTTCAAACATTCCAAACTCAGGTGCAAACTCAAGATTCTTGCTTAACTGACACAACTGGGTAGGAATTATAGAATTACGAATAGTTTCAATATTGGGATTTGTTGCATTCAAAAGTTTTACATTTTCTTCCGGAACAATCCCTAGTTTCTTGTACTCGTCATAATACATCCAAATATATGAATGTACCTCATGAAGCCCAAACCTTTTTACCAACATATCCTTAATCTGCTCCTCGTCTATTTTTTCCTCAGCCATTCTGATTGGATATAATGGTGATTCTACAGTAAATACATCAAAATTATCATACCCGTATATTCTTGTTATTTCTTCAATGATGTCAGCTTTAATCGTAACATCTTTTGTTGCTCTCCAACTAGGAACCGCAACCTTAAAATCGTTATTCTCTCTCTCAACACCAAATCCTAAAGACATAAGGGTATGTTCTATTTCATCACCTGAAATGTCAATACCCGTATACTTATCTACATAACTCTTGTCAAACTCCAATTCTACTTTTGGATAATGGAATCTCCATTCATCTGTTAATGATGAAACAACATTAATATCTGAATCGATGTTAGACAAAAGATGCAAAAATCTTTTAATGGCAATTGGACACAACTCTGGATCTAAACTTTTTTCATATCTAGCAGAAGCATCTGTTCTATGAGCCAATCGAACCGAAGCCTTTCTAATTGCTGATGCTTCAAATGTTGCGGACTCTAATGTAAGTTCTTTTGTATCATCAAGGATTTCAGAATCAAGACCACCCATAATACCTGCAATTGCCACAGGTTCGTCACCATTACAAATCATTAAAGTTTGGTTATCAATAGTTCTCTCAACCTTATCTAGGGTTGTAAACTCAAACGAATCCTCGAATCTTTTAATTCTAATTTTCTCAACCTTTCTTGAGTCAAAAGCATGCATAGGCTGACCAACTTCTAACATTATATAGTTTGTTAAATCAGCCAAAAGGTTTATTGCTCTCAAGCCACAGTAATGAAGCCTAATTCTCATATTCATAGGACTAACATTTGTATTAATGTTTTCAATCTTAATGCAAGAATATCTTTGGCACATATCGTCTTCTATCTTCATATCCACAGAAGGCAACTCTGAATACTTAACAACATCATATAAATCAAGTGGCTTTAATGGTCTATCTGCCAATGTTGCAAATTCTCTTGCAATTCCATAGTGCCCCCATAAGTCTGGTCTATTAGTCAAGGACTTATTATCAACTTCAAAGATAATATCATCTATCTCAAACAATTCTTTTAAATCTGTTCCTACAGTAGCATCCGATATTTCCATTATTCCAGAATTATCATCACTTAAATCAAGTTCTGCTTCTGAACAGCACATTCCATAGGATAAATATCCCGCAACCTTTTTAGGCTCTATCGTAATATTTCCTATTCTAGCACCTACCTTCGCATAAGCCGTCTTCATTCCAACTTTAACATTCGGTGCACCACATACAACGTCCATTAATTCGTCTGATCCACAATTTACTTTAAGCAAATGTAATTTTTCAGACTCTGGATGCGCATTAACCTCAACTATTTCAGCCACCACAATATCAGATATATTACTACCCTTATAAAAAATCTCATTTTCAACTTCAGCGGTAGATAATGAGAATTGACTAATTAACTTATTTCTATCTAAACCTCTCAAATCAACAAATTCAGATATCCAATTCATAGAAATAAACATTATCCCTTCTCCTTTCTAGATGTCATCAGTGAACTGACACATGCTCTCTAAATTTCCACTATTCAAATCTCTGATATCTTTAACACCATACTTCATCATTGCCAGTCTAGTCATTCCTAATCCAAATGCAAATCCTGTGTATTTTTCTGGATCAATACCTCCGGCCTTGAGTACTTCTGGATGAATCATTCCGCACGGACACAATTCCAACCAACCACTGTGCTTACAAGAAGGACAACCTTCTCCCCCACAAATCAAACAACTAATATCCAACTCAAATCCAGGTTCCACAAATGGGAAAAATCCAGGTCTCAATCTAACCTTTATATCCTTTCTAAAGACTTCTGATAGCATTGTCTTCATAAAGTAAATAAGATTTGCAATCGAAACATTTTCCCCAACCATAATACCTTCCATCTGAAAGAAAGTGTTCTCATGACAAGCATCAGTAGATTCATTTCTAAAACATCTTCCAGGGAATATTGCTTTGATAGGAACTCCATCATTAATCAATGCATCTCTATACTTTCTATATATAGCATTCTGTGCAGCCGAAGTCTGGGTTTTTAATAGCTGACCATTTTCCAAATAATATGTGTCCTGCATATCTCTAGCTGGATGGAACTTTGGAATATTAAGAGACTCAAAGCACTCATAATCGCTAACGATCTCACTATAATCCTCAACCACAAATCCCATTGATTTAAATACATTCTCGCACTGTCTTTGAACTAATGTAATTGGATGATATGAGCCTTGCATATCTTTTGATGGAATTGACAAATCAATTGTTGGAACAGCATTAATCTGTCTTTCCATTTCCATTCGCTGAAGTTCTTCCTTTTTTGCGGCTATTTTTTCGGAAATTTCATCTTTTAATTCATTAACCTTTGCTCCAATAGCCTTCTTTTCTTCAACAGATAACGCACCCATTTCTTTCAGAACCGACTTCATTGTTCCGTTTTTTCCAAAGAGTGAAACTCTCAATTCTTCCAATTCACCCGAATCCTTTGCTTCTAGTAAATGGGTTTCAAACTGCTTTCTAATTTCAGATAACTTACTAAGCATTTTATCCTCCTTTTCTAAATAAAAAAAATCTCATACTTGAAAAACAAGTATGAGACGAATTTTACCATCCGCGGTACCACTCATATTGCAAACAATGTTTGCCACTCAAACGCCTTAATGCAGCGTATACATCCTACTTTTCATAGGCAGCTCCAAAGTCGAATTTCGTAGTACACATTGTCATGATTTTTCACCAACCAATCACTCTCTGAATCCAATTATGCACCCTACTTTGCCTTACGGCACTTTATCATAGCCTTTACCCAAAAATTCTACTACACTTTTTTCTAAAAGTCAATCATTTTTATTGACAAACCGAAAGATATGTTCTATAATCGAAACGCAAATGCCCAGATAGCTCAGTTGGTAGAGCAGAGGACTGAAAATCCTCGTGTCACTGGTTCGATTCCGGTTCTGGGCATTTTTTTATTGTCTCTTCAAAATTGTTATTTTCCAAAAAAATACTTATTATTTTTTTACAGTCAAGAAGTTCCTTCACTCGATAAATATAAACCCCTTCTGAATAACAACTCACATCACATATTTCAGATTGTATTCTAACACAACTAATTCCTGCAGAAGACGAAGCTCTTACATCATTCAATGAATTCCCAATATATATACACTGTTTCGATGAACAATTCCATTTTTTTAGTGCAAACTCAAATATTTGTGAATCCGGCTTATAGGATTTTGCCATTTCAGAACTAACAATATTACTAATATGTAATGCATTCGTTTCAACAGCAGATATTAATGTTATATCATCTGAATTTGAAACAATACCGATATGACAAGATTGCTCTTTTAACCACTCTATTAATTCAAATACTCCTGGAAGCAATTTAGGAAATGACCATTCGTCATTCATTCTATTAACATATAATTCATAATCATCCCCTAACGCCAGTTCTTCAAATACAAAGGCCAAACTCTCTCTGTTCGTTTCGGTGATAGTTCTGAATTTATCCTCTCTTTTTTCTATTTCGACATATTTTTTTGTCCACAAATCAAACACAACTTGAGAGTCAACTCCAAATCGTGTCGCAATCTCTTCGGCTATAATCTTTATATTATATTTCCCTGCATCAAACAAAGTACCATATGCATCAAACAGAACCCATTTCATCTATATATCTCCCACACAACAATCTTTCACTTTCTATTATCTCTGTTTCAGGGTCAGAAACATGAAAATATGTGAAATGATACACCGAAAAATCCCCATTATATTCTATATGAAATGTCAATCCTTCCTTCCACTTCATACTTCTAAACTTTCTTTTCAATCCGGTTAATAGCTCATATAAATCTATTTCCTTAATATTTGTCTTATATTTAAGTCCCCACAACTCCGCTCTTGAACCAGCCAAACCCATCATCTGATTTCGGGCTATATTTTGTAACTCCAATTGTCTTTTTGTAACCTTTTCCGACTTCTCATATAGGGCAATAGACAAGTTATTCCAATCACTCACATTTTTTTTGTACTCAACAAAAAAACCATTCTCCATCAAAAAACCTTCTAATTCTTCTTTACAAAGTATTAAGGTTTCAGGTTTTACCAAAATTTCAACCATTAATATTTTCTCCTATACAAATTCAACAAATGATAATCGTCTATGTTATATAATCCCTGCATCATTTTTTGCATTCCTATTCCAACACCGCCAAACTCTTCGATACCATATATTGCGTATTCCTCAAAGATTTGGCACTTTTCATTCGGTAAACTCTCGTCCACACTAATCATATCTGTTTTAACACAGTAACCATGGGCATATGATACACCATTAATGTACGCATGAAACTCTTGATTATGCTCTTTATCTTCTGTCTCCTTTATATGAAAATTTTTCAATCTTTTAGGTTCTTTTATGATTATTATTTTTCCATAGCCATTACTTCTAATATGCTCTTTTACTTTTTTATCATTTGCCGCAACGAGACCAAATTCATTGACATATTGTTCAAATGTATACACTTCTGACATTAATTCTTTACCGCCAACAGCCATTGAAGCAACCCTCGTCATCCGCAAACACAAATCAATTAATTCGTTCAATGTGCTTCCCTTAAGCCACATATCCAAATTATGGAATTCGCAATCATATTCATGTGAGTAACCAATATTCCTAAACACAGCCCCTATTTCAAAAACCCTTTCGAAGCCAAGCAAAAGATATGGCTTAAGCAAATGTTCATGTATAGATTTTAAGTATAATGTTTGTCCATTTACAGTTTCAACATGAAAACTCTCTGCGTTACTAGGTGATTGTTTCTGAAACAATACTGGCGTATTAATTTCATCAAATTTGTTATTATACAACTCTATTCTCATCGCCTTTAATACATCAGAATATCGTTTAATCATCTCAAATTTTTCAGGTTCAAATAAACATTGTACAATTCTATTATTCTCCGTTTCACCTTTAAACTGCTTATTTGGTAAAGTCCCTTTACATGAAATAAAATCTAATATTGTGTTGATATTAATTCCATATTTTCCATCATGTTCATACATATCAGCTAAGAAGGAAATGATATCTCCTCTATGTACCCTCTTAGATTCATATATTTCCCTATCAAATCGAAACATACTATACCCACAATTAATGTGCACAACACCCATACAGAGGTTCTTTCCTATATTTAAGCTAAGAATTCGTCCTTGAACAACACCCTTACAAATCTCACAAAGATCCTCTTGTTCTAAAAAAGACATATTAATATGCATACTTATCCTCCTTTACTTCAAATAAATTCTGGCAATTACATAAATCTTCTCTTTAAATGACTGTATAGGCAAAAGCATCTCATACTAAACTTCTCGCACAAAAATGATTCTGATTTTTTATCAATCTCCTCCAATTCCTCTTCCGTAACCACGTAATCATTGATATGCGGGCATATATTAATGCTCATATCTGGATTCATCGTTATATATTTTCTTCCCATCAAACAACTTTTCCCACCCAGGTCACCTAAAACCTCGGACAGATTTGTGATATGTTCAAACATCTCACCTTGATTTCTTTTCTTCAGATCTACTATGATTTTTTCTGCTTCTTTCGAATCCATCCCTTCCAATGTCATAGAATACAACGAATTCTCTTCTGTAACAGTCAAAGGTTGCCACAAAACCCTATCAACTACCGAACTCATAAATTTAAATCCGTCACTATTAACCACATCAAAATATTGCTTATCTATCATTATTTGCACGTTCATTTTCATAGATGCATTACTCAATTTAACAGATTTAAATTTATCCATAATAACTTCAAAATGTTTTGAAAAATTGATAATATCCACCAAATCTATTGTTGTGTTTACCGCATCAATAGGCATTTCTGCAATCTGTTGAAAATCATATTTTTCAAATAGCAAACCATTTGTAAACAAAACAACCGTTGCAAATGAAGATATTTTATTTATCACTTCTTCCAAATTATCAATAACAGCTGGCTCACCGCCGCTAACATAGACTTTTTTTATACCAAACTTTTTAACAAATCTTTCCAAATAATCTATATCCATCTTTTCCTCGCAAAGATGATTTACTTTATCTTCAAAAATTTCATTAAAACAGTATTGACATTTTTTATTACATCTATATGTTATTCTCCACATCAACTCATTTATCATAACTAATCTCCGTTTCTCCGCTTGATATAACATACATCATCATAATTCACAATATACAAATCAGTGAACGAACTAGTTCTTGCCTTCACTTCGCAATCGTCTCCCAAATACAAACAATTCTGATACGTACGATGTAAATTAACTATAACGGATATCCTATTATTGCATTCCACAAAAATATAACCCGGAAGTTTTATTAAGTTTTCAGAGATTACTCGACCCTTCAATACAACCATGTTATTTAAGCCTATGTCAGTTGTAGAAAAACTATTTGTAATCTGTAAGAAATCTCTTCCGGCATCAATAAAAATACTTATAGGTATTCCCTTGTAAATAAATTGCTGGAATTTATTTAACGCTGCGTCAGCAAATTCTTCAGCATTCAATGCACAAAAAACTCCATAGTGATTATAAAATTCCACCCACTGTTTCTTATCTCTTATCTGAATATTAGCATTTGTAAAAATATTACTACTCGCTAATTCACGAAAATCTTTCTCTTTTAATAAAATATCAATATCAGAATATCCATCCGACGCATTACCAGTTGCCAAACTTCCAGTTACACCAATATTTTCTTTTGGAATAATCTTAGAGAAAAGATCTATCAGTTCTCTTAGTGCTGCGCACGTTTTTTCAGATTTAGCCGTTCCGATCAAAAGATTGTTATCTATTCCAAAACAAGGATAATACTCCACTATGTCGTCCTTATGTATAAGATAATCTTTCTTTCCAAATTTAACTGTTTTCTCAACATCCAATTGATTATTTCTATTTGGATCGACTGGATTCGAAATTCGACAGACTCCATTTCTCAAATCATATTTTGGATGGGCAATTAAATATTTATCGTCTAAATCAAATAAAACAACAAACATATAACCAGATATATGCTTAACTTGACCCATAAAATCAAACTTATCACTCATTTTCATCACCTACACATGTATGATGTCCACTGAAATTTGCTGCTGACTCTGTTTTGACCACAAGTTCATCAAACAATTTCAGCATTTCTGAAAAAGCATTTTCCATTTCCTCAATTTTTTTATTTTTTAGATTCCATCTAAGAGCTTCATTATAGCAACCATTGATATGCAATAAACTTCCGACAGAAACAAACGGAACATATATTCCCTCTTGGCACTTGCTATATTTGTTACACTTATTAATGCAGAACTTTGAAAAATGTGCACCCTTTGATGAATCCTTTAAAACAATTGATTGATCCCCAACAAAATAAGCATTCATTGGAATTCCGTATGCACTATCGTCCCAATAATTTTCCACAAATCTATCGCTTATATCTTCAAGCCACTTTCTAAACTGCGATAGCGATTGATATGTAGTATCCCAAAACTCTTGTGAGGTTCCTTTTCCCCCCAAATATATATCCTGAACATACAAATCCAATAATTTTATATCAACGCCAAGTTTTAATGATTTTTCAACAAGCTCTTTAACCTGTTCAATATTATAACTAGTAATTACAATGTTATATCTTGTTCTAATTCCCGATTCTAACAGCAATTTTGTGCAGCCAATTGTTTCCGGAGATAACCACTTTGGAAAATGATAACCATTTAAATACTCACAAATTGAATCAACGGATATTCTAACATTTATTCTATCTTTGTATTTTGACAAAACAGGAATATACTCTTTTAATTTACAACCATTCGAACAAACATTTATCCTTGTATCGGCTCCCATGTTCATAATAAATTCTATAGCCTGTTCAAAATATGGCACAATAGTGCATTCACCACCTGTCAGTCTGAATTTGTCAATTCCTTTATGATAGGTCGCAGATACAATATTACAAAACTCGTCATACGAAATAGTACCTACTTCCCCACTTATACTTTCACCCGTAGGCTTACAATAAAAACATTTCAAATTACAATTTGATGTCATACTTATTGCCAAATAAACTCCATTCATAGTCCAAAAACTCCTATCTTTTTATTATTTTTGCATTTCCTAACAATTGGATTTTATCATCTTTTACGATTGATGCACTCTCATTATCCAACAATAGCAAGGAAGAATACTCTGTTTTTGTTTTTTCAATACTTTCAAGCTGAGCCACCGTAGATGCATAATGAACCTCTATTCCCATATCCATATCTACCATTCCGATACCGTTGATAACTTTATAGTCTGGATAAAGTGGTCCCGGCGTTATATGAAACTTATCAAACTGAATCATTGCCCCTGCACTGCACCCGACCACAACGCCATCAAATGACTTTATATATGGCAAAATACCCTTTGCCATTATTCGTTCCATAAATAAATCAGGTGCACCGCCAGTTAAAAAAAGCACCTCTGCGTCTAATAAATCCTTTTTTATATCATCTTGTGAATCGCAAAAAAAATTAATATATTTAAATTGATTTCGCTCATATCCATATGATGAAAATGGCGCATAGATTTCTTCAAAATACTTTCTATTTGGTCTATAAACATTATTCCAACTATCTAAATCATAGACCTCGCTATCCCAATAAGAAAACGGCATGACAAGGACTTTTTTATGTCCTACTAGTTCCTCTCCTATTGCAGTTTTAGCCCAGTTAGCATCAAAATTAAGCTTACTCAATAATATATTTGTTCTCACTACTTCACCTCTTTTAGCCTTTCATCTGTACAAATGTGTATGATTCCTTTTGAAGGGTCAATAGCCTTCTCATACAAAAAATCAGGATACATTTTTCTTTTATCACTGGAATCAACCCATTCATAAAATTCTCGCCTATCATTTTCAACGTTTTCGGTTTTGAAAGTAGCATCGTTCTCATTCATCTTCATATAATAATAAAGTGATATTTCATATATTAACTTTTTATCGCTCCCATAAAAGAAGTTCTCATGAATAATTCCTAAACGTTCTATTTCCAAAGCTACTCCAAGTTCTTCTAAAACTTCTCTTTTTATAGCTTCTTCTGCACATTCTCCAAACTTAATTCTTCCACCAACAGAATATAAATAGTCAACATCCGAATTCGAAGCCATCAAAATTTTATCACCATTAAGAATTATAGCCCCTACTCGAATATTCACTATTCCTTGGCCACATTGTACAGTGATGTCATCCATTACATAAGCCTCCTCACAATTTGTCATGTCAGTTTTTGGCAAGATACACTTTACAGTGCACACAAAAAATGCTAAGGAAAGACCTCACAATTGGCAAAATAAAAAAAGAATGGGGATAACAGGGTAATACTATTTTTCAATAGAAGTGTGGATATATCTATTTTTCGATGACGAAAAACTATGTTGTCTCCTATGGGTCACAGATTGTTTATATCCACTATTCAAAAGAATAGTAGTATAAAAAATTGATATTTATTCCCCGTTATCTCCATGTTTCTCTTTGTTGTGCCCGATTTTTCGTTTTTCGGGCACAACAAATTAAGCACTCAGGCTCCGCCTCTGTGCGATTAATAGATTCGCCAAGCTACACAGGATATTTAGCTTCGCCTCCTGTTTCTTAAGTCCTTTATATCTCGTCTTTCGATAGCCAAACCTTGCTTTGATGATCCCAAAGACGTGTTCTACTTTGGATCGAATCGATGATTTCTCCCTCTCTCTTCGTTTGATCTGTCCTTTCGATCTCGTACTCTTCTCCCTGCTCTGTGAACGTCTCTTGTTGATTTTGTAGTTGATCTTTTGTCCTTTTTTGTTTCTC
>NZ_JBHSHL010000040.1:0-6634 GCF_042652965.1 Filifactor villosus
GGAGCAATTCATTTGGCATCGATCGTTTTATGGTTAAGATGCCTTGTTTAATTTGTGTAGACACGCTCTAACAAGATACAAAAATATGTCGGTGGATGAGATTGATCAAAGACTCGTTCCGGACATTGAAGATATAAAGAACAAGAAGAATATGGATCCGCTTTCCATGTATTTTATGAAAGTCGGAAATGTTATCGTCAAATGCAGTTATGCAGGAAACGGAAGAAGTTTAGCGGATTGCTTTTTGTCCTATTTAGAAAAGAAAGCGATGCTGCTTGATTAAAAATATGATAAAAGGGGAAGACTTTTTTTCGAATTTATGGTATAATACGAATCAAATAGGGATACAACTTAAATAAGTGCTTGAAAAGACTCCAAGTTATCATATTTCTCTTGAAAAAGAATATGAAAGTTTGGAGGTTTTGTTGTGTCTAAAAGAATTTCAGATACCTATCGGGTAGCCATGTATCTTCGGCTATCTCAGGATGATGAAAAATACGATAAAGATTTCAAGGCGGAAAGCAACAGTATTTCCAATCAAAGACTTCAGATCCAAGATTACATTGATAAAAACGAGGAGATGGAGCTTGCAGGCGAATATGTGGATGACGGATATTCAGGAATCCATTTTGAGCGACCGGCATTTAAAGAAATGATGGAGGATGTGATCACAGGCAGTATCAACTGCATTGTGGTAAAAGACTTATCCCGTTTCGGCAGAGATTATATTGACAGCGGAAGATATTTGCAAAGAGTGTTCCCCTCTCTTGACATCAGGTTTATTGCCTTAAATGACAATTATGACAGCTTCACAGCCAGTGAAACGGAAAAGAATCTGGTGATTCCTTTCAAGAATTTTCATCAACGACAACTATTGCAGGGATACCTCCGCAAAGGTCAGAAGTGTTTGTAAAGTAAAGAGAAAACAAGGACAGTTTATATCAAACTATGCTCCTTACGGTTATGAGAAAGATGAAGAAGATAAGCACAAAATAGTAATTGATAAAGAAGTGGAAGATGTGGTGCGAAAAATCTTCTCCATGAAACTGGAAGGATACAGTTCCTACTCGATTGCCAAACACTTAAACGATAATGGAATCCCCTCACCGATGGAGCATAAAAAGGCAAAGGGAATAAGGTATAAGACAGGCTTCAGCACAAAGGCGGTTGCCAAATGGGATACGCCTTCGGTCAATCGCATTTTAACCAATGAGGTCTATATTGGAATACTTCAACAGGGAAAACGAGAAAAGATCAATTATAAGCTGGATAAAGTGGTTTCCAAAGACAAAAGCGATTGGATTGAAATTGAAGATAACCATGAAGCGATTATTGATCCCCATGACTTTGAAATCGTCCAAAAACTTTTGAAATGCGATATTAAGGCGAAAACGGTCGGAGAAAAAGCGGATTTGTTTTCCGGACTTCTCTTTTGCAAAGACTGTAACGCACAGATGACGAAGAAAGTCGATAAACGAGGGAAAACACCGACCGTCTATTATATTTGCTCATCATACAATAAGGGGCAGGATTGCAGCAGGCACTCCATAAAGCAGGAAGAATTGCAAAGGACAGTGCTTGAAATGATTCGTCATTATATTCAGTATCTTAGGGAATACGAAACTGTTTCAGAGAAAATCAAAGAGATGGAAGTATCTTATGAACTGTTTCAAAAAATAGATAAAAGACAGGAATACACCAAGAAAAGCAAGGCGAAATTTGAGCTTTTAAAATCTTCCCTTTATCAAGACCTGAAGGAAGGCATTATTGCGGAAGAAGAATTCTATGATATGAGAGGGTTTTACACGAATCGTATCGTAGAAAGTGAGCTGATTTTAGAAAAGCAGAGCAAGGAAATTGCAAGGCTCTATAAAAAGAGTCTGGGCAATCGGAGTTTTCTTGCAGACATCAAAAAGTATCAAAATATCGGTACTTTAGAAAGAGGACTTCTTGTTCGACTTGTTGATAAAATCTATGTTTCGGAAGATAAGAAGATAGAAATTCAGTTTAACTATGACGAAATAATCGAGATTCTGGATAAGTTGAGCAGCTATACCTCTAAAACTCCTGAAATCAGGGAGGTGGTATAGATGGCAAGAACGGCAAACAGAAGAATGAAGTCGGAAGAAATGCACAGCAAAGAAAGTATAAACAGCTTTCAAACGGCAATCTATGCAAGAATCTCAAGAGATAAGAAAGAGAAACCGAGCGACTCCATTGAAAATCAAATTGCTCTTTGCGAGAGCTTCATTCAAAAAAGTGAGGATTTCAGTTTAGCAGGAATCTATAAAGATATTGCAAAGACGGGAACGGACTTCGAGCGACCGGACTTTGAAAACTTGATGGATGAAGTACGAATGGGGAAAGTCAACTGCATTGTTGTAAAAGATCTATCGAGGTTTGGAAGGAACTATACGGAACTTGGCAATTTCATTGAAAAGATCTTCCCGTTTCTTGGGGTGAGATTTGTGGCGGTCAATGACAATTTAGATACTTTCCACATGGATGATCCCAATAAATCACTGGAAGTGATTCTAAAAAACATCGTCAATGAAACCTATGCAACGGATATTTCAAAGAAAGTATCAAGCTCTCATCAGATGAGGATCAAACAAGGCGGATTCATCTGTGGAGCGGCTCCTTATGGATATGTGGCACGAAAAGATGAAGATGGAATTAGACGCTTATATCCGGATGAAAATACAGCTCCCATCGTCAAAGAAATCTTTGATGCCTATCTGAAAGGACTGAGTACACTGGATATATCCAAACTTCTTTTGGAAAAAAGAGTGTGTATTGCAACTGATTATCGGAGATATAAAAAGGCGGTTTCTGATGGTGATGAGCCGATTCGGATATGGCAACCGACTACGATTTTACAGGTACTTAAAAATCGTGCCTATACCGGAACTTTAATACAGGGAAGAAATCAAAAACACCTTTATGAAGGGAAGCCAAGAGAAAGACTTAATGAAGAATATTGGACAGTAACCGAAAATGCCCACGAAGCCATTATTTCGATGGATACTTTTGAGAAAGTGCAAGAGAAAATTTCCGAAAAATCACCACCGATAAAAAGAAGCAGAAAGGAAAATGCGGCTGCCAAAGACGATACGATCTTTCGAGGTATGGTTTACTGCAACCTTTGTCAAAAAAGAATGAGCGTCCATCGACAATTAAGCGGGAAAAGAACGGTGTTTTACTTTAGCTGTAACCGATTTGGAGAATACAAAGCGGAAAAATGCGGAACAGCAATTACAGAGGTGACACTTCAAAATACCGTAAAAGCTGCATTTGATACCATTCTTTTAAACAATAAGAAAAGCTATAAGGCATATTTAGACGGGTATGCGGATAAAAAAAGAGAAGTGGAGCAGCAAAAGGAAAAAGAACTGACAGAAATCGGCAGAAGAATCTCAGGACTGAGCAGGCTTCAAAGTGAGTATTACGAAAAGTATGTCTTGGGAGATTGGAGAAAGGAAGATTTTGAAAGAGAAAAGGAACATCTTCATCAGAAGAAAAAAGAACTGGAACACCTAAAAGAAAAGCAAATTGCCATCTTTGAAGAAGAAAAACGAAGGCTCGAAGAAAAGCACAAGTATCTGAAAGCTCTCTTTAAGGGCAAGACGAAGAAATGGGACAAAGAGTTTGTGAAAGCCATCATAGATAAGATATTCATCGGAAAGACCATACGGTAGAAATCCAATTCAATTTTGAAGAAACACCGGTCATTACCGAAAAGCTCGGAAGAAAGACAAAGAGGGACTGATATGAATACCGTAGATTTTTATCTAAGACTTTCATTGGAAGATGGCGATCAGCAAGATGAAAGCAACAGTATCACTTCCCAAAGAGAAATCTTAAAGGATTATATCCGCTCCAGAGAAGAATTTACAGGTGTTCAGATCAGGGAACACATCGATGACGGTTATACCGGAACAAACTTTAATCGCCCCGCATTTCAAAAGATGATTGCTCTTGTAAAGAAAAATGAAGTAAAGACCATACTCGTAAAAGACTTATCTCGTTTTGCCAGAGATTATATCGAATCCGGAGCCTATATTGAGCAGATCTTTCCTTTTATGCAAGTTCGATTTATCTCGGTGAATGACAACTATGACAGTAAGAACAATGAAAACGGAATCAGCAGCTTGGAAATTCCTTTTAAGAATCTTGTCTATGACTATTATTCCAAGGATATTTCACAAAAAATCCGTTCCTCTGTAAAAATCAGACAAGAGAAAGGCTATTACTTCGGATCAAAAGCACCGTATGGATATGTAAAAGACGAAAAGGACCATCATCAGCTGATTGTCGATGAAGCAGTAAGACCGATTGTGAAAGAAGTGTTTGCAAGGTATTTAAGCGGAGAAAGTATGCTTGCGATTGCCAAAGACTTGAATGAGAGAAAAGTCTTAACACCCGGTAAGCACATAGGGTTGTAAAGAGGAACGGGGATTTGGACAGGACAGATTGTTCGCTATCTCTTAACCCAACGAGTTTATACCGGAGCTATCGTTGGCGGAAAGACCAGAGTGTATGAAGTCGGCTCGGATCATCGACAATGGATGGATAGCGAGGACTGGATTATACGTGAAAATATGCATGAAGCCATCATATCCCAAGAGGATTTTGCGGAAGTTCAAAACCGATTAAGCAGCAATGCAAAACATATCAGTCGAGAACGGAAGCATTTCCATATTCTTCAGGATAAAGTCTATTGCGGGAAATGCCATCATAAGATGAGTTATACCGTTTACTCCGGAAAAAGTGACGGATATTACTGTTCGTATCGGTACAAGGCGAAGGACTATGGCTGTATGAAAGGAAAGATACAAGCTCTGGTACTGGAAGAAATCGTGGCAAAAGAAATTCAGCTTTACACCGAGCATTTTCTTGAGGAAGAACAGACGAGAAGGATTGAGTATAGAGTCAAGGAAAGTATTTGTGAAAGCCTGCTTGAGCGAAAGAAAAAATTGGAAGCGGAATAACAAAAGAACCAAATTTCCAAAATGCAGTGTTACGAAAGGCATAAGCAAGGTATCATAAAGAAAGATGAGTATTTCGCAAAACGAGAATCCCTGACAAAAAGAGCAAAGAACATCGAACAGGAAATAGCCATCATAGAGGATAAGATACAAGAAAATACCGCTTCAAGACATCATCTGAATGTCGATAAGTTAAGAGAAGCGGTAGCAAAAGGAGAACTTGTTTTAGACTGGATCAACGAAGTCATAGACAAAATCTATGTTTATGACAAGGACAAGGTGGAGATTGTTTGGAAATTTGAATAAAGAGGATAAAGAAATGGATAAAAAAGATGAAATGATGATTGTAAATCATGAATCCCTTGTAAAAAAGATTTATATTATTAGGGGACAAAAGGTTATGCTTGATTTTGAATTAGCCGAAATTTATGGGTATGAAACAAAGGCTTTTAATCAGCAAGTAAAAAGGAATATTGAAAAATTTGATGAAGATTTTATGTTCCAATTAACCGACGAAGAAGTATCTGAACTTTCAAGGTCACAAAATGTGACCTTGAACAAGAGTGCAGGAAGAGGTAGTAATATTAAGTACAATCCTCATGCTTTTACCGAGCAAGGAATCTATATGCTGATGACAGTTCTCAAAGGAGAGCTTGCAGTCAAGCAGAGTAAAGCTCTGATTCGTACCTTTAAGAAGATGAAAGACTACATCGTAGAAAATCAAGGGTTGATTGGGAAAAGAGAGTTTTTACAACTTTCGATGCAGATTACAAGTAATGTTGTGGAAATGCAGGATTTAAGACGAGATTTAATAGATGTGGAAGATCAGGTGGCGGAAGTGATGGACACCTTAAATAATGTGGTGCATAAATCCGAACTGTCCGACCTGATTCTTGACCTCAGCAATCCACAGCTTAAATATGGATTCTTAATCTTAAACGGACAACCGATCGAAGCAAATCTTGCTTATAAGGACATTTACAGCATAGCGAAAAAGAGTATTTATATCGTCGATAACTACATCGGAGTGAAAACTTTGGTCTTGTTAAAAGATGTCCCTTCATCAGTAGAAGTCATTATATTCAGCGATAACATCGGCAAAGGACTTCACACCCTTGAATATCAGGATTTCTGTAGGGAATATCCGTTTAGAAAGATAACATTCCAAAAATCCGGTGGAGAGTTTCATGACAGATACATTATTATCGACTGGAATACCGAACATCAGCGAATCTATCATTGCGGAGCGTCTTCCAAAGATGCAGGGCAAAGAATCACAAGCATAACGGAAGTGGTCGATCAGATGATTTACACCGACCTTATCAATAATCTCTTGAAAAATCCGGTGTTGAAGTTAAAATAGAACTAAATCAGATTGGAAATTTGAAAAAAATATGTATTCCATAATTGATACATGGAAGATTATGTTCATTTAAAGATAGTAGAAGGGAAAATTAATGATATATATAGATAACAGTAAGTTATACTGTGAGATTAAAAGTTATTATAATATTATAGATGATTTAATTATTCAACCATTAGAAAATGAAGTTGAAATAAATCAAGATAAAAACTTTGTATATGCTAATCTAAAAATGGTCCACAAACAACAAAAAATCTCTTTGAAAACCGGTCCAATCAATCAC
>NZ_JBHSHL010000041.1:0-1104 GCF_042652965.1 Filifactor villosus
GAGAGTACGATAAGGCTCTTTATGAGTATCGCCATCTTGTTGAGAACACCTTTTTGAAGTTAAAACAGTTTCGAGGGATCGCTACCCGTTATGCAAAGAGCGTCTCCTGCTTTGTTGGAGCAATTCATTTGGCATCGATGGTTTTATGGTTAAGATGCCTTGTTTAATTTGTGTAGACACACTCTAAAAATTACAATATATAACCCATCTTTATTCACAAAATTCTATCTGCACAATCCCAAACGGCAGCCTCGTAGCCTTATCAATATAAAATGCAGACTGAAACTCTTCTTTATTCTCCAAGTTTTCGCTTATGGATCCCAAAAGACCTTTATAGCCTCCCAAGAAAAGAACTGCTTTCTTACTGTGAGTTGTCGAATATTCATCAACTCTTTTTTCCAAACGATTTAATTCTTCCACTAAATGTTCCAGTACTTCAATGTTATCCTTATTTGATTTAGAATCGTTTATCTTAAAGCGACTATCCGATGCTAACTTTTTAAAAGGGGCTCGATTTTCTTCACTCCTCGGCTTAGTTATCCGATCCACTTCATTTTTGTAGTTTTGTATCTTTAATATCATCAGTTTGTTAAGATCTTTACATAGATCGTTTAACAGTATTTTTGAATCATCTACTGCCATCTCTCCTGTCAGCTCTTGTCCCGATTTTAAGTGCTCTACTCCTATATTCGGAAAAAACTCTTCCAATTTCGGAATCTTTTCTTGCCCCTGTTGTTCTTCCTCTCGGCTGTTTTGTGCTGTCTTTGGGTACAAATATTGAACTTTGTTTAGAGAGAAGATCCCAATTTGACAAGCCTTTACTTGGATATCTGTGCACGTCAAAACTCCTCCATCAAGCTTTTCCCTATTTACTTTCGATGTTAAAGCTCCCTTCAGGGAGGAGCCCGGGATATAATAGTCTCCTACATATGAAGATCCCACCCCTTGATTATAGCGATTAGAGTGGCTATAAAAAGGATAGATTATATTGTATTTCTCAAGTTCTTTCTCACAAAATCTATCTCCTCCTTCTTTTAGAGCGTGTCTACACAAATTAAACAAGGCATCTTAACCATAAAACGATCGATGCCAAATGAACTGCTC